>CAZHPY010000058.1:0-10540 GCA_964534705.1 uncultured Planctomycetia bacterium | reverse complement strand
AACTGGAACGGCGCGCCGTTCCAGTTCACTCATAAAATCACCGCATCTTGCATCGGTCATGATGTTTGAAAGCACCACATACTCGACATCGTTGTTCTCCAGCTCGCTATAGCGGACATTGATACAGGGATATATGGACAAAAAGCCTCTTTTTGTCAGATTACGCATATAGAACAGGTAATATGTCTTTTCAGGATAAGAAGGGTTGTCCAGCATAAATTGAAGCTTTGTCCGGTCGGCATTCGCAGGCTTTCCGAATGACATCTGCCCGAAATATTTCTCCAATCCCTTTATCTGCTCTTTATCTTTCTCAAGCTTCGGAAATCCGGAAGTTGTAGCATCCAGCGCTATTTTTGTCCCGGGTTTTATATTATCCTTTATCCAATGGTACGCCTGAGTACGCGTATCTTCTTTTAAAAAAAGGGAATCAGAATAATAAATATTCTCTAAGGACGGATATAATAGAATTAACACCGCAAAGCAGCCGGTGAAAACCGATAATTGCTTATTTTTGATTCTCATTATTGTCCTGCTGATAATGTCCGCTGCACACAACAAGAGAAGAGGAACGATAGGCAGGACAAGTCTTTCGCCTGGCTGCGTAGCTTTTGTAACTATAAAGTAATAAAAGATAACGTATATGGCTATAAGCACGGCCCTGTCCCTGCGGATAAAGATCAGGATCATACCGATCATTGCCGTTATGATCATGGGCGCTCCGCATCCGTTAAATAGAGATATCTTAATATGATAGAGCAGCGGAACCGGCATATATGGCAGCCTGGGCACTTTTGCCATAAATCCCGATAAGTTCAGAAATAAAAATGGGTTGCATATAAACATTACCGCTATAAACGCTCCAAAACACCATATAACGGAATTTATTTTATCCCTTAAGGCTGTGTCCCTGTATGTGAACATATTGTAAAGCATGATGGCGGCGAAAGGGGCTAATAAAGCGATACCCTGATATTTTATGGAAATAGATAATCCCAAAAGCCCTCCCAGCCATGCGTAGTCTATTCCGCGAGCCGGTTTAAAAAGATCGTAAGCCTTCACAAAGAATATAAGTACGCAAAGCGTAAGCGGTATGTCAAAATATATATAGTGCGAATCCCTGACATGCAGGAAATTAAAGGCAAGGAAAAGAGAGGCTATTAGCCCTGTTGTCTCGTTAAAATATTTTTTACCTGCCAGATATATTACATAAACGGCAGCTGTGCCGCACAACAGGCCCAGCGCGCTTCTACCTATGAGATAAAATACCGTCGGGTCATTAATATAAAGGTAGGCAAAATCCTTAACTGAATGAAAATGCCCGAATACATAGCCGATCACATAAAAAATACCGTAAAGTAGAAAAAGGCAATATGTCAGGAAAGGCGCAAAGTTAAAAACATGGGGATTAAAATCTCCGGCCCCGTAGGCAAGCGCATAATTTACGAGTAAGGGCTCATCATCATGATATAGAAAAGGAAGGCCATACCGTATACCTACTAACCTTACTATAAAAGCAGCTATTATGATTAAAAAAAGGTATGGTAACCTTTTCATCTCTTGTAATAAGCGATTAGTTTTTTGACAGCTTTTATCACAGTATCAACATCGTATTGCGTCATCTTTGGATACATGGGAATAGAAAGTATCCTTTCTGAAAGGTAAAAAGCGTTCGGTAAGCTGGAAGCCTTAAGCTTGAACGTCTCCCTGTAATACTGTTGAACATGCAGGGATTTAAAATGTAATCCCACCCCTACATTCTCTTTTTTTAAAGCATTCATGAACTCATCCCTCGATATCTTAAGCCTGTCTATATCCAGGATAATTATATACAAGTGGTGGGCATGCCCTGTATCCTGCAATTGCCCCGGCAGGGATATTTCTTTAATTTCGCGGAATGCTTCATCATATTGCTGAGCAATAATCTTCCTTTCTTTTATAAATGAATCCAATTTTGGCAGCTGATGCAGGCCTAGTGACGCCTGAACATCAGACATGTTATACTTAAAACCCGGATACACGACTTCGACAGCCCCCTTGAAAGAGCTGTCATATCTTTTCCAGGCATCGCTGCTTACGCCATGGAGGCTGTATATCCTTACCTTCTCTGCCCATTTCGGATTATCGGTTACAACAAGCCCTCCCTCGACCGTTGTCATATTTTTAATAGGATAAAAACTATAACAGGTAAAATCGCTTATGCACCCTATCTTCCTGTTTTTATAAGAAGCTCCTATGGCATGCGCTGCGTCTTCTATAACGTAAAGCTTATATTTCTTTGCCAGTCTATGTATCTTATCCATATCGCACGGCTGGCCTGCCATATGCACTGGTATTATAGCCCTAGTTTTTGATGTTATCTTTTCTTCTATTTTTGATGGATCGATGTTTAATGTTCTCCTATCGATATCCGCAAATACGGGCTTTGCGCCGGTATGGACAATAACATTCGCGGTGGCGGGCCAGGTGATCGGAGAGGTTATTACCTCATCTCCCTTCTTGATACCTAAAACCGCCAGGCTCAGATGCAGCGCTGCCGTACAAGAACTAACGCATATCGCGTTTTTGCATCCTATATAATCTTTGAACATGGATTCCAGGCGTGCTGTTTTAGGGCCTCTTGTAAGCCAGCCAGAACGCAGTGTATCAATTACTTCGTCCTCTTCTTCCTTTCCTATTAAAGGAAGAGAAAAAGGCAGGAAATCGGCCCTTATGGGATCCCCGCCTAAGATCGCCGGTTTCCGGATAAAATCCTGGACGGTCCTTATATTGTAAAAGGCCGGGTCATTAAGCGCCTTTGCTTTATTAGTGGCAAAATAATCCATGAGTTCTTTTATGCCTTCGTCTATTTTCTTACCGGGCTTCCATTTTAGGTCTTTCACGATCTTATCACAACTCACACGATAACTGCGCTTATCGGGATTTTCCGGTATAATATCGAGCACCGTGCCCTTAACGGTGTTTTTGACTACATTGGCAAGCTCGATTATCTTAAGATTATCCCTTGTGGATCCCAGATTATACACTTTTCCGGAAATATCTTTTAGCGGAAGCCCCAGACAGTACGTCATGGCGTCAGCAGCGTCTTCAACATGGAGGAACGGCCTCCACTGCTCTCCGCCGCCCCATATAAAGATCTTACCTTTTGATAAAGCATGTAATACCATAAGATTGATCGCCAGATCAACGCGCATCCTTGGGGAGCGCCCGTAAAGAGTTGCCTGCCTTAGGGACAAAGGATGAAAGTCAGGATCTGCAAGCGCCAATATATCCTTTTCAGCGTTCACTTTCGACTCAGCGTAAACTGATACCGGATTCAGGGGGGATTCCTCATTTACTATATCTGACAGGCCTTTTCCGTAAACGCTGCAGCTTGAAGCAAAAATAAAGCGTTTTATGCCGCAGCCTTTCGCCATATGGGCAAGCTTGACAGATGATTCAAAATTAACCTTATGGGTAAGTTGCGGATCCAATTCGGCTGTGGGATCGTTGGCTATGCCTGCTAAATGGACCACTGCACTGACGTCATCCAGGAGATCCGGAAAATCACACATGTTTAAAATATTGCCTTTTATTAACTCAAATCTTTTATCCTTTAATATGGGTTTTATGGGCTCGACCCCGAAATAGAGGCGGTCAAAACATCTGACAGCATACCCCTTATCTAATAATTTTCTGCATAGAATGGAACCAAGATAACCTGCGCCTCCGGTAACCAATACTCTTTTCATTCACGTCCTCCGCATTATCTTTCAAATATCATTTTCGTCATAAGGAAAAAGTTTATTCTGGATGGCCCAGATGCCTTCTTACCCCTAAGATGATTCTTCAGAAAAGCGACCATCTCTCTTCTAAAATTCCATATAAAGCGCGCAAGATCTAGAAAACGCCGGTTATAAACGAAGATCTTCAAATATCCGATCAATTGAAGGCGCTCCATATCTTTTCTGCTTAAATTTTCCAGCTCCAGCGCGTTGCCTAACTGTTTGTTATAATCAGACCAGTCATAGGAAATGATCTTATATCCTCCCATTCCCTTGCTCGCAAGCTGCGCAACTTCGGTGCCAGGATAAGGAACCATGATACCCAGCTGCACGATATCGGCATTCAATTTCGATGCGAGTTTTAGAGTAGCATATGCCGTCTGCATGGTTTCATCCGGATGTCCTATTATGAAGGCTGTCTCCGTATGAAAACCTAATTTTTTAGCCAGGGATATCGCCTTTTTAGCCTGCTCTATCGTAATTCCTTTTTTTATCGTTTCCAGCACTTTCTGGTCACCCGACTCAACACCGAATTCTATATGGTCACAGCCGGCCTTTTTCATCTTTTGCAATATATCCTCGTTTATGCTGTCTACCCTTGTAGTCGCAGACCAGCGGATAGCATTACTAAGGCCTTTTTTAATAAGCAGGTCGCATATCTCATGGACATGTTTTTTATCCAGCGTAAATGTTTCATCATAAAAAAGGAAACGCTTCGGCTTCCTTTGACGCACGACATTTTCTATCTCATCTACTACGTTAGAGGCTGACCTTTCCCGCACCTGCTGCCCAAGAGCCCTCATGCAAAAGAGGCATGAGAAGGGACATCCGCGCGAAGTGATAAGTATATATTCCGTGGCATTCTGGAACATATGCCATGCTGGAAACGGAAGCTCATCGAGATTTCCAATCCTTTCAGACGGGAGCGAAAGTACGACATCGCCGTTTTTACGGTAAACAACCCCATGAAGCCCGGAAAAGTCGTAGTCCTTTTTTTCTATCTTTCTTATTATATCGAGAAACGATCTTTCGCCTTCCCCTATAATACCCGCGTCAAAAGCACTATTCGCCTTGATGGTTTCCACGGGGAGCGCAGTAACATGAACGCCGCCTATCACGATAAAAAGATCCGGCTTATTTTCCTTTAAGCTGGCGGCCAGCTTGGAGGCCATATTGATCTCATGCGTCATAGCGGTAATACCGACTATGTCGGGCTTTAAGCTTAATATGCGCTTCAATGTCTCTCCCGCAGCCATCCTGTCCAGCTTCGCGTTCACTATCGTCACGTCTATATTATGCTTTTCAAGCATAGCGGCCAGATATCCAAGGCCTACGTGCTGATGCATAGGCGTATCCTTTTTTTCCGATATCTTTTCGGCGGGCGGCAGCACTAAAACAACTTTCATCTTACTAATTCTTTCCCTTTCCTTTTCCATGTATCGTCCTGATGCGTAAAAGGTCCAAAAACATCGTCGCTGAGCTGTGGAACAGCCTGACCTTGCTTTCAATAGAATTATTCCATGCAACACCTACTTCTTTAATATTATATCCTTTTATCTTGGCTAAATAAAGCATTTCCACGTCGAAACAGAAACCGTCTATCTTCATCCGGGACGCAATGTCACGGGCAACACTGCCCTTAAAAAGCTTAAAACCGCATTGCGTATCGTTGAATCCTTTTATCAGAAGCCGCTTTACAAAAAAATTAAACGTCTTGCCCATTATCTCCCTGTGGAACGGCTGGTGGACCCTGACGTCAGAATCTTTAAGCGCGCGCGATCCTATGACTATATCGTAACCTTCCTTCATAAAAGAAAAAAGTTTTTCCATTTCTTCGATCGGAGTGGAAAGATCCGCATCGGTCAAAAGTACGTATTCGGCTCCTGTATTGAATACGCCGGCCTTAACAGAGAAACCTTTCCCCATATTTTTATCATTTTTTACGATCCTTAACTTGCCTATTTTTGACAGGGCGCTCTTCTCGGCTTCCGATATCGTTCCATCACCGCTGCCGTCGTCAACAACTATGACCTCATAATCATATTTTTGGGCGGATAAGAACTGATACAGTTTATGCAGCGTGGCGCCTATTCTCTTTTCTTCATTATATGCCGGTATTATTATCGATAAATAAGCCATGTTTTTATGGTTTCTTTGCTGATTTGGTGTAAAATATGGTCCCGTCGTCTTCATAAGGAAGTTCCCTGGAGCTCAAGGCCGCTTCCTTGGCTTTTGCATTAAAATCCAGCTTGAACGCCCAGGATATAGGCACCTGGGTAAGCATACCCAGTAATATGACGGCTAAAATAAAATTCAAAAACCTATTCTTAAAAAAGCTGCCGATAAAAATAGCGGATGAAACGGCAAGCGCAGGATATATGGGCATTACATACCAGTGCAGCTTTGTCCTTACCACGGTACATATCAGGTAAACAACTGCTATCCATGAGATGATCAAAATAGCGCGCCTATCCTTATTTTTCATGGCTAACCAAAACATATAGGCGGATGACGCATAGAAAAGAACGGACCACGGCTTATTCTTGTTAAAGACAACCTTCTGGTAAAAATTGATCCCGCCGGTATGCCCCTCAACAACCGTCATGGCCCTTTTAAATATATGAAAACCGAAATAATTCTCAACGGCTGCCGGGCCTGCGGCAAGATATTGACCAAAATGCCATGCGATTATGCCGGCCAATGAAAGCAAAATACCGGCTAAGAATTGCCACTTTGCCAAAAGCCTTAAGTTCCCGGAAAACAGGCAATACATAAATATAATAACCGGCCCGGTTATGGCCGCGATACCTTTGGTAAGATAAGCAAATAAGAGGGCTAATCCTGACCAAAAAAGATATGACGGCTTTTCCTGCCCTCGCCAGAATAGATACACCATCAGAGTAATAAAAAAAGTTAGCGTGACATCCATCATCCCCATCTTAGAATAATGCAGGTAATGGGGCGCGGCCAGCAATAGTAATGCGGCAAGCAGGGCCATGCTTTTATCACCTATTCTTTTTACAAAGATATAAACCAGCATGACCGTAGCGATACCGAAAAGACCGCTTGTAAGCCGGGTTGAAAATTCATTGACCCCGAATATCTTATAAAATAACGCCGTACACCACATATATAAGGGAGGTTTGTCAAACCAGGGGGTTTTGCCCTGATGCAGCATCAGCCAGTTGTTCGTATCAAGCAAACCTCTGGAGATATTGGCATAGACAGCCTCATCCCAGGTCGTCAGGCTTCCGGTGCCAATATTTCCCAGGATGTAAATAGCAGACAATATAGCCAATAGCCAGAATGATATATCTAACTTTGCGGATTTTTGCAATTGTTTTCCTTATCTAAAAAAGCGTGTAAATAAACGGCGCAACTGCAGAAGATTCGGTAAAGATGATCAGCAACCCAAGCATAAGCAGCAGGATGACTATAGGTAACAACCACCATTTTTTGCGGACCTTAAGGAAATCCCACATTTCCTTCAAAAAAGATATCTTGCTCATTATTCTTCCTTATGTAGAACCGCTAGAATTGTCTTTCGAGCCGTTCCTTTGACACCATAACAACCGGGCGCCTGATCCAGTAGCTGTCCGCGTTCTTGTCTATCCTTTTATCCAGGAAGTCTTTCCCGAACATTCTCATTAAAACAGCGATCGGGGTAAGGATCAAAAAATAAATAGCTAGCAGCATTACCCTGGTATTGAACCATCCTATTGCATGGGCGACTTTTTTGAAGATCCCATATATACCTTTAAGCGCATTGGGCATTATCAAGGCCAAAATAAGAACAACGCCGCCGGATAACGCAAAACTCTCAGATAATACCGTCCTTGCCTTCAGGAAATTTATGAAACCCAGTACGGTAAGCATGCCGGCTAAAACAATACCGAACCGCCTAAGATCCTTTATTATATCATGTTTGTTTTCCATATTTATCTAATCCGCCTCAAAAAGGCTTGTCTCTTCGATCTTTACCCTGGATAGGTCCTGTTTTTTCTTATCGATAAGAAATGATCCCATTATAAGATAATCCATGTTCGTACGCATGAAACACCCGTAAGCATCGTGCGGAGTGCAGACAATGGGTTCGCCCCTGACATTGAAGGAGGTATTAATAACAAGGGGACATCCATGATCCTTATAAAATTGGTTTATCATGTCGTAATACAGACGGTTATCGCTTCTCTTCACCGTCTGGACCCTTGCCGAATAGTCAACATGCGTTACAGCAGGGATCGAGGACCGTTTTATCTTTAACTTTTCTAAGCCCTCGGCCGCGGGAATATTTTTTTCTCTTTTTATCTCTTCTACAGGCGATACTAAAAGCATGTAAGGGCTTTCGCACTTTAAACCAAAATACTCGCCTGCCTTCTCCAGGATGACCGTAGGCGCGAATGGCCTGAACGATTCCCTGAATTTTATCTTCAAATTTATTATCGACTGCATATGGGCGGAACGGGGATCCCCAAGGATACTGCGTGCGCCAAGCGCGCGCGGCCCAAACTCCATCCTGCCCTGGAACCATCCTACCACTTTCTGGTCCGCCAGTATATCCGAGATCCTTTTGGCAATGCCCCCTTCTTCTATTTTTTCATACGGGATATTGTTTTCTTTAAGATATTCCCCTATTTCCTGGTCTGAAAAAGAAGGCCCCAGGAGGCTTGCCTTCTGGAGATCCTTGTCTTCATCGACCTTTCTCGCGCTACCAAGATACTCATGCCAGGCCGTTAATGCGGCGCCTAATGCCCCGCCTGCATCTGACGCGGATGGTTGTATCCACATTCTTTTAAACGGGCCTTCGCGCAATATTTTGCCGTTTGCGACACAATTCAAGGCGACCCCTCCGGCCAGGCATAAATTTTCAAGACCTGTTTGCGCATGAATGTAATTGGCCATATTCATTATTACCATCTCCGTAACAACCTGGACGGACCTGGCAAGGTCCATATGCTTTTTTTCTATCTTATCCCCTGCTTTTCTTGGAGAGGCTCCGAAAAGACTATTGAACCTGCTGTTTGTCATTGTAAAGCCGGTGCAATAATTAAAATATTTCAGGTTCAGCCTGAAAGAACCGTCTTTTTTTATATCAATGAGGTTGTCCAGGATCTTATCCACATACAACGGCTCACCGTAAGGCGCAAGGCCCATGAGCTTATACTCTCCGGAGTTGACCCTGAATCCGCAATAATAGGTAAAAGCTGAGTATAGCAGCCCTAAAGAGTGAGGAAATCTTATTTCAGAATATAACTCTATGGCATTCCCTTTCCCTCTTCCGAAGCTGGATGTAGCCCATTCCCCCACGCCATCAACCGTAAGGATAGCCGCTTCATTGAATGGAGAGGGATAAAATGCGCTTGCGGCGTGAGAATGATGGTGCTCCGGGAAAACGATCGTCTTATTGAATTTTAATTCTTTCTGGATATGCTCTTTGATAAATAGCTTCTGTTTGATCCAGGGAGGCATGGCTTCAAGAAAAGACCTTACCCCGAAAGGCGCATATGCCAGGTATGTATCCAGAAGGCGCTCAAACTTGATGAACGGCTTCTCGTAGAAAGCTACTATATCCACATCACCCATGCCGATGCCCGCCTCACGCAGGCAGTAACCTATGGCCTCCTTCGGGAAGCTGGGATCGTGCTTTTTGCGCGTGAAACGCTCTTCCTGAGCAGCGGCTATTATCTCGCCGTCCCGCAGAATAGCGGCGGCCGCATCATGATAAAACGCCGATATCCCGAGAATATAGATATTTTTATACACCATAAATTTTAAGCGCTTCCGCTAAGCGTTGTGACGCGCCTTTGCGATGATCAATCCGGCCCATAGCCAGAATAGTACAGCGAGCTGCAAAGAGTATAGATTAACTTCAAAAAAACTGTGGATAAGAAACCCCGCGGCGCCCGATAACAAGCCAAGTAACAGGAAATCTTTTGAATTCAGAATTTTCTTGATGCCCAGTATAAAAAGCGACCCTACGAAAGCCATAAAACTGGCTAAGCTGAAAAACCCGGTTTCTGCCCAGATCTGGAGGTAGCAATTATGTGCATAGGCCTCGCGCACTGCCGGTAAAGGTGCGTATTTCTGGAAATTGGCCATGAACGTACCAACGCCCACACCAAGAAATGGGTGGGACAGGATCATCTTAAATGCCGTTGTCCAATATTTGAACCTGTCACTGTCTCCGCCGGGCTTTAAGGCTAAAAATAATCTTTCATGAAATCCGAAAAATAAACACATGGCAATAATAACAATAAAAACCGGCATGAGCCTTCTGAAATTTTTCCTGAAGAAACTAAATATAAAAACGAATGAAAACGCCATAGCTAGCCAACTTCCGCGCGAAAATGTAAGAATGATCGCTGCTGTTGAAAACATAGAAAAGACAAGCAAGCTGAACGCCTTAAGATCGAAAGAACCGATCGCCAGCAATATTGCGATTGCAAGAGAAAGAACGACTACCAGATACCCGCCAAAACTATTATAGTGAACGAAAGAGGATGTCATTGCAGGCATACCTCCACCGCTCATGGCAATCATGCTCTTATTCCGTAAGAACTCGATCCCAAAAAAATACTGACTCAAGCCGGAAAGGACTACGAGCGCTGCGGCAAACAAAAATACAAACATGCCGCGTTTAAATACCCTGCTATCATGTATAATATCCTGGGCAATGATACAAATACCAGCATATTGCATCCACTTCCCGAACAAAGCATTAAGGCTTATATTTATATAAGTCCCGCTATTCAGGATGGATACTGCGTTAAAGAACACAA
>CAZHPY010000057.1:0-10542 GCA_964534705.1 uncultured Planctomycetia bacterium | reverse complement strand
GATCGATGCCGTTGTGCACCCCAATGATTGGGCAGGTACTATAACGATCAGGGATGCGAATAACATAGATATTAACGAGGAGAATTTAAGAAGGATATTTTTACTGGAAAAAACTCTTGCAGAAGGCGATGTAGAGCGGCTCAGGGGCGACAGTCCTTCGGCAGAAGGGTTCCGTATGGCCATTGCAGTAGGGGCCGTTGTTAATCCAAGCGACTGGGAAGGCATAGTGGGCTTTGACGCGCAGGGACATACGGTAATAAACAAAAATAATTTACTTAAATTATTTGAATTCGAGAAGGTACTAGGGACGAGCGGGATAGCACAACTTACGCCGGCTACCAGCGATGCTGAGGATAAATTACGTATAAAGGAAGGCCGCAGGATGGCCATAGCGCGGGACCTTATACAGAGAGGACGAAATTCTGAATGGGCACTATTTTTTAATTCCAATACAGGAGAAGTGACAAATAAGGCCGACATCGAAAGAATATATAGTATTGCGGATAGGTTGCAGGAAGAGGGGCGCAAATATAAAATAGCAAAATTGGCTGAGGAAAGCAGCGATGCCGAGGGATTAAGGATAGCGATCGCAAAAGACATATTACAAGCACCGCACAACTGGTCAGATTTCTTCGGCAAGGATGGCGCCATAGTGAGCGAGGGGAACGTCAGGACCTTTTTCGAAGTCTGCCTGGCAAATGACCAATATATAAAAGATTATCTCAGAAGCATTGACACTTTAACGGGTTTCTATACAGCAGCAACTGAACGTGAAAAGATGGGTATGGTAACACCGGTTGCCAGGAGCCTGGCACTTACAGTTTCTAACGTAGCAGAGTTAAGGGAAGAGATGGCGCTGCGCGTAGAGATATTCAAGGCAGCCAAAAAGTACGGGTTTAACCTATCTGAAGACGCGCTCGCTTATTATGTGACATATATCCGTAAGACCATAAACCTGTATGGCCCACAGTTTGCATATAATATGCTTGAGAAGCCGGATGAAACAAGGCAGACCATAGACATGATATTCGGGAACATAAAATATGTCATGACTGTACGCCGTGAAGCGGGTAATGCACTACTGGCCGAGCTCAATAGCTCTGGATTGCAATCATGGGAAACACAGCGGGAGCGAAATGCCATCATCGCTGCCATCACCAGCGACAATATACTATTGCCCGACGGCAGCCAGCTGAGAATAAGCGAAGGCCTGAGAGACGAACCGATGACTTTTGACGAAGCGGTATTTTTGGGCACTAGATATATGATGATGAGAGGATATTCCACAGACAGGCAGAAATTCTTTGACGAAGTAAAGAATGAAATGTATCTGCAGGCGGTAAATGTTATTTTTAATAACGGCCACCGGATGGAAAAAGGCGATGTGGGTTATTGGATGACATACGCGCAAAACGAGAACATCGACATCATGACGATCGGAAAATTCCTGAAATATTTCGCAAAGTTCAAGGAAGCGGAAATGATCATGCGCGATGAGATCGCCGTTGAGATCAGGGCGCGCCGCACTCCAGAGGCGGGCGCTGAAGCAGCGGCCCGTGAAGCGGAAATAGCCCTGCAGACTTTCCCAACAGCGACCAGCGGCCAGATCAACGGTTTGATATTCTATATGCATCGCCGGGGATGGGGAGTCAGGGAATTCCTGAATTTGGATGAAAGCGGAAATACCGTACTTGACGAGCAAAGTGGAACAAGGCTCGGCCTCACGTTCAGAGACTATAAATTCATGCAGGTAGAGGAGTTTAGTAAAATGAACCACAGGCTGCACGAATGGTCCATGTTATTTTCTCTCCTTTCCCAGCAGCGGGGCGAACATCATGTGCCGTTAAATGACCGCGAAAGACAGCGCGAGATCCAGCGGCTTCTAAGTACGCACAGGCAGAATGTCGCATATCAAAACCTTAATTCGTATGATCCATTAGCGCAGCTTTACTGGACATGGAGGTCGGATTTCGGGGATCTTCTTACACAGGAAGAAGGACACGACCTATTGCAGCAATTCGGGCTTTCCCACGATGTCCTGGGGTCCGGCCAGGGCTCAATGGAGTCAAGCGATGTGCGCCTGCGCAGGAACAGGTTGAATGAATTCATAGAGCGCATAAGCGGAATACGTAAGATATTTACAGTCTATCTCGGCCAACCTGTGTTTGAAAGCGGTTCTGCAGATATTCACGGACAGCTTGAAGGCTCTTGGAGCAGGTTCTACAACTACTTTACGCCGGCCCTCAGAAGGTCTATTGAGGGGAACGATGAAAGACGATACGCGATCGCGAGGGCAGAAGCCAGGCTCAGCGCGAGAGAGGTCGACAGAGCTATTGAATCTTATTCTGCCAGCATAGAACGGCAGCGCGCTGCGAATAGGACAAAGTATACTGCCATACTGATCAATCCCAACGAAAGGATGGCTCAGTTAGCGGCTATTAAAGCCGAAGCGGCACGACAAGGTGTGACCATAAATGATGGAGACGCTATCTATATATTAAAGAAGATGGCCGAAGTAGGGTACGGTATGCGTGAAGCGGTTATGATATATGCGGTAACGCCTGTGAAGGTCGAAGCTATCTATAAGGAAGTTTATCAAGTAACAGATCTCAGGGCAAACGACAGGTATGTCATATCATCCATTGCGGAAACCATGACAAAGCACCTGGCCATCCTTGATCTCGAAGAGAGGGTGCAGATCGAACAGTCAATAATACAAGCCAGAAGGGCGTATTTAACGAAAAAGCTGGATACCGCGCGTGCCGATCGCGACGCTGCAATAACGGCTGGCGACAGTGTGAGAGCAAGGATCATAGGTGAACACATAACATTCCTTGAGCAGCAGCTCGCGAACGTGGACAACTGGAGCATAGATTCTCATATAAACACGGCGCTAGATGTCATGAGAGAATCTTTTGTGCGGGCGCGCGATATCCAGGCGAAGTTCAGCGCTGTCGGTATAGAAATGAGCGGGGATGAGTCACGTATCATGGCTGCCGTGTCCATAGGCGGCGGTATTACTCCTGAAGATATGAAGATCTGGCTGGATATTTCACGGTTGGTCATGGAATTGCAGGTAAGGGAGGTCATGCTGGCAAACGCCCAAAGGGCCGGTCTCAGTAATAATGACGCAGAAGCGATAAGTCGCGAGATCCTGGACCTTATCATAAAGGAAAAATTCAATAATTCTACGAAAAAATTCAATGATCCGGATAAACTGAAGAGTGAGATAAGGGATCTGCTGGCTGCAAGAGGTGTCACAAACCAGGACGCTGTAAATGCAATTACCGACAGGGTATTGAGCATAAACCCGGCAGAGACGGTTTATACGGTTGACGGATGGTTAAGACTGGGCCTTGCCGATACCGTTTCTCTCAAAAGTTACGGAGAGGATACAATAGAAAACACCGTCCGTACCGAGCTTTCCGGGTTAGGCATAAATGTCACCCCGGATCAGCTAGCCAGTATAGTCGAAGCAATGAAACGCAAGAATATACCGCCAGTAGTAATACGCCTGCTCAGCGAAAGGGTCAGGATGAAGCAGCGCGAGTTAAGAGAAGCCCTGCGGAGAGAACAGGAAAAGTCGTTTGATGATGTTACAAAAGCTCCGAGAGCTCTTTATGACCTTTCACAGCTTGCCCCCAGAGACTGGTTAACATATCTGGATGAAACGGTGAGTTATGGAGTTGACTATAGGATCGGATTCATGGAAATATTAAATTATGACGCCGATCGTTTCGAAACTTCAATAACCAGGCCGATAGGCGCGCTTGACAGGCACATGGTTGAGAGCAGATTGATAGCCGAAGTTCCACAGGAGGTCCAGCAGGCGACCTGGTCATCCATAGAAAAGTTGCGGTATAAGCTATATGGATATATGAGATCACATAAAACGCTTGTGGCCGGCATAATAAGTGCGCTTATATTAGCGGAAGCAATTATATACGGAGCTTTCAGCCGTAAGCTATTGCGTGCCAAGCCCTCACAGACGGGCGAGACCTCCGCGGCAGGGACGCCTCCAGCTCCGCCTGAGAATACAGAAGAAGGCCGCGTACAACCTGCCGAAAGGCATCTTAGGCCGGGTCGCACAGTTGCCATAATAGCCGGGGTCATCGGTCTAGGCCTGTTTATTTACTATGCCGGTTCCTTTATAGTTTCAACGCCGCTTATCGCGGTATCAGTTATCCTCTCTCTAACCGTAGTCATCGGCACTACTATATATACCCTTACCAAGTGGGGCATGGCTCCTCCGTGGGAAGGCCTGACAGAGCCTTGCGGTGCCACGCTGGAGCAATTCAAGCCGGAAGTCGAGAGGTCGATCCTGCTAAAGCAGCACCTGCCTTTCAAGCTGGTTTCCACATTCTTCCTCAGCCTGTTAACGGCTACAGTTATCAGTACCGTTAACTTTAATATTTTCAGCTTATGGGTCCTTCCTTTATGGGGCCTGACCTTCATCTATCTTGTAGCGGTCATCATAGATATATATCTCCTTAAATTTTTTGTTTTCGCCCTGGGATGCATATTCAAGATCGTTCCTACGCTTAAAGAACCTCTTGCGGACGAAGATATCGCCGATTCAAAAAGCTTTGCCATGATCAATCCCTTGAGGCCGGTAAACGAGGAGCAACTTGTCAACGTTATCAGGAAGAATATCGCAGTATTAAAGGATATACGCTCCCCCAATGTGGTGGGCATGCTCATTCTTCAGGCGGTAGGGAACGACGCCGGCCTGTACAAGCGTTACTACGATATATTAAAGGAAGAGGTCTATGAAAATCCTGATTTTGCGGATCGCCAGGATATTAAGGATAGATTCTACGTATTCTGCATGAAGGGAATAGCTAAGCCGCATAATATGTATAAGGTATTCAGGTGGCTGTACAGGGAAAATGAAGATAATGATCCCGTGACCAAAGGTTTCATATTTGGTGTTAAGACCAGCGATGCGCTTCCCGCATCAGTAACGATCGGCCAGGACGGCGTTCCCCATATAGGAGAAGACGGCGGCCGCTATGGTATAGTCGCAACACAGGGAGGCCTTGAAAACCTTTACAGGTTACGCGGAGGGGAAAATGGCCAGCCGATACTCGTTAACGGTTCGATACTCGATGCCGATAACTACACAAGGTCCGAACTGGTAAGGCGGATGGTCAATACCATGTCTGACCGATTCATGGTCTGGCAGCCGCGCATAGAATTTTATAACAGCCCCCAGACCTTATACGCCTATGTAATGAAGCAGACGCCTAATAACGCCCTGGGCATCTTTTCACAGACAGCTTCCACTTTGACGGAAGGCGGAGTCAGGTCATTCGGCAAATATTTCTTCAGGATCAACCCTTACTATAGGATAGAGGTGGCAGGCAACCAGTTCCAGAGCATGTATAAGCCTGACAGGGGGTATCTGCAGAGCGAGGATGCTTATCACGGTATATTCGGCAGAGTGGGATATGTGCCTGAAGCAATAATATATGAGAATACTCCCTCTAGCTACATATCTGAACTCGAACGTGAAGAGACAAAATGGCTGCCTACATTTGATATACGTAATTTTGTCTATCTGCACGGGCTTTTTGGGATGGGCGGATTCATGAAGTGGGAGGAAAAATATGCCGAAAAACTCCTGAAGAAGGCCCGTAAAGAGGGTAATAATCTTGCCGGCATGAAGGCTTTCCTGGACAATGCTGACAATAAAGCGATCATTGTGGGTCAGCTGCGCATTAAAGAAAGTGATTATCAAAATGCAATGTCCGGATGCAATGATGCCATAACTGCTTACGATTCAAATAACCCGGAACAGGCAAGAGTAAGATATAATGTAGCATTTACTTTCCTGCGCGATACAGTAGGCGGCAGCATAAGAAAGCTTCCCAAGAATGAAAGAAAGGCCTACGATAAACTCTATGAGGAACTTGAATTCCAGACCAGGCCGAAGATAGAGATCATAAATGCGACTATCACCCTGCTTAATGACTCAGTAGAGCCTAAGCTTCCCCTGCGCGGCGAATATTCAGAGAGCCTTGTTACGCGCGGCATATTATCAGAGCCCATATGGACCCTTCAACTCCTGCTGACCTTCTACGCCATGCTTTTCCCGGGTACGCTTGAGATGGCGTTCCCATACATCGGCGAAATAGTCTTCCTTAGTATAATGCTCTTATTGACGCATCCCAAGTTTACCGGGCCGTTAATGAATTATCTCTTCGGCATAGTGGAGCCGCCCCTGAAACCGTTCGGCCCAAGCCGTATCGGAACATTCTTTAATGCCATCATCTCGTTTACGCTTCATGATATTCCGGTCGGAGTATTCGAGCTTGTAGCCTCAACCACGGTTTACCTGATGAAACTTGTCATAAAGCCGCTCGAACTATATAGAGGATTCAAGGGGACGGTAGCTGAAGTAAAGTCCCATGCAGCAGGCCAGAAATCGGCCGGCACATGGCCGTCATTCCTGGAGACCACCGCTAACCCGTCCATAATAGATTATCTAATAAAATTCAGATGGGCGCCTGCTATTGGTATGTCGATATTCCTGGTCGCCTCAAGCGGAACGCCGCTTGCTGCCACACTGTATCTTACCAGGCCTGTCGCGTGTGGGATAAGCGCGGTCATGGCCCTGGTGCTAGCCGTATGGCCCACGCTTATTAATTGGGCCAGGACACACGAGAAATTAAAGGAAGAAAAGGACTATCTTAAGAAAAAGGAGCTTTACTCAAAGGCCATTGGATTTACTATTGCATCGGCTATATTGGGAGCAATGATCTTATCGTCCGGATTTTTAGCTCCTTTTATAGAGGATTTTATCCCTCTCGAGCTCGTACTTAGGGCATCTACCATATTCATAGCGTCTTTCCTGTTCGGTCCTGGGGCTGCCTGGCTGATGGCTACGCCCAGGGGTAAAAGGGTGGAAGGTACTTTCAATCCGCCTGAATACAGGTCTATGACAAGGGTTTTTGCTATGTTGCTTGGCTGGGCATTTATACTTGCAGGTGTTTACCTGTCGTTTGCAGGCATACCCAACATAGCAGAATACCCCGTTATAGCTTCAATGATGCCTACAGGCGACGGCGCATCCGGCGTATTCATGCCAGCCTTTGGAAAGTTGTTAAGGCTGCCATGGCAATTCTCGGTATTCTTTAATGTGATAATAGGGGGAGCTATTGTGCTCGGTTCGATAGGTTATGTAGCGGGTATCGCGGAATACGCAGCCAGGATATTATGGAAAAAACGCAATTTTGATAAAACACTTAACAGTGAAGATGTTTCAAGGCGCATTACCGAGTGGTATGCCAAGGCCATTAACAAGTCTGATGGCGCGATGACCGATTACGTTAAAAAAGAGATACTAATACCCCTCTGCGAAGAGATAAACTACTATATAGATGACACGGCAGCTACGACGGAAGCAAAGAAGATATGGGAGGCCGTAAAAAAGACCATAGTAGCGCAGTCGCAACATTCGCAGATAGTAAGGAAAGGCGGTGTTCCAGAAGGTGAGCACGACATCGCTGTTGCGAAGGTCACAGGTGGTATTATGACCGATTACTATGGTGTTGATAACGGAATGCAGGACGCACTCAATGCTTTATTAAGCAAGGTTGTCAGCCTCGAAAGCTTTACACCTGCCGTTGTGAATAAAATAGAAGAAATGTTAGGCGATGCCGGCTCGCGGCAGGCGCTTTTGGACGGCAAGACCATCAAGGTAGTAGAAGGAAACGACCGTTTGATGCGTTTCACAGAAGGGCCGGATATCATACTGCTTGATATAGATGCCTTAATGCACAACGACCTTCTCTTTATGGAATTCATACATGAGTTATTGCATGCGAAGCTTGCGGCTACACAAACGAGAGCTGGGCCTATTGAGGAAGAAATAATCGTTACCACTCAAGAGGTCGAGTTGTTCCTGCTGTTCCCACCAGAAATTCAAAGCCGTATCCTGGAAGCCCTTGCCGCAGATAATGACCTGGATGATAAAAATTTCCGCGAAATACTTAAAGCCGCGCAAGACCGTGGTGTTGATAAAGTTAAAGAAGACATAAGGGCCTATATTCTTGCCAACGCACCGCAGGTACCGGATGAAGTGGCGGGAAGGTCCAGGGCGCTGCCTTTAATCGAACCATCGATGACGGTCGAAGAGATATGGAGAGCCCTCTACGGCATCAATGTGAAAGAATATGCGCGCCTTGAAAGGTTAAAAGCGCCGGAAAATAATAAGGGACAGCCCATAACGGCTTTTGACCATGTTCGCAATCTTGTAACATTCGAAGATAGGTTACGCCAGGCAGAGGCAGTAGGTGATATAGAGGCAATGACTTATATAGTGACTGAAAGAAGGGATCTAAAAGCTCCGGAACTCGCGCCTTCTTCAGTAAGGGCATTTGTTGAGTATTATAGAAATACCAGGAATTCTTACGCGAGCGAGACCAAATTCATGATCTTACGCATGGCGATAGTGTTACATGACATAGGTAAGCTCGCAGGTCATGGTGAGGACGCCATATCCGGTGAAAAATATGCCAAAGAATATTATATACCTGCGCTCATAGCGAACAAGGTAATAACGGAAGAAGATGCTGGGCTCCTCACGGCGCTCATATATCTGCATACCGATTTCGGCACACTGCACTTCGGCGAAGTCCTGCCATCCAGCGTTGAAAAATATCTTGTAGCGAATAACGTATCCGGCATGTACAAGGGATGGTTCTACGAGCTAGCTCCTATTCTGTATGTGTTAGATGTCGGCTCGGTCGGGGCCGTAAACGGCGGTAAGTTATCTACTACCCACCTTGATAATGCAATGTGGATGGCAAAGCCCGAGAATGTAGCGCAGCTTACAGCCGGATGGGATAAGACGCGGTTATTCATGGGCTTCTGCGGCGAGACTAACGCAAGGCTTGGATATTGGCCGATAATAGATTTTACCAAGTCCGCCGCTATTGACACGACATCATACCCGGATGTTAACGCCGGCCTGGACGCGATCGCTCAGGCCGATCGCGCTGCATTCGGCGAATTCCTGAGGGACAAGATGTCTTTTGAGGCTCATGCCATTTATATATTCAGGTTCATGAATGAATTTTCAAATGAGACGAAGGCCGGACAAAGCGCGCTCGTAAAGTTATTCTATATAGTATTCAAGCTGCGCCAGGCAATGCCCGAATTTACAATGCTCCATTTCACGCCGACAAACGACGAAAAAGGATTCGGCAGGCAGCTCTGCGCGAAGATGGATAATATTACAATGGAAGAGATCGCTTCGTTTAACGTTAATAAGGGAGAGAATGCGGTCGAAGCCGTAATTTCACGGTTTGGCTTACCGATAAAAGCTGATGGGGCAAAGGTCATATATAATACCACTGCTCCGGCTCAGCAGCTATTATTGATAGGCATAGCCGTACCAGCTCCAGAAGCCGAAAGCATGATAAGAGAATTTACCGCGAGAATACAGGCCACAGGCATCGGCGGGATAGTAGGACAGGTAATAGCGGTTGATGATCCGGAATATCTGGCCACGATAGCATCTGAAAGAGGCATGACAGGGATATTCATTGACAGCACCATAAAAGTAAAGTCCATGGATAACGCCCAGTTTGGCCGATTGACAAGGGACCTGTCCGAAATAAAGCTTACAAAAGATCTCGGAGTGGTGTTTACAGCGACCAATATAGACAGGCAGGCCAGGGACAGGATCAAAGAGCTCATCATAGCGGTCATAGGTGCCATAGAGTACAAGAGCCCTGCCGAGATATTCGCCCTTGCGCAGGATGCCATGAAAACCAACCCAGAGGCCTTGCATAGCAACATTGTCCAGTTAAGGGAGCTAGTCGCAGCAAGGCGCGCGCAACTGGTCAGCTCAGGACAGTATTCTACCATTACGATAGACCAAGCCTTAGCGTCCGAAAGAAAGGTAGCTATAGCCACGACGGAAAAGGTAGCGGTGTCAGAACCGACATTTGCAATGAATATCGCCAGGGCCAAGGACCACGGCACCGTCAACAGCTTTATCTACGGCGATATATTCTCTACGGAAGAAAAGGCAAAGGCCTTCCTGGCAGCATCGGGCTATACGGGAGACTTTACAGACATAGTCTTTGTTAACAAGGCGGAGAAGACCAAAGACGAGATAGTTGCAGAGATTTCTTCAAAGACAGGTATAACTAACCTTGACAATATAGGTATAAGATACGCCAATAAGGAGCTCGGTACCTCAAGCGTGAAGTCCGGTCGAATGCTCGAAGTGCAGGCCATGACCATATCGGGCAGGGAGGTGCTTATAACGGTAAATACGTACGAAGCATTATTAAGGATATTGAAACAGTGGGATGGAACACTCACTGGATTACAGTCAGTCCTGCCAGGCGCCAAATACGACGAAATAGGCAGGGTATTCATATACCTACCGAAGACCTTACCCATAGACTACGGTGAAGAAATAGAATCCTACAGGAATGCTACGCTCTTACTGAGCACTGCAGCGTAAAATTCTACCTTTTAAATTTAAACAAAAAAGTTAGTTTATTAGATTGACTTTATTAGGGG
>CAZHPY010000056.1:0-10872 GCA_964534705.1 uncultured Planctomycetia bacterium | reverse complement strand
CAATATAACCAACAGGTATAAATTGCACCCTATTCCTTTTATTATCATGATAGTATTCGCTACGAACATAGGTTCAAGCGCAACCGTTATCGGAAATCCCATAGGTATCATAATAGCCATGCGCAGCGGCCTTAGCTTTATGGATTTTATAAGATGGGCGACGCCGATATCCTTCATAGTCCTGGTAGCGACCATACTGCTGTTCTTCGTATATTATTCAAAGCCCATAAAAGAGCTCCATAACGCGATGCAGGGCCATAAGAAGGAAAAAGCTATAAAAGATGCCATCCCTGAAAAAGCGATCATGCCGAAAGACGCTATTGTGTCGGGTATCGTATTCGCATGTGTCATCTCGTGCCTTGTCTTACATTCACACATAGAACACATGCTTGGCCTCGCAAAAAATACCATGCTCCTGGGTACATCAATAATAGGGGCGGCTGTCGCGTTACTCCTCGGGCATAAGCATGCGCGTGATATAGTGGAAAAGAAGGTTGACTGGTGGACGCTCTCTTTCTTTTTATTCCTTTTTGCATCCGTCGGCACCCTGGCTTACCAGGGCGTAACATCCGTAATAGCTAAAAATATATCGGCAGGCGCCGGCAATAATGTTCCATTACTCATGGGTATATGCATATGGGCATCCGGCGCATTGACGTCCGTAATGGATAACGTCCTGGCAGTGGCAACTTTCATACCTATCATAAAAGACATAGGAGCAATGGGTGTCAACGTATTTCCTTTGTGGTGGGCTATCCTGTTCGGATCGACCATCCTGGGGAACCTTACTATTATAGGAAGCACCGCGAATATAGTAGCTGTGGGAGCGCTTGAGCGCTGCAAGGCATGCCAGATATCTTTTTGGGAATGGCTTAAAGTGGGTATTGCCATTGCAATACCCGGGCTCATCCTGGCTCATATACTGCTTTTGCTGCAGTTAGGGCTGATGAATAAATAACAGCGGTATTTCTATAAGAGGATAGTAACGTTATTATTCATTATTTCCAGCACGCCGCCGTCCTTAGATTCAAATACCTTCTGCTCGTTTGAATCCTCTCTTAATGTGATCCTGCCTTTTGCCAGCGTAGCTATTAGCGGTGCGTGGTCAGCCCAGACTCCAAGATAACCGAGGGTGGAAGGGGCGATCAATGATGACGCCCTGCCGTGATATAAGGTTTTTTCCTGCGTAGTTATGCTAAGGTCGAATAATTTCATATGCCTTTAAGAGATCTTGCTTTTTCAATGACTTCTTCAATGCCGCCGGTCATATAAAACGCCTGCTCCGGCACGGCATCAAGCTCGCCTTCTATTATCATGCGGAAACCCTTTATAGTGTCCTGCAATTTTACGTATTTTCCCTTTATTCCCGTAAAGGTCTCCGCTACGAAAAATGGCTGGGAGAAAAATTTCTGGATCTTTCTAGCCCGTGACACTGTGAGCTTGTCTTCATCCGACAATTCATCCAGACCGAGTATCGATATGATATCCCGCAGCTCCTTATAACGCTGCAGGACCCTTTGAACGCCAAGCGCGGTATTGTAATGCTCATCTCCGACTATCTTCGGGTCCATTATGCGGGACGCGGAATCCAGCGGATCTACCGCGGGATAAATGCCCAGCTCTGATATCTGGCGCGAGAGGACCAGCCTGGCATCCAGGTGAGAGAACGTCGTGGCGACAGCCGGATCCGTAAGGTCGTCGGCCGGGACATAGACTGCCTGGACACTGGTTATGGAGCCCCTCTTAGTCGATACTATCCTTTCCTGGAGTTGGGCCATTTCTGTCGCAAGGCTGGGCTGGTATCCTACCGCCGACGGCATCCTGCCAAGGAGAGTGGATACTTCAGAGCCTGCCTGGACAAACCTGTAGATATTATCGATAAATAAAAGGACGTCGAGGCCCTGCTCATCGCGGAAATATTCGGCCATCGTCAACGCTGACAGGGCTACCCGGAACCTTGCCCCGGGCGGTTCGCTCATTTCTCCGAAAACAAGGGCCGTCTTGTTTATTACGCCCGACTTATTCAGTTCGAGCCAAAGCTCATTCCCTTCCCTTGTCCTTTCGCCCACGCCGCCGAATACGGAAACTCCGCCGTGTTCCGCAGCAATGGTCCTTATAAGCTCCATTACTATGACCGTCTTCCCTACGCCTGCGCCGCCGAAAAGCCCTATCTTGCCGCCTTTTGGATACGGCGCCATGAGATCGATGACCTTCAGGCCCGTCTCCAGCATCGATGAGACAGGGACCTGCTCCTGGAACGAAGGCGGCAGCCTGTGGATCGGGGAACGTTTTGACGGGTCCTTGACAGGGCCTTTCCCGTCGATAGTCTCTCCCAGCAGGTTAAACATCCTGCCCATGGTCTGTTCGCCTATCGGGACCGTTATAGGCTCGCTGAGGTCCTTTACTTTCATGCCGCGCGCAAGGCCGTCTGTCGGGCCCAATGCAACGCATCTGGCGGTAAAATTACCCGTCAGCTGTTCTACTTCCAGCGTAAGGTCTATTTTAGCGTTAGGGTCTTCGACCTTTAAAGCGTCAAATATCTGGGGCGTCTCGCCCTCAGGAAATACAATATCAACAACCGGGCCTATTACCTGTATTATCTCACCATATGCCATATATTATTCCTTCATAGCTTCCGCGCCGGACGCGATCTCAATGACTTCCTTGGTTATCGCGGCCTGCCGGGCTTTGTTCCTTAAAAGTGTTAATTCATCCATCAGATCATCCGCGTTATCGGTCGCCGTCTTCATGGCGAACATCCTTGCCGCATGCTCCGATGTAAGAGCTTCGAGGAGGGTAAGATGGAGCTTTTCACATAGATACTTCGGTATAAGCGCATCAGCCACGCCGTTAATATCCGGTTCCAGTATAAGATAATCCTTATAGTCGCCTGCGGTGAATTTTATATTAACGAATTTTTCCACTCTCGGCTTGTGGCGCAGGGTCGATTCGAAATGCGTATAAGCCAGATATACCTCATCCACTTCATGGCTCAGAAAAAGATTTGTCAGGTCTTTTACTATTGCGCAGGACAGCTTAGGGGAATAACGGCCGTGCAGGTCCAGATAAGACGCCTTTATCAAAAACTCATGCCTCTTGAAATATTCATGGCCTTCTTTCCCGACCGTAACAAGCCTGACGTTCTCCTTACGGAATTTTTCAATGAATATCCCGGAAGCCTTTATCACCGCGTCGTTATAGACACTGCACAATCCTGTATCCGATGTTATTACACACAGCCCTACCTTGCCGCTCTTTGCGCGTTCTTCGAGAAAAGGGTGCGAAACATAACCTGTATGCGCTAAAAAATCGTTAAGGATCGATTCGATCTTGCCGAAATAATTGCGCATGGAAAAAAGCGATGACCGGACACGGTTCAATTTTACCATGGACACCATTTCCATGGCCCGCGTGATCTTGCGGATGTTCTTTACACTGCGCATCCTCGCCTTTACCGTAGATATGTCCTGCGTCATAATTTATTGTGTTTCTTGAAATCTTCCTTGAACGTAGCTATTATATTGTTCATCTTAAGCATAAGATCTTCGCTTAATACATGCTTCGTCTCGATCTCTATCGCAATGTCCGGATGCTGCTTATCTATATAGTTGAAAAATTCGGCTTCAAATTTTTTTATGGAAGCCAGCGGCAGGTCGTCGAGGTATCCGTTCGTTCCCGCGTATATTATAAGCACCTGTTTTGAAACAGGGAGCGTTTCATGCTGTCCCTGCTTAAGGATCTCGACCATGCGTTCCCCGCGCGTAAGCTGCGCCTGCGTGGTCTTGTCGAGTTCCGCGCCAAACCGCGTAAATGCCAGGAGCTCCCTGTATTGCGCAAGATCGAGCCTTAGCCTGCCCGCGACCTGTTTCATTGCCTTTGTCTGCGCGCTACCGCCTACACGCGAAACAGAAAGCCCGACATCTATGGCGGGCCTCACGCCCGCGTAGAAGAGGTCGTTTTCAAGATATATCTGCCCATCTGTGATAGATATGACGTTCGTCGGTATATAGCTCGTTATGTCGCCGGCCTGGGTTTCAATAATAGGTATGGCGGTAAGCGAACCTCCTCCTAATTCATCCGTAAGCTTAGCGGCCCGTTCCAATAGCCTTGCATGGAGGTAAAATATGTCGCCCGGGTATGCTTCCCTGCCAGGCGGCCTGCGCAGCAGCAGCGATAGCTGCCTGTATGCCTGGGCGTGTTTGGATAAGTCGTCATATATGACAAGGGCATGCCTTCCCGTATGCAGGAACTCTTCTCCTATGGCGCATCCCGCAAAAGGGGCAATATACTGGGAAGATGCTGCGGAACGCGAGGAGGCGTTAACTATAGTGGTATATTCCATCGCTCCGTACTGTTCGAGGGTCTCTTTGACGGCTACTATGTTCGACATTTTCTGTCCGATAGCTACATATATACAGTTCACGCCCTTATTTTTCTGGTTTATTATCGTATCGATAACGATCGACGTTTTACCTGTCTGCCTGTCCGCTATTATAAGTTCGCGCTGCCCCCTGCCTATAGGTATCATGGAATCTATGGCTTTTATGCCTGTCTGCAAAGGCTCCTTGACCGGCTGACGTTGAACAACTGTCGGCGATCTTGCTTCTATAGGACGGAACCTGTGGCTCTTTATCTCGCCTTTACCATCTACCGGCACGCCCAGGGCATTGACAACGCGCCCTAACAGCGCTTCTCCGACAGGCACCTCCGCAACTTTGTATGTCCTCTTTACCGTATCGCCTTCTTTTATGGTCTTTTCATCGCCGAATATAATGATACCGACGCTCTCTTCCTCAAGATTAGAGACCATGCCGGTAACATTGCTTGAGAATTGTACAAGCTCTCCGGACATGACATCGTCCAGCCCATACGCGAGCGCAATACCATCGCCGACCTGTAGGACGGTCCCGACGGATTCCATCCTCAGCCGCGTCTTATACTTTTCGAGTTCTTTTTTTATTATAGATGTTACTTCTTCCGGTCTAAATCCCATTTTACGCCACCTTTAAGGCTGTTAATTTCCGCTTCAGGTCTTCAAAACGTTTTTTTACCGAACCATCCAGTATTTTGTTGCCGAATACAACACGGACGCCGCCCAGTATCTCGG
Organism: uncultured Planctomycetia bacterium; assembly: GCA_964534705.1. Taxonomy (GTDB): domain Bacteria; phylum Omnitrophota; class Gorgyraeia; order 2-01-FULL-45-10; family 2-01-FULL-45-10; genus CAZHPY01. The sequence goes on along the minus strand of CAZHPY010000056.1, from coordinate 5,765 downwards.
GGGTCAGGTCTATATAAAGCTGCAGGCCGACATGTAATTTATCTTCCAGCGTTTTCTTGAATTTTTCCAAAAAACCGGTGCTCATCATATACGTCGTATATAGCACTGCCGTTGTTTTCTCCCCATGCGCATATTTTATCCTGGCATACTCTACTATATTATTGAATATTGCTATGCGTTCTTTCTTTAATAGAAGTTTCATAAAATCCCGCATCTCCTGCGAAAATACCTCTCTAAGAGCGCTATCTATCATGCGGCATTTCTCAATATAATTAATAGCGGGGTTTTCCAAAAATTCCTTAAAGTCGGGGTTTTTGCGAAATACGTCCTTTGCCGCCCTCAACTCTTCCAGGGCCCTTTCAAAGCCGATGGTCTCCTTTGCGTATTCCAGAAACCCCTCTGCATATCTTCCTATCAGCGTCATGGGATCCTATCGAGTTTATTTAAAAAATCTTCCGCTATCTTCCTGTCTTCTTCTTCGGTAAGTTTTTCTTCTACGACCTTCTCGGCTGCCAATAAGGCAATATCGACTATCTCATCCCTGTATTCTTCTCTTGCGCGGGCCATCTCCGCCTTCAGGGCCTCATCCGTCTTTTTGATTATCTGCAGGGCTTCCGCATTGGCATTCTCCCTTATCTCTTCGGCTATCCTTTTGCCTTCGGACACAGCCTCTTCGATCTTTGTCCTGGCTATCTGGTCTATATTTTCCATGCGGCTTTCATAATCAGACCTCAGCTTTGCGGCCTCTGCCTTGGACTCTTCTATGTTCTTGAACTCCGAGGAGATCCGCTCCTTCCTGGTATCCAGGAGCTGCAGGAAACGCTTCCATACCAATGCGCGCAAGATAAAAAACAGTATCAGAAAGCTGATTATCTGCGCAACGAGCTGGTTGGCGTCTAAAAGCTTTAATAGTTCCATTTGTTATATCTTACCCGCCAGGCCGAATACAAATACAAGCGCATAGATCGTAAGAGCTTCTATGAACGCGCATCCTGTGGCCATGTTTATAAGGATCTTTGTAGCTGCCTCCGGCTGTCTGCCCGTAGCTTCCATGGCTGACGCAACGGCCTTGCCCAGCGCTATTGCCGAGCCAAAACCTACTATGCCTAACCCGAGAGGCAGTCCTATTGCAAGAACTGCTTTATAATCCATTTGTAACCTCCTTTATTTGACAGTCATACAGCAGTTGGTAACAAAGTGACAACTGCAGTTATATAGCACTTGGTCACAAGACACAAGTAAAAGCTTTGACTACGCCTCTTCTTCGTGCGACAAAACGAGCGCGAAGTATATTGTAGTTAAAAGGCAAAAAACGGTGGCCTGCACGACAGACGCAAGTAACGCAAGCACGCTGTTGAATAAAAGCAACGGGATGCCCTTCACCCCGAAACCTGCCATAAGAGAAAGCAGCATGTCGTCGCCCCATATATTGCTCCTGAGACGCAGCGACAGGCTTATAGGGCGCACAAGCTCCGAAACAACGTGGAGAAAGAGCATCATAAGCGGCATTACGACAGAGAACGCCATTATACCTCTTGGTTTCCCAAGAAGGTGGTCGATATACCCCAAAAATCCAAGTTCTTTGATCCCGGCATATTGGACATAGATAAACACCGTGATCGCAAGCGCCAGGGTTACGGACCAGCTCGTCGTGGACGACTTCATGAACGGGACCAGGCCGAAAAGGTTCATAAAAAGTATATATATGAAAAGCGTGCCTATGAACGGCGTATACATCCTGCCTTTGGGGCCGATTATACCGCATACAAAATTATCTACGCCCGACACCAGTAGTTCGAAGGCGGCCTGAAGTCTCGACGGGACCATCTTAGGCTTCCGGGACGCCAAATACGCGATAAAAGATATGACGGCAACCGCGGCAATGGAAAATATTATGTTTTCCCATTTATATAGATATTTGGCTATGGCAGGCGATTTGATGTGCTCTGCCAGGAGCGTTATGAGATTCGGTATCTCTGCGTGATCCATCTTAATCCTTGTCCTGGGCCTGCAACGCCAGCTTTATTATCCTTATGGTTTCCTTTAAGCTCGCCGCGAAACCTATGATGATGAACAGTATCGATAGATAGGGCTGCAAGCCGATCTTTTTTTCGAGGAAACTGCCCAAATAAAACCCGGCTAGAGGGCCGGCTACGAGTACGAACGGCAAAAACGATAAAAGCCCGGCTATCTTGATCCATTTATACGTGTCGGCCCTGCGTTTGTCGTTCATGCTCATCAGGATTAAATTATATATCCCCGATAATAAAATTCCAAGCAAAATCGTCCGCCATTGAAACTTATTGACAATTACGGTGATATAATGTATCTTAAAGGCCAAGGGAGAAAAAGATAATGCCTAATCCAAAAATGAATTGCTGCGAGACATGCCAGGTTTACTGGACCTGCGAAACGAAATGGTACCGCGGGGAAAAAGGGGAAGAAAACATCTGCTGCCCCATATGCAATTATTTTCGGGTGTGCGCCGCTGAAAAAGGCAAAAATAACAAGGACCTGAAGACAAAATAATCCGCTGTTTACCTTAGTCCTTCTTTTCTTAAGATCATACCTGCTAAGCCGCATACAGAAAATATAGCGCCTACTGCAATAAGTATCCAGAACCTGTCCACATAATTTGCCAAATAAGCAGCTACGAACATAAATATCAAAAAGGCCAGGTGTATCACCGCCTCGAGCGAACTGAACGTCCTGCCCCGGGCCTCTTCGGGCATCGTTTCGTGGGTCAGGGTATTGACAGCCGTCATTATAGGGCTCACCACTATTCCTATCAGGCCGGAAAGCAACCCGCTTGCTATTATATTCGGGTATTTCCTTACAAAGAAAGTGAACAGCATTATCGCGATACCCGTCGCTATAAAGCTTACCATAATAGTCCTTTTCTTTTCCAGTTTTTGACCGAACTTTCCATATACGAGCGCGCCTAACAGCAACCCCCCGACCATGAAAAGCCCTATGAGCCCGAGGTCCAGGGTGGCTGTGCCGAAGGATTCCTGGATGAATACGATTATAACGCAGGATATCGAACCTAATCCTGCCATCAGGAGGAAAAAGACATATACTATAAAATGCATTTCGCTGAATTTTTTTAAATACTTTACGCCTTCCCTTATCTCTTCGAAGATCGATTTGCGTATGGAATTTTCAAGGGCCTGCCTCGTAACTTTGAGGTCCTCCGCCACATGGGTGACAAATTGTTTTTTCACTATCATGGCGATAAAAGACGCGGAAACGAAGAATGTCGCCGCATCTATAAAGAAACCGCCTATAGCGCCTATGGCTTTGATGTTTACAATGATGCCCGCTACGACAAGGCCCAGGACGTTCCCTACCATATGAGTGGTATCGGCCAGTGTATTGGCGACAAGCAGTTTTTCTTTTGAGACTAGTTCCGGTATTATGGCCATCTTGGAAGGTATGAAGAACCTTGATATGGAAAATGTCAGGAAGATGACAAGGTATATGAGAAGTATCTGCCTGGTCAATATGAAAAATGGGATCGTAAATATAAGGACTCCCCTTAAAAGATCGGAAATTATCATGACATTTCTTTTATCGAGCCTGTCTACCCAGGCGCCGGCGATCGGCCCTATAAGGAATACGGGGATTATCGTAAAAGATATGAGTTTGGCAAGCGCTATGGTATTGCCCGGCGACTGCTGGTAAACCAACGCGACAAGCGCCATCTGGGTAAGCCTGTCGCCGAAGTTGGATACTATCTGCGCGGTCCACAGGCAGAAAAAATTGCGGTCTTTTAATACGTCCCTGAATCTTGTCATTTCTTATGAGATCTCAATAACAGTATTGTCGTACGCTGCTATAACATCGTTAAAAATAGTTCTTGCGGCATATTCGGCGGCTTTTCGGCTGCTTAATGTAGGATATTTAGCGGGGTCAAAATGGACTAACGCTAATTTTTTCGCTCCCATTTCACGAGCAACCGAGGCGGCGGTCTCAGGGGTAATATGGAACAGGTTCGGCGACTTGTCGCCAGGCGCCATGGCGCATTCGGTAATAAGGAGGTCTGCGCCTTTAGCAAGTTTTTTAAGACTTTTACATAATCCTGTGTCGGTACAATAAGCTATCGACTTATTTTCTATTTTAAACCTGTAACCATGGCAAGGCACTGAATGGCGCATCCTCGCCGTATCAAACGCTATGGGAGAAGTGGAATTACCCGTTACCGTATGGAAACGAAGCTTTGTAGGCAACAGCAAAGGCGGCGACGTATAGGGCCTTTTAAGGAAAGAACACAGCCCTTTCATTATAGCCTTGTTTGCGTAGATATCTATGCCCTGGGGTAATTTAAAGATAGGCAGCGTGTGCAGGCCTATGATGTGGTCATAATGAAGGTGGCTTATAAAAAGACTTACGGGCTTTTCGGAATTTATATATTGTTTTACCTTGCGGAAACCAAATCCGGCGTCGAGAACAATAAATCTTTCCTTGGTTTCGATCAGGACACATGGCGTATTGCCTGTTTCCGTATCGTACCAACCGTTTGTCCCGAGAAAAATGATCTTCATAATATTATTTGCGTTCGTTCCTGGCGCGTTTTGCTTTTTCGTCTTTGCGCAGGGCTGTTAATTCTCTATACTTTTTAAATTGCTCCAGCGTAAGTATCTTCCTGATCTCGATTAGCGCATTCAACCGTTTGTCTGTTAATTGATTCTGGGTTGCCTTTATGTTGGCCTGTATCTGGTTTATTTTGTTAATATCAAGTTCCGGCTTCATTAATTCCGTTGTAAGCGCGTCCCTGTGGCCCGCCATATTTGTGAACAAAACCCTCGTCTCTTTTTTGTCCCTTATACTGTTGGCCTCCAGCTGCTTTTTTTGTCCCTCTGAAAGACCGATCTTATTCAATATGTTATCGCCCATCTCGACAGCTTCCCGGGCATCCAACTTTTCGCTGGAACCGCCAGCCAGATCAGCAGCATAAATTTCCGGCACGACGGACATATTAAGTACAGCAAATACAATTACAATTACGTTTTTAAATATTTTCATGAGCTCCTCCGAATATAGGATAATGCCCGCCTTCCTGTATTGGGCTATTCAGGGCAGATAGCGTACGGCGGGCTATCCGCCGAAGGCTATCTACTATGATTAACCCCACACACGAAGGCGGATGGAGCTGGCGAGTGGATTCGAACCACTGACCTGCGGTTTACGAAACCGCTGCTCTACCGACTGAGCTACGCCAGCGTCATAAAAAGCTTACTGCGACCAACTATTTATAGACGCAGCAAGTCTTGTTCGCTTTTTATTCCCCATAAGGGGAACCTATGGTTCCCCTTGATGGCGCTCGGCCCTTCGGCCTCGCTGTCATCCCCTCCTACGACGCAAAAACAGCGTTTGTGCCAGTCGCTAGGATAGGTGGTGAATATTTGGTATTCAGGGAATTATATCAGATTTTTAGATGAGTGTAAATATAGTTGGTTATGCTTCAGCGGAATGTCTTTTTGCTCTCCGCATCGCCCAAATGACGAAGCGGATAAAAATGTATATTATATACAAAATTAAGACACACCAACCTACTCGGTGAAAGATCAGGGACTTTATATTGTAGGAGCTATCTGGAGATGCATAAGGATTGACGAAATACCTTAAGGCAGAAGATAGCCCATAAGACCAGCTTAGATATAGAGAATAGGCTCCACCTACAACTAGAAACAAAAACATAAGCCCTTCTCTCACTATGATTTTTTTAGTCTTAGGCGTCATTTTATAAGCTCCTCCCACTCACA
>CAZHPY010000055.1:0-11376 GCA_964534705.1 uncultured Planctomycetia bacterium | reverse complement strand
ATAGCGTTATATTAATGGGGGCTAACATGCTCCACCCCCATCCCAAATATCAAATTTGGGCGCCCATCCAATGTCACCCGCATCTGATATCGCATCGTGCAGAAAAGTTTTATACGCCCTGTCGTCAATAGTCGCAGGCGGCTCTTGTGGGGATAGTGCCTGAAGCGGCGTTGAATAAATTTCCACACCTTATGGCGATGCAGCAAAAATTTTAAATTCCTGAAAGAAGTTAAAATTTTGTGGAAATTTTTCCGAGACAATTTGGATGCCTAATCCAAATTGCCGTCCGCTGAACGGCACGCCCCGCAAGGGCCGCCGTCCAAGTTGCAATACCGGGATGGATTTTTTATATAGTTAATTGCAGGAATTTACTTGTTGATATGGATCACTTTTGCCGGAGGAAAGCCATTGAAATATGTGCTGGAGGCGATCGAATATGCGCCGATATTCTCGGCGTAGAGATAGTCTCCTATTTCCAGGTCAGGCAGCTCTTCCGCTACGGAGATAGTATCGAACGCATCGCAGGTAGGGCCGAAAACCGCGCATACCTTCTTTTCGCCGTCCTTAAATGCTTTTAACGGATAGGTGCAGTGGTCAAAAACGATCCCTGAAAACGTGTGATAAACGCCGTCGTCCAGGTAGTAGCAGGTCTTGCCGTCGCGGACAGCCTTTCCGATTATCTTGGTTACCAGCGTTGCGGCATTGGCTACCATGAAGCGGCCCGGTTCCGCGAGGATCTCCATTGTTTTAGGGAATAACCTGTCGATCTCGGTATTGAGCTTCCTGGCAAGGGTTTTGAACGATTTTACCTTATTATTATATTTTACGGGGAAACCGCCGCCTATGTCGAGTATGTTTATCTTATGCCCCCTTGACTCGGCTTCTTTCAGTATAGATGAAGCCAGCTGCAGCGCCTGCATGTAGTTCTCAAAATTATTGCACTGGCTTCCTACGTGAAAGCTTATTCCTTCCACCACAAGCCCTATCTTGAACGATTCAAGGATAATATCTACAGCTTCTCCGGGATGCGCGCCGAATTTAGACGATAGCTCTACCATCGAACCTGTGTTCGGGACGCGTATCCTGAGGACCAATCCAGCATGCGGGCAATGTTTCTTTATTTTATACAGCTCGTCGATATTGTCGTATGTGACCAGTGGTTTATATTGGTCGAGCTTTTGGAGCGTTTCTTCCTGCTTTATCGTATTGGCATAGATGATCTTGTCCCAGATCCAATCCTGCCTCTCTTTCTGCGGCAGGTCCTTTATATTCTCATAAACTATCATGAATTCCGGCAGGGAAGCGACATCAAAGCTGGCACCCATCTTATAAAGCGTCTTTACTATTTCGGGGTTTGAATTTGCCTTGACGGCATAATATGCCTGGACGCGCGGCAGGGCCTCTTTGAATTCCTTGTAATTATCGCGTATTTTGTCGTGGTCGAGTATGAACGCGGGCGTACCATTATCTTTGGCTATCTTTAAAATATTATCCAGGTCCTTCAGGTCCTGCGCCGCATCAATATCTTCTTTTGTTCTCACTTCCATCTCATCTCTTTCTGTTTAGTCCTTGAATAAGAAATTATTAAAACACCATACGTTCTTTTTGTCAAGATATGCCTGGGCGTTTTCCTTGAAGAATACGCGGTAATTTTTCAAAGGTGTCCAGTCGGATGCCTCTGAAACGAACTGCCCCAGATAAGGTTTCGATATATTGAGTATGTGCTCATAAGGCAGGTCGTCCGGGACGCATACGCCCTTGTGCGGGTTTTCTATCATCCACATTACCGCAGCCACTACGCCTATCGCCACCTGCATCGTGGTCGCATTTTGATGCGGGACCAATCTCCTGGATTCTTCTATGGTAAGCATGCTGCCCGTCCACCATGAATTATATTTATGGCCCATCAATAAAGCGCCGAGTATGTCGGCGCCGCCCGTTATTTCATCGCTCATTATCCTTAGTTTGGGCTGGAGTTCGTAATTACGGCCGCGAAGTTCCTGCAGCGAAGAGATCGTTTCATGGCACGGCATATATGCGTAATGGACAGTAGGCCTGTATACGGCCCGCCCGTTCTTCCATACTGTAAGTTTGTCCGATATGCTGAATGCTTCCCCATGCCTTATGACCATTCCTATTATTTCCTGGTTAGGGACCCAGCTTCTTACCCAGGTATTTATTCCCATCTGCGATAAGAATATCTGGTTTTTCGGGCCATAAGGAGGAAGGTTTGTAAGCGCGGGGAATACTTTTTCATGCGTTCCCCATCCCATTTCCGCAGGAGAAACACCCTCTTCCCTGAGGCCTTCTATGCTCCACGTCCCGACGAATTCATCGACTTCCTTGGGCCTGTTAGTTATCTGGGTATCCCTTTCACTGCAATGTATTACCTTAATACCAAGTTCCATCGCAAGATTCGGGTATTTTTTTTCATGAAGCAGCTTATCTAATTTTGCGGCTTCTTTTTTCTGGGTTGTCTTGTCATGTATGGATCTCTCCGCTATATCGACGATACCTTTTTTGGTAAAGTGGGATATAAGGCCGGGATTGGCGCCATGGTCGACAACTGCCGTTGTAGATTCATTCTTCCATTTTGATACCATATCGCGCAGCAGCATCTGCCTGTAATAAAGGGATTTTTTGAACGGGCTCTTATCATGTATGCCTGCATATGGGTCCCACTCTTCGACGGAAGTATTAACATATAGGACCTTATTGTCATGGCACCAGGTAAGTATGTCGTTGCAGCCGATGTTCCAGGCAAGGTCTATCAGCAGGCCGCCGGCCGATATATGCCTTGACAGGACCTGCGCTATATTTATAGGAGTGATCTTTTCCTGGAAATATTTTATGCCTTTTTTCGTCCATTGCTGCAGTTCTTTGCGCTTATCGGCAAAATCTATTACCGTTATATTTTTATAAGGGACCTTGATGTGCTTCAAAAGGATGGGGATAGAACATTTGGAAACAGACCCATATCCTATGATCAAAATCTTGTTCTTAAACTCAAGCATTACATTACCTCCATATTTTGCTACATTTTACATTATCTATAATTATTTGACAATGCCTTTTTTTTGGTGTAACATATGACGCAATGAAAAAATTAATGGAAGAAGCTGTAAAGATCATCGTTAAATAAAGGGAGGAGCAATAAAATGGTTGAGAGAAGCGAATATAATGGTAAGCCCATATTGGTTTTGAGGCGCAGCGAAGAAGATAAGTTCCCATTCTCTTTCGGCCTTGCCAAAGCAAGACTGATATTGGAAAACATCAAAGAAATAGAGAAATTCGTAGCGGAAAATACCACCGATTAATTGAATTCTGGTCGGTTTCATGGTATACTTTTAGTAACCTTAGATTTATTTAGAGGGATCCCGAGCGAATGCGAGGGATAACGGTTTAGAAGTCCTACTGATAAAGGCAAACTCACGGTAACGTGAGGGCGCAAAGCGACAGTCCCGTACAGGAAAATTTGGCGGGAGGCTGCGTTGCCAAAGGGGTTGAATTAAAAAAGACCCAATGATCTTGCCTTGGGTCTTTTCTTTTGCCCCCCGCGGCAGCTCTTGAGAACAAAGGAGCTGGCCGATGTTTAATCATCATTTTACCATAATGCTGTATAAAGAGGCTGTGGCGCTGGTATGCGCCGCGAGCCTCAGCATGTCTTCGCCCACCCAGGCGAACGTTACGGCGCCCCTCAAATTGACACAGCCTCAGAGCGTCACGAATGTGTCTGCCCAGACCCAGATGTGGGATTATCTCAGGGAAGGCATTAATTACCTTGAGGCGTCCGGGAAAGAGATCCCCACTTATATAATGCATGCCGGCGGCAAGGCATACGGGCCGCTCGCGCTGAGCCCTATAGCGATAAAGGATGTGAAGAACCATTACCCGCGCCTGTCCGGCCTGAAGACGGAAGAAGTTCTCCTGGATAAAGATCTTTATGAAAGGTTCGCTTTCCTTTATGCCGATCTTTTACTGAAGCATTACCTGAAACTGGACTATCAACGAATGGATAAAAAAGAGGTCTTCGTCATCCTTGAGAAGGCGTGGTTCCTGGGCCCGTCCCTCTATCTAAGGGGCCATCCTGTCATTGCCTCACGCGAGATCAAAGCGGAAAAATATGTGAATAAGCGGATTAAGCCGCGATCCAGAAGTTCTTCATAAGGCGTATCTCTTCGCCGATCTTCTCCACGATCCTGACGGTCTTGCCCAATAAGAATAATATCCTTTGGACCAATGCATCGTGAGAAAGGCCTTCGCCATCATCCGGATTTCCCAACACATCTAAAAAGGCGTCCATGTCCTTATCGTCTGTTCCGAGCGTGCCTTTCATCATGGTCCTTAATAAAGCTTCGACTATAGGCGTATTGCCTTTATCGAATAAACGGGCGAGTATCGCTATGCTGATTATTTTTGCCTGATATATCGTTTTTCCCGCACTATCCAACCTATCGTAATTATTCGGCATCTGGATGTTTAGAAACCGGACAGGCCTGACCAATTCAGGTTTTTGATTGGCAAGCTTTATAAGGTCGGTCTGCTGGATCCGGTCGAGGAATTCGGTTATGATGATCCTCTTCGCGTCTGTTTTTACCTCAAGCATTACGGCCAGGTTGGCCATATTGGCATAACGCTTGCATACCACCGGCGTCCGGCCTTCTCTTTTACCAAGGTCCTTTATGGCTTTGGTCATGGCTTCGGTAAGGCGAAGCTGCTGGGGGACGAATATCTCTATACTGCTCTCCTTAAGAAGGTCTATCGTCTTGTAAATATTCTCTGCTTCTGCGGCGTGTAATAATTCCGAACCCGGCCCTTCTGTAATACCTGTACGGGCGACATAAGTCGAGATAGCCGCGTTAAGGTCCTTTAGCTGGGCGCTGATAAGGCCAAGCCCATGGCGCGCCAAGGTAGCCTCTATGTCATTGGCGAGCACCTGATCTACACCTTTTAATTTCGTAAGTTTTTGCCTTGTATATTGAACCAGGTCGCCTATCGTTTCAACCCCGGCGCGTTTGAGAGCATTGAGCACGCGGACCTTATTGGTAAAGTCCAGGACGCGTACCGGCAATTCAAGAGATACGCCCAGTTCCGCGAAATTCTTTAATGTGAGGCCGTTGGTTGCGAGAGTTTTTTCGATATCGGCAACGCTGACCTTTCCCAGCCCATCTATCGCAAGCAGGTCTTCGCGGGTAAGCGTTACAAGCGCGCCTACGGTGCGTACGTTCCTTATGTCCAGGACCATCACTATATGCCTATAATTGGTGAATTTAAGGTCCGTTATAGGAGACTCCAGCGTTACCACCTGCGCTTTTTCCGGGGTATCCTTTTTGGAAGAACCCTTAACCGCTGCTGTCGGAGGCTCTGAAACAGGCCTGCTTTTGCTGCCCGGCACTATGTTCTTTAAATGGTCGTTTACTTCTTCAGGCGACATCTTAATAAGTTCCGATACCGGGGCCAGTTTTTCGGCTTTTTCATGCGCCCACTGGACGAATTCCGCATAACTAATAGGCTTGGTGGGAAGCTCCATTTCGACGCCGTTGAACCTCAGGGGTATGTTTTCATACGCCTGCGAATACTTTATCAGGCCTCTTCTCCACATGCGGTAAGAACTGAAATTGTGTTCCGCCCCGCCAAACACCTGTTTTATCATTTCATGGTGAAGCGTTCTTTCTATCTGTATATGCTTCATAACAATGGGCGCATAAGGCTGTATCTTATAAGCCCTCATTATATATGCCTGGCCGCCTTCAACCCCAAAATGTTCTACCTGTAACGCTAACTGGCTCCTTAGCCGCTTTACATATGAATTATCGACTTTGACCTCATCCTGAAGCCGGGCCCTTGCTACGAGGTCTCTGGCGACTTCCAACCGGGCTTCATCGATATTTATAATATTATTTCTTCGGACACGCACGCTGACCAGCTTATCAAACAGGTCCGCGAAATTCCGGTTCTGGCCGAATTTGCTGCCGAGCCAGAATACGCGTTTGTCCTGCTCGTAATAAACGCCCCTGTCACCGTCCATCAACCCGTCTTCCGATTTTGAATATTCTATTATGCTGCTGATCACCGCATTTACTACTACGTGATCCGCGAGGTCGGTCAACTTTGCTTTCGTACGTTCAACGCCCGCAACCGGAGGTTCCTGGATTATATCTTCATCTGCCATCTTTAGTATCGATGAATCATCCATGCTATCCGCTGCCGGTTTCGCCTCTGTAGCCGGCTTCAAAGGAGATCCTTCCTCTTCTTCAGGCGTGGTAAGAATGGCCATTATCTCGTCGTCCGAAAGAGGGCCCTTGGATTCGGATCCCGGTTTTATCTTCCTGACCGCTGCGTCTGCTTCGGCAGCCGCTTCAAGAGACGCCTTTTTTTCCTTTAATACCCTTACAACTCTCGCAACCGCTTCCTTTACCAAACCTGAGGCCTCGGCCCATCTGGGATCGCTGGTATGCAGGTTAGGGCCGCCCTTACTGGCGTATATAACGGCGCGGTTGGTAGCCAGATTGGCGACTGCATAAACACCGTCGGATCTGCCGCCTCGCAGAGTTATTAAAATTTCTTTTTTGGTATGGTCTATCTGTATCCTAGCGGGCCTGACTGGCCTCGGTTCCTCGCTGCCTGACTGGCCTGTAGCGGAAATCGCGTTTTTTGCCCTCCAGGCGATTTCGCTGTCATGATACTGCGGGGCATAATATGCATCCGATGAGCGCCACTTGTCCGGCGACTCTATGCCTGGCCTGTTAAAGAAATTATAATTTATCGCAAAAGCAAACGCCGCTGCCGTCATTCGTTTATCGGAGTCCTTGAGAAGATTCGGAAATTCCAAATTCAGTTTCAGCCTCTGGGCGTCCTTGCCCTCAAAGAACCATTCGATCCTGTCCAAAAACAATTGGTTATTATATCTTGTACTATCCATAAAAGCATAAGAGCCTAAAAACCACATCCATATAGCGTCATTAAAAAGCGCGTAATTCCCGCCGATCTCGTTTGCGAGTCCTTCATCGGGCTGTACGGTATCCAAATTATAAATAATATGGCCCAGGTTCTTAAAAGCAACGTCGCGAGTAGATAATTCTGCCATCTCGTGTTTTGCCAGGCGATAGAACAGCCCCCAGGCAAGGCTGACTGTGCGTCTATTGCCCGAAGACAGGTCAGCCTCAAACCATACATCGTTTTCTCTTATATGATTCCACATCTGGACAAATGTGGTATGGACCACTAAAACATATTTTCCGTCAGACACGGGAACGATCTGCGCTATAGGGAGCTCTCCTTTATCCTTCTCGATAGGGAACCAACCCTCCCTGATCTCAAGCTTCTCGCTGGGTATGAATGCTTGCGTATCTCTGAAGGCTTGCAGGGCTTTTATAAGGTTTGTTTCCTTAAGGATAGGATTGTTTTCCCATCCTTTAGGGGGATGGTCATAGTCTACCGGGACAAACTTAGTCTTATAATTATTTGCGGCAGTTATATATGGTTGTCCATCAGATCTTTCCAATAATTCCTTGCCGACAAACCCTTTCGATTTATCATAACTGTCAAAATCTATGGACCCGGGGCCGACCTTCGCCCCAAAAAGCTTCTGTCCGAGAGCATACATTTCGTCCTTTGTTCCTGGCTGAGTAGAGCCAGGCTGTGTCGCCAGTCCAAAACATATATCATTGAATAGGAACGTAACTAATACGACTAAAGCTAATACTCTATTAGATACCATTCTTTTCATATACTCTCCTTAAAATTGATTGAAATACATTAATCTAAGAAATAGTAAGAAAAGTATATCATCCATACATAGGTGCGTCAATTCAATTTATCTAGATTTTTTATTTTCTAACAAAATAGCAAAAAGAAATCCAGAGCATTCCTCCGGATGCTCTGGATTCAAAATAAATTTTACTACACCTTTTACTCTATTTCTCCCGCATCACCTGATCTGTACGCGTTAACATCAAATATCGCTCCGCAGAATGTGCACCAGCAGCATGCGCAATCTACCTCATCTAGTTTCTTGCCGCAATTCGGACATTTCATATTTTGATCCTCCTCCTATTCATTCCTTTTTAAATATTTTTACGAAGTGCCGTTAGAAAAACCACCTGTCATTTTTCACCGAACGACAGATGGGTGTTTAATTATACAAGTAGTATACCACAAGTTAAGAAAAAAGCAAGGGTGGTAGCGGGGGTCCGATTCGAACGGACGACCTTCGGGTTATGAGCCCGACGAGCTACCAGGCTGCTCCACCCCGCAATGTAGCTAACATTATAACAGAAAAAAAATATTTTGCAACTATTTCTTAGGAGAAGTTTCCTTGAGAATGATCTCGCCTTTTTTGACGACCCCTATCTTCTCACGGGCCTTTCGCTCAACATACGTGATATCGGTCTGTAGCCGTATCTTCTCCGCTTCCAGTTTCTTTATTTCTTCCCTCAGGGCCCTTATCTGGTTATCAAGTTCCCTGCTCTTCCAGGAGATCTGCTGATATTTCACAAATGGCGGAAGGAATATGACTGCCAATACAACTATCAGGATGATCCGTTTAACCGGAATTTTTTTCTTCACTTTTTCCAAATAGCCTTGCCGTACACCGCCTTTTTGCCGAGCAATTCCTCTATGCGCAGAAGTTCATTGTACTTACATATCCTGTCCGTCCTGCAGATGGAGCCTGTCTTTATCTGGCCGGTGTTCGTAGCGACGACAAGGTGCGATATGGTAGTATCTTCGGTTTCGCCCGAACGATGCGATACCACAGCCGTATAGCCGTATTTTTTGGCAAGATCTATCGAATCAAGCGTTTCCGACAACGTACCTATCTGGTTTACCTTAATAAGGATAGAATTAGCGACTTTCCTTTCGATGCCCATGCGCAGGCGCTTTACATTAGTAACAAAGAGGTCGTCCCCGACAAGTTGTGTCTTCTTGCCCAGCGCTTCTGTCAGTTTTTTCCAGCCGTCCCAATCATCTTCCGCAAGTCCATCCTCGATCGACACTATCGGATATTTGGAAACCCACCTGGAATAGAACTCTATCATATCCTTGCTTGAATTCTGTACTTTCGGCTCGGCTTCCAGTATATATTTGCCGTCTTCGTAGAAGGAGCTCGAAGCCGGATCCAGCGCTATGGAAATATCCCTGCCCGCCTTGTAGCCTGCCTTATCAATAGCCGCCAGGATCACTTCGACAGCCTCTTCGTTCGACTTCAGGTCGGGCGCGAATCCGCCCTCATCACCGACTGCCGTCGATAATTTCTTATCATGCAGTATTTTTTTCAGGCTGTGGAAAGTTTCCGCTCCCCACCTCAGGGCCTCACTGAAAGAATCTGCGCCTATCGGCATTATCATGAATTCCTGCAGGTCGACGTTGTTGTCCGCGTGGGCGCCGCCGTTCAATATGTTCATCATCGGGATAGGCAGCACTTTTGCCTTATCCCCGCCGATATACCTGTATAACGGCATTTTTTTAGAAGCGGCTGCCGCCTTTGCGGCTGCAAGCGAAACGCCCAGTATGGCATTTGCGCCAAGGCGCCCTTTATTAGGAGTGCCGTCCAGGTCTATCAATGCCTGGTCCAGTTCGCCCTGCTTCAGGGCGTCGCTTCCTTTTATGGCTTTCCTGATCTCGCCGTTAACGTTAGCCACTGCCTTTAAGACACCCTTACCGTTATATTTCGATTTATCGCCGTCCCTGAGCTCGACCGCTTCATGCTCACCGGTAGAAGCTCCGCTTGGGACCGCGGCGCGGCCAAAAGAACCGTCCTGTAAAATTATATCGACCTCGACTGTGGGGTTGCCCCGTGAATCAAGTATCTGTCTTGCCTTTACGTCAGAAATAGCTGTTTTCATGTTATTACTACGCGTCTCCCTTCTATTTTTAGTCTCCCTTCAGCAAACAATTTTATCGCTTCAGGATAAATTTTGTGTTCTTCCTTATGAACACGTTCCAATAAACTTTCTTCCGTATCACCGCTTTTTATTTCAACGCATCTCTGCAATATTATTGGGCCGTTATCGAGATGTTCGTCGACAAAATGGACCGTAACACCCGTGACCTTGACGCCGTGGTCAAGCGCGTCCTTTATACCGTGGCTGCCTTTGAACGAAGGCAACAGCGCCGGATGGATATTCATGATCCTGTTCCTGTACTCTGTGATAAAATGCCCGCTCAACAGTCTCATGAACCCGGCAAGGACGACAAGCCCGACATCCCTCTTCTTTAAATTCCTGATGACCTCTTTGTCGAATTCTTCGCGGGCCGTGTAATCTTTCGAGTTCAATACGACGGTCTCGATGCCGGCTTTTTTGGCGCGTTCCAGGGCGAACGCGTCTTTCTTATCGCTCAGGACCAGGACGATCTTAGCGTTTATATAGCCGGACCCGACGTTATCGATTATGGCCTGGAGATTCGTTCCGCTGCCGGAACAAAGGACCGCGATGTTCAACTTATTCCTCGCTTGCTATCTTCTCTATCTTAGCCTCGATTGTTTCTTTCGTATTTACGCCTATCAGGCGGGAATGTTCGACTCCTTTTTTGAAGAATACTATTGTAGGTATGTTGAATATGGATAATTCCGTCGCTAAAGAAGGGTCGTCGTCCACATTCGCCTTTGCGACCTTTACCTTGCCTGCCTGCTCCTCGGCTATCTTCTCGACCGTCGGAGCTATCACCTTGCATGGCACGCACCATGGCGCCCAAAAATCCACAAGGACGACTTTTTCCGAGCCGAGCACTTCTGTGCTAAAGTTTCCGCTATTTATTTCTAACATACTACCTCTCTGTTTTATTGTTTTTATAATATACACCTAAACGTAAAGTTACTCAAGAAAATTCCGCGCAGCGAATTTTTCTTGTTATCTACCAATGCCATATGTTATTATAAATCACGACGAAAAGGAAGGCTTATGCGAAATACCATTTTTTATTTTATTGGGTTGATAATAACTGTCCTGGCATCATCTTTTATGGGCCTCACCGCGAAACAACTCATGGCAGTGGGCGCATTCTCCGCTATATTTTTTGGCGCTATCTTTTTCTGGCATTACCGGCTCGCCTTTGCGCTGGGAGGCGTAGGGATACTTCTTATTACAGGCCTGCTGGACGTCCCTCACATGATCGAGTTCGCGAACGTGGACATAGTCCTCTTCCTTATAGGAATGATGATAATAGTAGGTTTTCTCGAAGAAAAACAGTTCTTTGAACACCTCGTAAACAAACTGATAGCGCTGGTAGGCATGAACGGCAACCGTCTCATGGTCCTGATGCTTTTAGCGTCGGGCATATCGGCGGCTTTGGTCGATGAGGTGACCAGCATCCTGTTCATGATAACAGCCATGCTCAATATAACCAACAGGTATAAATTGCACCCTATTCCTTTTA
>CAZHPY010000054.1:0-11557 GCA_964534705.1 uncultured Planctomycetia bacterium | reverse complement strand
GGTAGAATGCCAGCTTGCCAAGCTGGATGTCGTGGGTTCGAAACCCATCCGCCGCTCCAGATTTTTTAAGTGTTGAGTCGTGTAGATGGGATCCTTGCTGTTGTGTAAGAAGAGGCAAGAAAACCCATCCGCCGCTCCATTTTTTATATATTTTGCTTGGCGCAAAATAAAGGAGTTAATACAGATGAAGATAATGGACTTTTTGAACAAAAAAGCCATATCAGTGAACTTGAAAGCGACTGACAAGGAAGGCGTGATACACGAACTTGTCGAGCTTCTTTCCAACGCCGCTGAGATAAAGAATAAAGAAGAGCTTATAAAAGCGGTATTGTCCAGGGAGGCGCTGGGTTCAACCGGTATAGGACAGGGTGTAGGCATCCCTCACGCAAAATCCCAGAATGTAAAAGAGCTCATAGCGGCTTTCGGCCTGTCAAAGAATGGTGTCGATTTTGATTCGCTGGATGGAGAGCCGGTCCACATTTTTTTCCTTCTATTGGCGCCTGAGGAATCAGCAGGCCCTCATCTCAAAGCGCTTGCCAGGATCTCCAGGATGCTCAAAGATAAATTTTTCAGGGATCTTCTACGGAAAGCGAAAGATGAGAACGATATCTTGCGCATAATCCAGGAAGAAGATTCAAAAAAGTACTAAAACAAAGAACGGGCGGGAAATGAAGATACTCAAAGCCTTTAAATGGCTTTATCCGGGAATGAGAGTCAAAAGGTGGAGCCTTTTGGCTGTTTTCGGCGTTATCATGGTCTCTATGGGGTTTGTCATGGTCATAGCCGAACAGACCGCCAAGAGCAAGACTTTCGCGGCCGCTATAATCATCATAGGCATACTGGGTATAGTAACGGGGATAAAAAGGATCATAAAATCTTTTGTTACCATACTGCTTCCACAGAGGGAAGGCGATCTTGTAGATAAGGTTTATCAGAGGCTTATCCTGGAAAAGGGCCCGAAGATCGTTGTTATCGGAGGAGGGACCGGCCTATCCATGCTGTTGCACGGACTGAAAGAGTTTACAAGTAACATAACGGCGGTCGTGACAGTAGCGGATGACGGAGGATCGAGCGGCAGGTTGCGCCAGGATATGGACGTATTGCCTCCCGGGGACATCAGGAGTTGCCTTGTTGCGCTTGCCGATGCAGAACCTTTGATGGGAAAACTTTTTCAGTTTAGGTTTGACCAGGATACCGAATTAAAAGGCCATAATTTCGGGAATCTTTTTATTACAGCCATGACTAAGGTCACGGGTGATTTTGACGCTGCTATAAAGGAATCCAGCAAGGTCCTTGCAATAAGAGGGAGCGTTGTGCCCGCTACGCTTAATAAGGTTACTTTAGTAGCGCAGCACCCTGACGGGACGGAGAGCGTGGGAGAGAGCAATATACCCAAGTCCCTTAAGCCCATTAAAAAAATATTTTTGAGGCCCGAAGGAAGTAAGCCTACGCAGGACGCGGTAGAGGCGATAAAGAAGGCGGATGCTATAGTCCTCGGTCCGGGCAGCCTCTATACAAGCATAATGCCCAATTTATTGATCGAAAAGTTATATAAAGAGGTGGTAGCGTCAAAAGCGATAAAAATATATGTCTGCAACGTGATGACACAAAAAGGCGAAACGGACGGATATAAGGCCAGTGACCATCTTAAAGCCATAATTGAACATACGGCTCCAGGTATAGTTGACTACTGCATTATTAATACGGCTAAACTACACGACGCAATAATCGGCAGATATGAGGAGGAAGGCGCGCGCCAGGTCATGGCTGACACGGAAAATTTGAAAAAGATGAAATGCAAGGTAGTCGAGGCCCATATATTAAAAGTAAAGGATTACGTGCGTCATGATTCCGAAAAACTGGCAAAGATAATAGTCGATCTTGTAAGTAGTTTAAGAAAGGTGCATGCCTAGATGAAGGAAGTAATAGTCGTAGAAAGATCGGTCATAATAAAGAATAAGCAGGGGCTGCATGCCCGCCCGGCTGCATTATTTGTCCAGATAGCGAATAAATTTGATTCCGACGTCACGGTAATAAAAGGCAAGACCAAGGTTAACGGCAAATCGATCATGGGCATAATGATGCTCGAAGCCGGTAAAGGCTCCAAGGTCACTATAATTACGAAAGGCGAAGACGCCGAGAATGCGATGACTGAACTAGAAGCGTTGCTTTTAAGCGATATCGAGGACGCCATACAATGACAAAAGAGAAAGAGCTTACCCTAAAAGGTATTCCCGCCGCGCCTGGTATTGTCATAGGAAAAGTGCTGTTGTTGGACCGCGAGCAGTACGTCATACCCAGAAGGTCTATAAGAGAAGAGCAGATCCAGACAGAGATCAAGCATTTCAAGGATGCCCTTATCCAGACCAAGCAGGAAATAATCGATATTAAAAAGCGCATTTCCGAAGAGCTTGGCAGCGAGCACGGGCAGATATTCAGCGCACATCTCCTGGTAATAGAAGACAGTATGCTTATTGAAGAGGTGATAGCAAAGATCAAAAAAGAAAAACTGTCAGCCGAATACGTATTTCAGGACGTGTTGAAAAAGTATATAAAAGTATTTTCTGAGATGGATGATGAATACCTGAGGGAGCGGATAAGCGATATCAATGATATCGGTAAAAGGATACTGAAAAATCTTATAGGTGCCAGGGAGGATGCGCTGGCCACATTAAAGGAAAAAGCCATCATCATATCATACGACCTTTCACCGTCTGATACGGCGACGATGCATAAAAAGAACGTTATAGGGTTTGCGACGGATATAGGAAGCCGGACATCGCATACCGCGATCATGGCAAAGTCCCTTGAAATACCCGCGGTAGTGGGATTAGAAACTATCACTAAAGAGGTAAAAAACGGTGACAATATAATTGTAGACGGCACCCACGGCCTT
Source organism: uncultured Planctomycetia bacterium (assembly GCA_964534705.1). Lineage (GTDB taxonomy): Bacteria > Omnitrophota > Gorgyraeia > 2-01-FULL-45-10 > 2-01-FULL-45-10 > CAZHPY01. The sequence continues at coordinate 8,661 of CAZHPY010000054.1, read as the reverse complement.
GTAATTATCAACCCTGTACCTACTACGCTCAGGCTTTATGAGGCGACCCGCAAAAAAATGGTCGCCTTTGAGAAGCACCTGCTTGAGACTAAGGAATTGCCGGCTGAAACCAGGGATGGCAGGAAGATCGAATTAATGTCCAATATAGAATTGCCTGAGGAGGTATCCTCGGTATTGGCGCATGGCGCCGAAGGCATAGGCCTTTACAGGACAGAATATTTCTACATGAACCGTAAGGACCTGCCTAGCGAAGAAGAACAGTTTAAGGCTTATTCCGCGGTGGCAAAAAAAATGAAGCCTTATACCGTTATTTTCAGGACCCTTGACCTTGGAGGCGACAAATTTCTTTCCCAACTCGATATACCGCAGGAGATGAACCCGTTCATGGGATGGAGGGCCATACGTTTTTGTCTTGCCAGGCCGGATATATTCAAAACACAACTGCGCGCCATTCTCAGGGCCTCATCATTCGGCAAATTAAAGATGATGTATCCCATGATCTCCGGGCTTGAAGAGCTGAGACAGGCCAATGCCCTGTTAGAGGAATCAAAAAAAGAACTCAGAAAAGAAGGCGTGTCATTTGATGATAATATGGAAGTGGGCGCCATGATAGAGGTCCCATCAGCCGCGCTAACAGCCGATATACTGGCCAGGGAATCGGACTTTTTCTCGATAGGGACTAACGACCTTATACAATATTCACTGGCCGTTGACAGGGTCAATGAGAAGATAGCGTATCTTTATGAGCCGGCGCATCCTGCCGTTATGCTTCTTATAAAAAATATTATCGAGGCAGGGCACAAGGCGGGCATATGGGTCGGTATGTGTGGAGAGATGGCAGGGGACATATATATGACCCTGATACTTTTAGGGCTTGGCCTGGACGAATTCAGCACTTCACCGGTTGCCGTGCCGGAGATCAAGCGCATAATAAGGTCTGTCACGATGGACCAGGCCAGGGAAATAGCCCAGCAGGCCATTACATTGTCTACGGGCAAAGAAGTTGAGAGATTCGCGAAAAGGAAATTGAAGGAAATCGTGCCTGATCTTGCCATAGAGGTAGAATAACAGCCTTGGATCCCTTAGATAGCATAAACAGGATAAAAGAATGCGACAGGTCGGGAATGCTCGAGATCATCGAATCTTTCCCGGAACAGTGCCTGGACGCGAAACGCATCGGCGATGAATTCGAATTACCCGAAGGGTTCAAAACAAAATATAAGAACATAGCATGTATCGGTATCGGCGGGTCGGCCATAGGTGCGGACCTTGTCAGGTCCTATATAGCGGATAAAGCTGAGGTGCCGCTCTTTGTCATAAGAAGTTATGCTTTACCGGATTTTGTAGATGACGGAACTCTTGTCATAGCTTCCAGTTATTCGGGCAATACAGAAGAAACTTTAAGCGCTTACGATGAGGCTGTAAAACGAGGCTGCAGGATCATTGCCATTACGTCAGGCGGAAAACTGTTAGAACTGGCAAAGGATGATAACGCGGGGATCATTAATATACCTGCCGGTTTGCCCCCGCGCGCGGCGCTGGGTTATTCGGCCTTTTCCATACTTATTTTATTATCAAAAACAGGCATAATAAAAGACCAGTCTTTTTTCATAGACGACGCGATACGTAATCTAAGGAAATTAAAAAAATTAAACTTTGGCCATAAAATAAAAAGCAAGGACAACCAGGCAAAGAAGATAGCGAAACAGATCTATGGCAAGATGCCGGTGGTATATGCTGCATGCGACCGGATAGACGTTGCCGTTACCAGGTGGCACGGGCAGCTGGCGGAGAACTCAAAGACATTATCATTAAGGAATGTTTTCCCGGAGATGACCCATAACGAGATCGAGGGGTGGGAGAACCCTCCGGCAATATTGAAAAACAGCGTTGTGATAATGCTTGAAGATGCAGCAGACGACCGGAGAGTCTTGAAAAGAATGGCCGTTGTAAAGAAGATGTTAAGGAAGAGCGGAGTAGATGTTATTGAAATAAAGTCTACGGGCAATGAGCTTCTGGGCAGGATATTTTCTCTTGTATATATGGCGGATTTCGTAAGCTTCTACCTGGCCATGTTGAACAGGATAGATCCATCACCGGTGGCGAGGATAGCATACCTGAAAAGAGAGCTTTCTAAATGAAGGAGACCGTGGAATGAAAGCATTGATACTGGCAGCAGGATATGCCGTTAGGCTTTACCCTCTTACAGTGAACACGCCGAAGCCTCTTCTCGAAGTAGGCGGGAAAAAGATCATAGACAGGATAATCAATACGTTATCGGCCCTTAACGGCCTGGACGATATTTACGTGGTGACGAACAGCAGGTTTTATAATAACTTTATAGAATGGTCAAAGGCATCGGGTTTCAAGAAAAAACTTTCAGTAATAGATGACGGGACGAGCACTAATGATACAAGGCTGGGCGCCATACGCGATATGGAGTTTGTGATAAAGCAGAGATCCATAAATGAGGACCTGCTGGTAATAGCCGGCGATAACCTTTTCGACATGGACATAAAGGCCTTTATGGATTTCGCCTCATCTAAAAAGGACGGCGTGTCAGTCGCATTACATGATGTGGCCAGCCTTGATGCAGCAAAGAGGTACGGTGTAGTAAGCATCGATAAGTCAGGTAAAGTCGTAGAGTTCGAAGAGAAACCCCCTGCACCGAAATCAACATTGATATCCACGGGTATATATTATTTTCCGTATGAATATGTTTTAGGGATAGAAAAGTATTTAAAGGAAGAAGGCGCAAAAAATGACGCGCCCGGATATTATATAAAATGGCTCAGCAGGAGCAATACGGTTTACGGTTATCCATTTTCAGAAAAATGGTACGATATAGGAGATATCGAATCATATAAAAAAGCGGATGCCGAATATAAAAAAAGGGAGAGTAATAAAAATGGCAATGCATAAACATCTTTTTACTTCAGAGAGCGTTACTGAAGGCCATCCCGATAAGGTCTGTGACCAGGTATCGGATGCGGTGCTTGACGCGGTCTTAAGCCAGGATGAGACGGGGAGGGTCGCCTGCGAGACATATGTGACTATGGGGCTCTTGATAATCGGCGGCGAGATCACTACCGGGGCATACGTTGACATACACACGCTTTGCCGCGACCTCATAAAGGATATAGGATATACCCACCCGAAATACGGGTTTGATTACCATACATGCGCCATATTGAATGCGATCCATACACAATCACCTGATATTGCGCAGGGAGTGGATACAGGCGGAGCCGGTGACCAGGGCATGATGATGGGGTATGCGTGCAAAGAAACACCGGAGCTCATGCCGCTACCCATAATGCTGGCCCAAAAACTTTCGCGCAGGCTTGCGGAGGTCAGAAAAAAGAATATACTGAAGTATCTCGGGCCTGACGGCAAGAGCCAGGTAACTGTTGAATATGAAGGCGGCAAGCCAAAGCGCGTTACTGATGTAGTGATCGCTTCCCAGCATACGGAAGATGTGCTGGATAAAAGCGGTAAGAACATGAGCGATGACGCGCGAAAAGAGATAATTAACGTGGTAGCCAAGCCGATATTGAAGGAATATCTGGATAAAGAGACAAGATTTCATGTGAACGCTACCGGAAAATTCGTAATAGGCGGGCCACAATCCGATACGGGCATGACAGGCAGGAAGATCATCGTTGACACCTATGGGGGATGGATACCGCACGGCGGCGGCGCGTTCTCGGGAAAAGACCCGACAAAAGTGGACAGGTCAGCCGCTTACATGGGCAGATACATTGCGAAAAATATAGTTAAGGCGGGGCTTGCCGATAAGCTCATGATACAGCTTGCCTATTGCATAGGCGTTGCGGACCCTGTTTCTATAATGGTCGATACTTATGGTACGGGCCGTGTATCCGAAGAAAAGATCGTAAAGATCATCAGGGATAATTTTGAGCTTACGCCCCATGGTATAATAGCCAGCCTTAAATTAAGGGATTCAGACGGGAAAAGATACCGCAAGACCGCTGCCTATGGTCATTTCGGCAGGAATGAGGAAGGCTTCACATGGGAGAATACCGACTTGGCCAAGGACCTGGCAAGGCACATAAAATAACAAAGGAAAGAAAAAAGAAAGAGGAATGTGATGAAATATGATGTAAAGAATCTTGGATTGGCGGATAAGGGGAAGTTGCGCATAGAATGGGCAAATGAATACATGAAAGTGCTCTCCCTGATCCGGAAACATTTTAAAAAGGAGAGGCCTCTAAAGGGATTAAAGATAGCATGCTGCCTTCACGTTACCACTGAAACGGCGAACCTTGCTTATACCCTTAAAGAAGGTGGCGCAGATGTTGTTGTGTGTGCCTCAAATCCTTTAAGCACGCAGGACGATGTCGCGGCATCAATGGTCAAGGACTTTGGCATAGCGACTTTTGCGATAAAAGGGGAAGACAACAAGACTTATTACAAGCATCTCGAAAGCGTTCTGGAAGTAAAACCCAATATAACCATGGATGACGGCGCCGACCTTGTTTCAATGATACATAAAACAAAAAAGAGCCTGGCTAAGAATATTATCGGGGGCACGGAAGAGACAACGACAGGGGTCATACGCCTGAAGAACCTTGATAGAAAAGGCATCCTCATGTACCCTATAATAGCCGTAAATGATGCCAATACAAAACACCTCTTCGATAATAGATACGGAACGGGCCAGTCAACAGTCGATGGTATAGTACGCGCTACAAATGTACTGTTGTCAGGCGCAAACTTTGTCGTTTGCGGTTATGGCTGGTGCGGCAGGGGCGTGGCGATGCGCGCAAAAGGCATGGGAGCGAACGTAACCATTACCGAGATAGATCCATTAAAAGCGCTTGAAGCCGTAATGGATGGATATAGCGTCCTCCCGATAAAAGATGCCGCAAGGATAGGAGATGTTTTTGTAACGCTTACCGGAAATACAAGCGTTATAAGGAAAGAGCACTTCGAAATCATGAAGGACGGGGCCATTGTCGCTAATTCCGGCCATTTTAATGTGGAATTAGACATTGAGAGCCTGGAAAAGATCGCAAGATCAAAACGCAGAGTAAGGGAATTTGTGGATGAATATACCCTTAAAGACGGACGCCGCATAAACCTGCTTGGCGAAGGCCGGCTGGTAAATCTTGCCGCAGCGGAGGGCCATCCCGCAAGCGTAATGGATATGAGTTTCGCCAACCAGGCGCTTTCATGCGAATACATCGCTAAAAATTATAAGAAACTTGAGAAAAAGGTATATAAAGTCCCGGATTTCCTTGACAATAATATCGCAAAGCTGAAGCTGGAATCTCTGGGCGTTAAAATAGATACATTGACCAAAGAACAGAAACATTATCTGGAAAGTTGGGAGCTGGGAACATAGTCAAGATCTAGAATATCAAATTTAATTAATAGAAAAGAGAGGAGTTACGGATGGGCAGGAAAGCGCTGGATATGGACAATATAGTATTGGACCTTGTTTTGTCATCAAGTATGGATGAAAAAAGGAAGATCGCAAAAAAGATAGCTGACATAGCGTATAAAAACGGTATTTATTCATCCAGTATAAACGGCCTTTATATGGCAAGAGGCAGGAATGAGTTCCCCGGAACGTTTACGGTTCCTGCGATGAATTTGAGGACGCTTACATATGACCTGGCCAGGGCTATATTCCGCGTCGCAAAAAGGAATAATGCAGGGGCTTTTATATTTGAGATAGCCAAGTCAGAAATGGGCTATACTGACCAGCCGCCGGTGGAATATGCCGCTGTGTGCCTGGCTGCTGCAGTAAAAGAGGATTGGAAGGGGCCGGTGTTCATCCAGGGCGATCATTTCCAGGTAAGCGCAAAAAATTATAAGGAAAATCCCGAAAAAGAACTGGACGGCCTTAAGGCGCTGATATCAAAGGCAATGGAAGCGGGCTTCTATAATATAGATATAGATTCATCAACGCTTGTCGATCTTTCAAAACCCTCCATAAAGAAACAGCAGGAGAATAATTACGAGGTTTGTGCTCTCCTGACAGGTTTTATACGACAGAACCAGCCGAAAGGCATAGAGGTGTCCGTGGGCGGGGAAATAGGTGAAGTCGGCCATCAGAATTCTACCCCTGAAGACCTGAGGGAATTTATGAACGGTTACAGGGAGAGGCTGCGTAAGGGAAGGGTCGGAATAAGCAAGATCAGCATACAGACGGGGACGTCACACGGAGGCGTTGTGCTTCCGGACGGCAGCATAGCCAAGGTGAAGCTGGATTTTGATACATTGAGGAACCTGTCAAAGATAGCCAGGGAAGAATATGGCCTGGCCGGAGCAGTACAGCATGGCGCATCAACCCTGCCGGCTGAAGCGTTCGGGAAGTTCCCGGAGAACAGCGCCGCAGAAGTCCATCTTGCGACTGAATTCCAGAACATGGTATACGACAGCCCGCATTTCCCGAAAGACCTTAGGGACAGGATGTATGATTGGGTGAGGAAAAATCTTGCTTCGGAAAGAAAGCCCAGCGATACAGACGAACAATTCCTGTATAGTTCAAGGAAAAAGGCGCTTGGCGCATTCAAGAAAGAGATAATGGGGCTTCCTAAGGATACGCGGGATGCTATTGCGGCAGAACTTGAAAAGAAGTTCGAATTCCTTTTTGAAAAATTGAACGTGAAGAACACGAAAGACCTTACATCAAAACATATAACCTTGAAAAGGGTCATTACGAGGAAAAAGGTAGAGTCGAAAGAGATAGAGCTAAGCCACGAAGGCGCGGATTAATAAGTTCAAGTCCGCTTATTGAGCAGATATATACCCAGTATAAAAAATATTATATTTCCGAACCATGCTGCGAGGAAGGGGGGTAATATTCCCGCCTTACCGAACGCGAGCGATATAGCTATGACCGCATAGTAAAGAAGGCCTATTACTATGCTCGTGCCTATCCCTATCATTACTCCGCCCCGCATGGTAAGCAGTGCGAACGGCGCGGCGACCATTATTATTATCAGGCTTATAAAGGGGAAGGCTATCTTATAATGGAGATCTACAAGTAGGTTCCTTGTTATTTTTACATCCGATCCCCGGAAATTCTTGATATAATTGCCGAGTTCCCTGTAGCTCATAAAATCAGCTTTCCATTCCCCGTATGCAAAATCCCTCGGCCTTTCCTTAAGCGGTATTGCCAGTTCGTTGTAAAAAGCAGGTGTGCCTATTATTTTTCCGGCATTGTCTATCTTTGTTTTTATTGCCTTGTGGAATACCCAATCGTTACCTGTCCAGAGGGCGTACTGCGCGGTGAGTTTGGACACAAGATTTTCCGAAGTATCATGTTCGTGTATGATTATGTCGTTAAGTTTCTTATTGCCGACTTCATAGTTCCGCGCGAACAGGATCCTGTTCCCCGTGCCGTATATGGCAACATTATCTACTACCCGGGACTTGTTTTCTGCCTTGCGTTTTTCCAGTTCTTCGCGCCTTATCATCTGTGATATCTTTGACGTCAACGGGATGACCCTGTCATTCACCATGAAGGTAAGGGCGCTTATTATGAAACCGGTGACTAATATCGGCGCAAGTATCCTCCATAACCCTATCCCGCTTGATTTCATGGCTATGATCTCATTGTTCTTGTTCAGGTTGCTAAGCATGTATATCGTAGACAAGAGGACCGCCATGGGTATTATCTGGATGAATACGGTGGGTATATAATAAAAATAGAATGCGAATATGGATTGGAAAGGGATCTTATTTTTAATTATATCGTCTATGAAGGAAAATATATCTATTATGACCGCCATGAGGACAAATACGAGAAGGCACCACACAAAGGATGAAATGAAGCTTTTTGATATGTATCTGTCGATGATCTTCATTGTTTATATGCCCCTTGCCAGAGTAAGGCAGGTGACTCTTTTTGCGCCGCCCGCAAGAAGGGCGCACGCGCATTCATTTAACGTAGCGCCTGTCGTCATTACGTCATCTATGAGCAGAACGCTTTTTCCGCTTATACCGGCGTGCCGCCGGATCCCGAACGCATTTTTAATATTAGCCTGCCGCTCGATCCTGGTCAGCTCATTCTGATATTTTGTCTTGACCGTTTTCTCCAGCGCGTGTTTGAGCGGGACGCCGAATTCCTCCGCTACTTTGTTCGCAAGCAGCAGCGACTGGTTAAACTCACGTTCCTTTAATCTTGTTTTGTGCAGCGGGACCGCTGTTATAAGATCTACATTTATTATCTCAGGATTTTCTTTTATGCAGTTGATCATTAGCCTGGAAAATATGTTCAGCAGGGCCGTCCTGCCGCTGTATTTGAACTTATGGATAAGCTCCTTTAGCGTACCCTCATATAAGCAGGCGGAATAAGCCATGACAGAAGGCGTTTCAAGTTCGAACGGTGGCATTACATTAGGCTTTATCGACGCTTCACACTGGCCGCATATGCGGGATTCATTAAGCGCATCAAGCTGGGCATTGCAGTTCAGGCAATGGAGCGGGTAGAAGAGATTTATGAAGTTCTTGGCAATGACTTTTAGTTCCTGCATAGAAAAGTATTATACAGGGTAAGAGAGCACGGGTCAAGGGGTTCTCCCCAACCCATACGGCTGTCCTTGCGCCGCCCACCCCACTCCTCAAGAACCCATAAAACTTTTCTGTGTCTCCACTTAACTGATCGCGGGTCCTGTCATTGGATTC
>CAZHPY010000053.1:0-11699 GCA_964534705.1 uncultured Planctomycetia bacterium | reverse complement strand
ATCTTCCGGAAGATCATAATTGATAACAAGCTCTATGCCCTTGACGTCAATGCCCCTTGAAGCTATATCCGTCGCTACCAGAACCCTGTATCGCCCGGTTTTAAAACCTTCCAGCGCTTCTTTTCTCTGGCCAAGCGAACGATTAGAATGTATCTCCGCTGCGTTGTATCCGATCCCTCTTATGAAACGCGTGATCTTCGCGGCCCCGATCTTTGTCCTGGTAAATAGCAAAACTGACCCTTTATATTGCCCCAGTATCTTTTCCAGAAGCTTTCGCTTTGAATCTCTATTCACTATAAACAATTCCTGTATAACATGTTCGGCAACGGTTCCAGAAGGCGCGATCTCGATATTTATAGGAAGCCTCATATGCGCCGTACCTATCTTTATAATTTCCTGCGGTATTGTAGCGGAGAAGAGCATCGTTTGACGGTTTTTAGGGATATATTTGAGTATTTGCTCGATCTGCGGTTGAAAACCCATATCCAGCATACGGTCTGCTTCATCCAGGACCAGGATGTTTATGAATGCCAGCATGACGTTACGCTCATTTATGTGATCGACGAGACGGCCCGGTGTGGCTATTATAATACGCGGATTTTTTCTAAGCGCTTGTATCTGAAGCTGCATGGAAGCGCCGCCGATTATTACGGTAGATCTCATGCCGAATAAAGGCGCCAGTTTCTGGAACGTTTCATCGACCTGTATAGCCAGTTCTCTTGTAGGCACCAGTACCAGGCAATTACCTTTCCCCTGTGACAGCCTTTGTATCACGGGTATTGCAAATGCCAATGTTTTCCCGGTCCCGGTCTGCGCGACTGCTATAACATCCTTGCCCTCTGTAGCTATCGGTATAGCCTTGTGCTGTATGGGCGTTGGAACGGTAAACTTCATGCGCTCCAGGACCTCGAGTATCTTAGGCGCTATTCCGAGGCCGTAAAAGGAGGCGCTTGGTTGATGGGTAGAGGATTGTGTCATCTTTACCCCCTGGCCGCCGATAAGACAGGTAATCCTTTTGACATGGCTGCACGCTGGTGGGCGTGGCAATATGCCTCCGGATTATATATGCTCAAGACCTGCTTGCAGCCCCTGAATCTGCATATCCTGCGTCTTTTATAAGTTATTATTTTTTTTGACATCGCGTTATTGCTGAACTACGCGTATTTTTATTGCGCGTGGCCCTTTATCAGCTTTCTCCACATCAAACTCCACCTGTTGATCCTCGCTTAACGCGTTAAAGGTCGTTTCGACAAGCCCTGACTGATGAAAAAATATCTCACGGCCATCGGTATCAGAAATAAATCCGAAACCTCTATCGCGTACCAGTTTTTTTATCTTACCTGTATGCATGTTATTGGTCCTTTCTTTGGATCCAGTTATTTATGGCTTTAAATAAAAAACCGCACGGTCAATAAAACATCGCCCATGCGGTACAAAAACGATAAGTTTGCCTTATTAATCACGGTTCATCATACCATACATAAGGCTTTTTGTCTAGTCTTAATTTAAAATACCTCTATATCTGACTTGCTATACGTCTAATCCAGGGATATCCGCTCCGGACTGTTTTTCATCCTTCTTTTTAAGGCGCATCAGCGTTTGGTGAAGGGCCGAAAAATCTGCCGCATTCGCAAGTACCAATAAAACATCGCCGCCTTCTATAACCACGGATCCGGACGGTATGATAAATTTGTCTTCCCGGGAAATAAGCATTATAAGGCACTTTTCAGGTACGTGTAACTCACCGATCCTCTTACCTGCCGCTTCCGAATCGTATGGAACAATGGCTTCTGTTAATTCCGCATCAATAGCCTCTGTCTTTTCGAATTCAATTGGATAAGGTCTTCTGTGGGCTAAAGGCACATCCAGTTTTAATGCTTTTGAAATAATGGGAATAGACGTCCCCTGGATCAGAACCGATGCAAATACTACGAAAAATACGACGTTAAAAATGGTGTCGGCCTGCGGAATGCCTGCCATGAAAGGAAATGTTGCCAGGATAATGGGCACGGAACCCCTCAGCCCGACCCAGGCTATCAGTGTTTTTTTCCATATACTCATTTTAAACGGCAATAGGCACAAGAATACGCTGACAGGGCGGGCAATCACCATAAGAAGAAGCGTAAGCAATAATCCAGCCCCCATTAACGGCACAATATGAGAAGGAAAAACCAGTAAGCCCAACGTCACGAACATGACGATTTGCATAAGCCATGCTAACCCATCATGGAATTTCATGACCATTCTTTTATTGGGAAACTCCGCCTGCCCCAACATCAAACCCGCAATATAAACCGCAAGAAATCCATTGCCTCTCAGAAAAACGGCGATTACATACGTTAATAGGACTAGCGAGATCATTATTACCGGATAAAGCCCTTCATACTCCAGCTTTAAACGGTTGATGAGCACTATGATAAATCTCGCCATGAAGTAGCCTATGAATGCGCCCATACCCATATCGAGTATGAACCTGGGGATCAATGCGGCAATGCTCATACCTTTCACTGTCAGCATACTGATAAAGCCGACTGTCAAAAAAACAGCCATCGGGTCATTGCTTCCTGACTCAAATTCAAGTAATGGTTTTAAAGGGCTTTTCAGGCTTATTCGCTTAGACCTCAAAATACTGAATACGGCGGCGGCATCTGTCGAGGAGACGATGGAGCCGAGAAGCATACCTTCCAGAAAAGAGAACTTTAAAATATATACGGCAAAGCACCCTGTTATAATTGCGGTCATCAAAACCCCTGCCGTAGAAAGTAAGACCCCTGGCCACATGACCGATCTAGTCTCTTTCCAATTAGTGTCAAAACCTCCGGAGAATATAATGAAGATAAGGGCCACAATACCGATGGACTTCGCCATCTGCGCGTCATCAAAAGCAAGCCCACCAACCCCTTCCGACCCGGCAAACATACCGATAGCCAGGAAAAGCAATAAAACAGGAATGGCAAACCTGTCGGAGATCTTACTTGAAACGACACTGACAAATATCAGTGCCGACACCCATAATAAAATAGTTTCGATCGATATCATGTAAAACTCTCAATATCTCCTTTTTGATATTATAGCTTGGATGATAAAGGATTTCAAAAAATATATCAAACTCAATAAAGTGAAAAGCCTATGACCGTTTGATCCGATCACAGGCTTTCGTTAAAACGAAAAAGGCGCTATTTGAGATTATCAGCCGCAAAACTCCAATTTATCAGTTTATCAAGCACGGCATTAACATGGTCCGCGCGGCGGTTCTGATAATCAAGATAATAGGCATGTTCCCACACATCAATGGTCAATAGCGGCTTCATACCTTTAGTTAAAGGTGAATCCGCATTACCGGTCTTGACTACGCTGAGCTTGCCGCCATCCAGTACAAGCCACGCCCAACCGCTGCCGAACTGAGTAGTTGCCGCGGCCGCCAGCTCCTTCTTACATGCATCCATGGTTCCAAAAGAATCCTCGATCATTTTTTTTAATGCCGCGGGCGGCTCGCCGCCGCCATTCGGGATCAGGCTGTTCCAGTAAAAGGTGTGGTTCCACGCTTGCGATGCATTATTGAATATCGCGGCCTTATCCGCCTTACCGGCTGTCGCTGTAATTATTTTCTCCAGCGGCATGCCCGCGAACTCTGTTCCCGCAACAAGTTTATTCAGATTATCAACGTACCCTTTATGGTGCTTGCCATAGTGGAAACTGACAGTCCTGGCGGATATTGCTGGCTCCAGGGCGCTTTCCGCATATGGTAAAGGTGGCAAAGCATACGTAGCCGTACTTTCGATCTTTTCATCAGTTTTCATGACCCCTCCTTTATTAGGGTTACTCTCCACGCTTCCTCCTATTTCTACAAATACTGATCCGGAAAATAATACAGCCATCGCGAATACGGCTATTCCTATAATAAACCATCTTCTTAAAGGATCCACTTTATTCCTTCCGTGTCCTGTTTTCCAAACTATACAGGAATCTGCACACAATGTGAATTGGCTGCATCCACTTTTCTTTGACTTTTTCCTACCGGGTAAAAAGTGGCGCGCTGGCTTGTATTTTTAGGCTTCGTCTATTAACTGCCCTGCTTCGGATAATAGCTTTTGTATATAACGCCTATTGTTAGGAATGAGACAACCTGCGATGTCAAAATGGCCTCCGCCTTCATAATTCCAGGCTATCTTGCCGACATCTATATTATTTTCAGATCTCAAGCTTACCCTTAATACTTTTCGGCTCTTCTCTCTAAATAAAACCGCTATTTTAACCCCTTTTATGGAGCGCATCTCATTGGCGATGGAATCGGCGTCGTAATCTTTCCCGGAAACTTTCCGCAAATCATTTTTTCTGATGGTCGACCATATTATCCGGCCGTTTTTTAAAAATCTGGCCCTTGAAAAGCATACTGCTAAAAGCATCATGGTCTGGCGTGTCTTTGGCCCATAGACCCTTTCCGCTAATTGAGAAAAATCCAGCCCGCCTTTTAATAAGTCGGCGCATGCCTTAAAAGTATACTGTCTTACATTTGCCAGTTTAAAAAGATTGGTCTCAACAATTATGGATGTTAAAATATTTTCCGCTATATCCTGCGTTATTTCGAGATCAAGCCTTTTGAGGATAAAATAAACGATCTCACCCACAGCCGCAGCGTCCCGGTCAATAAATTGCATGTTCCCAAAAGGTTTCCTGTATGCGTGATGGTCTATTTCAAGGATTGACCTTGCCTTCTTGAACACGGGAATGTTCTTGCCCAAAAGATCTATTATGCTGCAATCTACCGCTATGGCCAGGTCGACCCTTTTCGCGGTTTTCTTCATTATCAGGCTTGCCGCCGGTAAAGACCTGTAATTCGCCGGGATCTCGTCCTGGCACAACATGTATACTTTTTTACCGATACCCTTTAACGCAAGTCCGAGAGCCAGCATGGATCCGATAGAATCGCCATCCGGATTCAAGTGGCCTGAAATAGCTATCGTACGCGCCTTTAGGATGCCTTCCTTTATTGCCTTTAGATCTTTTATTTTATCGCCCATTTTTATTTCGCTTCCTTCTGAACCTCAATGGCCACTTTGACCTCAGGCGGCTTTTCGCCTGAAAAACGGACATCGGGTTGCAGTATAAGCGTAGGCGTCATGGTTGTTGTATCGGTTACCGATCCTAGATCTATCGGCTCCGTAGTGACCCTGATCTTGTCCGGGGGCATGGTATTCGGCGCAATAACGGATATTGTCTGAGGCTCAACTTTTATCTCTCGCAAAATAACTCCCGGCGGCACCTTTCCTTTTGTTTTTAGTTCAACGGGAACGTTATTTGGTATTAACTGGTATGAATTAAGCGCTATCTGTCCGGGCGCAATATTAACCACTGATAGTCCAGAATAGTTCTTGACCAGGTCATTTGTCAGGGCAATTTGATTTTCGCCGTCCTTTATAGCCGACATATCCAGGGAAACCTTGAGGTCTTCCGGCTGAAGAAGGCTGAATTTCTGCTCAGTTCCGCTTAACGTAACGGTGACTTCCTTTGCCTTTGGCTCAGCAATGATCCTGTTTGCGGCAATGTTCCTATATTCTATGGGAACAATAAAATCTCTTCGCAAATTTTCCGTATGGTGAGCAAAGATCACCCACAAGGTAGAGGCAACAACAACCGCTATTACTTTCTCGAAAAGATGTTCTGTCAGGAACTGTTTCAGGCGCATGCTTTTTTTCTGGGGATACTTTTTATGATAAAAATCCTGCAGTACATTAATAAGCTGATTTGTATCCTTCAGGTGTTTTATTTTCCCGTCTTCCGCAACCGAGATAACGCCGTCTTCTTCGGATACAACCAGCGACATGGCATCCGTACGTTCGGTTATGCCTAAAGCGGCGGCGTGGCGCGTGCCAAGGCGGCCCACCTCCTTGATATTCGTGGAAAGCGGCAGGTAGGCGCCTAATTTTACTACACGCTCTCCATCTATAATAACGGCGCCATCATGACTGGGAACGTGCTTATCGAATATGCTCTCAAGAAGGACCTGGCTTATAACGGCATCGAGAAAAACCCCTGCCTCCAAATGGCGGTCCAGAAGGTCGGCGCCTTTGATAACAACGAGGGCGCCTATATTCTTGCGTGATAAATTGGCTAGCGCGCTGGCGATTATCTCTGTGTTAGTTGAGATCGGGACCGTAGTGTGGCGTTTACGCTTCACTCCCAGGATAGCCATTCTTTCAAATAGCCTGCGTAGGTCATCCTGGAATATAATTACCACCATTATCAGGGCAACCGCAAAAAATGCCTGCAGAGTTATTATTGTTAAATAGAGCCCGAAGAACCTGGCTAACGCATATATCGTGCCGAGCATGAAAATGCCGATGAATATGAACCTGGCCCGCGCTTTTTTTAACCATACCATTATCAGATAAATAAATACGGTGACAATGAGGATGTCCGCAAGATCAGAAAACCTGACTTGTTGAAAAAATCCCAGCAAAGCGTTTAGCATAAGCCTCCTTATTATAGATAGATCGTATCTTCGCTATAATAAAGCGAAAGAAATAAAAGCATATAATCCCTTAAATGGCGCGTAACCAAAAAATTATTTTTTATATGCTCATGGCCGTTCTCGCCGAGCTTTTTCGCGTATTTAGGGCTATTAAGCAATTGTTTTATCGCAAAAGCGGCTCCATCGATAGAGTGGCACAGTAGGCCTGAATATTTATGCGCTATTTGCAGCGGGATCCCCCCTACGTTCGACGCAACGACAGGCTTAGACTTCCACAAGGCCTCCGCAACCGTCAGTCCAAACCCCTCCTTGATGGACTTCTGCAATATTATTGTAGATGCCCGCTGGAGGGCATTTACCGTTATATCATCCTGGGGCAATAACAATACGTGTATGTCATGGTCCTCTTTTGCCATATCCCGCACCTCCTCCAGGACTTCCAGCCCTTCAGGGTCATCGCTCGCTCCGCCTCCTGCCAGGATGAGCTGGCAATCTATGTACCGCTTAACGGCCTTATAAGCCTTGATCACGCCTATAGGGTCTTTTAACCTGTCAAATCTGGATATTTGCGTTATTATAGGCTTATCCTTGATGATATTATATTTTGCTAAAACCGCATTTATCGCATCCTCGGGCAGGTCTTTATTCTTATCGCTTAAAGGATCTATGGAAGGAGATATCAAGAATTGCCTGTTCAGCAGTCCTTGCGCAAAGCTGGGCGCGGAAAAAACAGTGGCATCATATTTAACAATAAATGTCTTAAGAAAATCCCATACCTCATTATTGGGATTTGAGATGTCTATATGGCAGCGCCAGATCCACTTGTTATCCTTTTTTTTATCAACCATAGCTATGGGCTGTGGATCATGGATATAAACAATGTCGCCGCCTATATTGATATCATTGATATTCTCTTTGCTTGTTTCCAAAAAGATATCAAAATCGCCCTGGGTTATATCTTCCGGTTTACCATGAAGCGCATTGTGGAATTTTTTTGTGACTTCAAAAAACTGCGCGCCGCCTTTAATAACATCCCATCGCGTATCTACGCCCAGCTCTTTCAGTAAGGGCACCATGCGGTTAAGGATCTCGGCAACACCTCCTCCCACTGCGGTCGAATTGATATTCTGGACGATCTTGCCCTTCAACTTCTCGCCTATACACCGAAGGTCATCGATTATAGCCTGACCGGTTATTGGAATATATTCATCTATTTTTGCCATATAAAACCTATATGTACCGCGACACCTTCTCGATAATCGTTTTTCTGAGGTCTTCCAGGGTATAAGTATACGGATCTAGCTTTGATATCGATTCAGCCAGCCTTTTATTACCCAGTGAAGTTTCTATCCAATATGAAAAATCGTTGGTCTTTTTCCCTATCCTGAGACGCGCTTCAAATATATGGAAATATATGCTATCTATCGAAATATTTTCAAGGATACGACAAAATTCCGGCAGATCATTAGCTGTATGGCCTGTAGAAATAATAAAACTCAGCGACTTTATAAAATAAAAAGCATTGCTCTTTCTGGTAAATTTTGTTTTAGCGGATGGGTTTTCTTTTAAATAATCCTCAATGGCAGTGATAAAAGCGTTGCGTAGGTCACTTATGCTGTTAAATTGTATGGTGTCGATACTGGCAACATCTTCGCCAAGTTCTTTTTCGCCTATTGTGTTTGTGATCCAATACGCGAAATCATTAGGCGGCTCCGGAGACAAATACTGGTGCTGCTGCAAAAACCTGTGCGTATGATGGTAAATAGACGAGTCCGGGACCTGTTTTATGCACCCCAATAACTCATCAAGGTTTTTGGCCGACGATCCGGTTAATTCGGAAAGATTTAGCCGTGTATAGAAATTAAACGGCTCCTTAGATCTTTTTATCTCTTTTTCAGGCATAGGACGTCCGAACCTTCATCTTTTAATATCATTTCCAGGAATCTTATTACCTCTGTAGTATTTCTCACGTAAAAACGGGCTTTTGTATTTTTCGGTTTACCTACAAATATTGTCAGTCCTCTGTTGCTTAATGCCTGGAAGGCATCCTCATCCGTCACATCATCGCCGACATAAACAGGAAGGATTTTCATTTTCTTATCCCTTATTAAAGATGATTGCCGGGCCAAAAGCCATAGGACGGCTACCCCTTTATCCCATAACATCGGCGGCCTCACCTCCCGTGACATCTTTCCGGATCTTACCTGGATATTATTTTTAAACTCATCGAGAAAAGTAGAAACGTAAAATTCGGACTCGATCGCCGGTACATCATTTTCGCCCGCAAGCCTGTAATGCACTACCAGACAAAATCCTTTGTCTTCTATTAATACGCCCTTAAAAGGCAAGAGGTTCTTTTCTAATCTGGCCTTGATCTCTTCAACCGTTCTCCTGTATTTACCCGAAACAGGAACTTTGAATTTTATTTTCGGCCCTTTTATTTCAAATCCGTGGTTACCTACATAAACGATATTTTTTAAACCCACGCGCCTTGAAATATCATTCAGCGCCCGCCCGCTCACGATCGCTATTTTGCAGTTCGACCTTTTTGACAGCTTATATAACAGGCCTTTTACCCTGTCCGGCATAACAGCTTTATCGGGGGCCCGGGCTATCGGAGACAATGTTCCGTCATAATCAAGGAACAAATATATGAATTTCTTATTTATTGATCTTTTAACATCTTCCCAACACGAAAAAATATAGCTTACCCTTTTCACAAACCATTCCTGACGGGCTTTTTTATTGTAGCCAGCTCGGTAATTATGCTCCCCGCCCACTTGTAAATATTATTGTCCGCGATGATTTTCCGCATGTTTTCCATGCGCCGTTCCTTTTCCGGTGGCGGCATATCTGCAGCCAATTTAATACTGTTCGCAAATTCTTCCGGAGAATAAGGGTTGATCTGTATCGCGTCATTAAGCTCTCTTGCCGCGCCCGTAAATTTACTCAATATAAGAGTACCGTTCAGGTCGTTCTTAGAGGCAATATATTCTTTAGCCACGAGATTCATCCCGTCATGGAGGGAACTTACGATACAGATATCGGCGATCCTGTAAAATGGCTTTATCTCTTCCGGAGAAAAGTGGCGCCTAAGATATACGATAGGCTTCCATTCATCGTTCTTGTATTTCCAGTTGATCCTTTCCGCCAGCTCGTCAAGTTCTCCCATGAGGTCATGGTACTTTTTTATGTGTGTTCTGCTAGGCGCGCCTAACTGGATAAAAACAAACTTGCCTCTATAATCCGGATATTTCTCGAGGAAACGGTCTACTGCCATCATGCGCTCTGCCAGTCCTTTCGTATAGTCTATCCTGTCAACTCCCAGGGCGACGATCTTATTATCAAGCTCAAATTCCTTGCGGATTTTAGCTACCTCGCCCTCTTCATCCTGATCTACACTTGAATTTATGGCAATATCCACGCTTATCGGGAACGACCGCACCAATGTCTCTTTGTTTGCACGAACTATGCTGAACTTTTCCGTATCTACGCGGCATTCCAGGAATCTATTTGCCGTATCTATAAAATTATTACAGTGATACTGGACATGGAATCCTATTAGATCGCAGCCTAGCATGCCGTCCAGGATCTCGGCCTGGTAAGGGCATGTCGAGAAGACCTCAGGGTTCGGCCATGGTATATGCCAGAAAAGAGCAATGGTCGCATCAGGCCTTTTATCTTTTATCATTTGAGGCAGGAGGGTAAAGTGGTAGTCCTGGATAAAAACAAATGGATTCTTGGCAGGTAATTCCTCCAATACGCTATCGGCAAATTTCTGGTTAACTTTCTTATATATTTGCCAATCCAATTCCCTGAATACAGGCCTTGTATAAGTTATATGACACAACGGCCATAGGCCTTCGTTCGAAAAACCATAATAGTAGCCATCTTCCTCTTCTTTGGATAACCATACTCTTTTTAAAATATAATGATCTTCGCCCGGTGGGACAGCAAGCTTATTTTTAGAATTAACAAATTTCCTGTCGGCATTAGCGCTGCCATGGGCTACCCATGTACCGCCGCATGCGCGCATTATAGGATCCAGCGCGGTCACAACACCGCTTGCAGGACGGGTACATTCAGCCTTGCCAGTCATCTCATTAATTACATGCATATAAGGCTCTCTATTCGATACGATGACTAGGGCATTCTCACCTAATCTTGAACGAACCACATCTTTTAGTCTCGCATCGGTCCATAGGTCTTCTTTTTGGATCCTCTCGGTAGCTTCCTCGCTAACAGCCTTCCTGGCCACCCTTATGCTTAGGGCTGCCTGTTCCACTTCGCTTGCCAGCTTACCAAGCTCACCTCTTTCTTTGATAGGATGAATGGTATCTATTTCGCCCTTTTGAAATCGTTTAAACCATTCGGTAAGCTGCTCCACCGGAGCGGTAAATATCTGCCGTTGGACGAGCAGTGAGATCAGTATGATCGCTACGATCAGCGCTATTAAAATTATGCTGAGCCGTCTCCATAATTCCGCCAATTGATCAAAGACATAAGACGTATCATACATTATTTCCTCTACCCCTAGAACATTGCCGGCATCGTCCATTATAGGCAACACATAACTATACACTCTATAATCTTTAAATTTTTCTATTGCCCCTCGAGCCACCATGCTCCTGATAGCCTCTCTTAAATAAGGCTTGTCCTTGTCTTTCCAATCTGAAAACCTATCTGTGATCACCATGACATTGCCGTCTTTATCATAAATGGCGCATCCCTGGAATCTCTCTCTCCTCTCGAATTTTTCAACAAGCCATCTTGCGTCGCGGATATTGTTATTTTCAAGCACATGCTTTACGGATAATTCCATGCTCTCCGCTACCGCTTTAGCCTTTCGCATCAGATCATCTAAAAGCCTTGCTTCTTCGGACCTGACTTGAAATATCCCGAACCCCATAAATGCCATGGTCACGATTATCAGGATGGGCAATATGAATAAAAGAAGCCTTCGCATGGTAGATCCTCCGTAACTCTAATAGTATATTATTTCTTAGATATTATTATAGTTTTAGGCAATGATATCAAATAGCCATTTCTTTTTTCTTCTGACTTATTTCCGCTATTCGTATTACTACAAAATAAAAACCGCCCCTTTCGGGCTTTATCCCGAAAGATGGCGGCCCGACCATCTGGATACTTCACCTCTTGAAATACACAGGCATTTCAAGACCACTTGTATTGAATATATTATATCACATAAGAGTGTTGCTACAAG
>CAZHPY010000052.1:0-11820 GCA_964534705.1 uncultured Planctomycetia bacterium | reverse complement strand
GCTACCCAATGCCACCCGCATCTGATATAGCCTAAGCGCAGAAAAGTTTTATACGATCTGTCTACAATAGTCGCAGGCGGGCCTTGCGGGGTCCAGCCTTAAAGCGGCGTTGAATAAATTTCCACACCTTATGGCGATATAGCAAAAATTTTAAATTCCTGAAAGAAGTTAAAATTTTGTGGAAATTTTTCCGAGACAATTTGGATGCCTAATCCAAATTGCCGTCCGCTGAAGGCGACCCCGCAAGGACCGCCGTTTGGGTTGAAGGGAATACCTTTATGACTTTTCAATCTCTTTTAGGAATTCGAGGGATCTGAGGCGGCGCTCGATGTGGTAGTCGAGGAATTTGCGAAGGGTCGCCTCCAGCTCTTTGCCTACTACGTTGGAGACTTTGATGCGCTCCACTTTTTCGAACGGCAGGCTGCGGATATGCTCTATGAACTTTACCGTCCCCGCCATTATGGGCAGCGCGTTCTTGTCCTTGTCGATGCACGTTTTGCAGATGAGGCCGCCATGGGCTATGCTGAATTTGGCGCTGGCATCCACTTTGCCGCCGCAATAGGCGCACTCCGTAAGCGTAGGCATGAGGCCGAGAAGGCCGAGCAGTTTTATCTCAAATATACGCGCTACGCGCCTGGCGCTCGCATCGCCCGACAAAAGCTTGAGGCTGTTTAACAAAAGATCGAATACTTCGGTATTCTTATCGCTGAGAGTAGTGACAGAATCAAGCAATTCTATCATGTAGGTCGCATATGCCAGCCTCTCCAATGACTGCCTGGCAGGATTAAAGAACTCCAGGAGATCGCATTGGGATACCGTAAAGACATCCGCTTTTTTTCTCTCATAAAAGACTATCTCGTCATGGGCGAATATTTCAAGGCTCCCGCCGCCGTACTGGGCGTGAGGGCCTCGGACGCCCCGCACTATCCCCTTGATCTTCCCGAAATCTTTTGT
This sequence comes from uncultured Planctomycetia bacterium, assembly GCA_964534705.1. Classification (GTDB taxonomy): domain Bacteria; phylum Omnitrophota; class Gorgyraeia; order 2-01-FULL-45-10; family 2-01-FULL-45-10; genus CAZHPY01. The sequence continues at coordinate 10,866 of CAZHPY010000052.1, read as the reverse complement.
ATAAAAGGTCAGGATAAGGCTGGTCTCTCTAAGGTCCTGCCGCCTTATAACGATGGCTTCGGATTTCTGTATAGGCATATTAGTGGCGCAGTAATTGGAATATAAGGGTCGTTGCAAGCACTCCCAGCGCTCCGCCCGCGACAACTTCCCATATCGTATGGATGGAATCCTTTATCCTGTGGCGCGCGATCAAAAATGCCATTACGAATGCCAGTATCGCTACGATAGCATTATGCGTCAGGAAGACGATGACCGTCCACATCGAAAAGGCTATGGCTGAATGTCCTGAAGGCATGCCGCCGCGCAAAGGCGTCCCGCTATGTAAAAGTATCTTGCCGAATATAGTAACGCCCAGGACGACTATTATCGATATGAACGTAAGGTGCCACGGGGACCTTCCTATCCTCATTATGCCCTCCTCAATGGTGAAGGGTAACTTGCCTGCGAATAACAGGTAGAATACTATGACCGCATTGATCGCCGTTAGCAGCACCGCGCCGGCCGAAACGTCCTTTATGACGCGCGCTATGGGGTGATATTCCATCTGGACGACTATATCGACGACAAGCTCGACGGCAGTATTGATCATTTCTGCGGTAAGGACCAGCGTTATGGTCAATGCCAGTATAAGCATTTCACTTGGCGAGAAGTTAAAGAATATTCCCAGCAGCAATATGAGTATCGCCGACAAAAAGTGAATACGCATGTTCCTCTGCGTCTTTATGACGTAGAAGAAGCCCTCTATCGCCGCATTAAAACTTTCGAAAAGTTTTCTTGGCACAAATCCTCCAAAATAATATCTTCTTTTTTTGACATCCTATTTTTCTCGCGCGCCGTCCCGTCGTCGTAACCGAAAAGGTGAAGGATGCCGTGGATCACGTACAAAACTATCTCTTCCTCGAATGAAGTATGGAATATTTCCGAATTTTTCAGCGCAGTATCGGACGATATTATTATCTCCCCCAGTTCGCCGAGCTCGAAACTCAGGACGTCCGTTGGAGAATTTCTTTTCTTATATTTTTTATTTAAAGGCTTTATTTGCTTATCGCCTAGAAAGACTATCTCCAGCCCTTTTCGCTTATGGATTATGCCTAAAATATCCTTTGCGGTCTTTTTTATGAATTTTTCATTGATCCTGAATTTTTTATTCAGGTTCTTCACTACTATGCTTGTCTCCTTGTCTCTTTGTCTCTTTGTCACCAACTCTCCTTACTCACTACTCCCAACTCCCTACTCTCAACTCTCAACTACGCCTCTCGTACGCCTTTATTATCTCCTGGACAAGCTCATGACGTACGACATCCTCGCCTTTCAGGTAGATAAATTTTATACCTTCTATATTTTTAAGGACAGATTGCGCGTTTCCGAGCCCTGAGATCTTATTGCTCGGGAGGTCGCTCTGCGTTATGTCGCCGGTGATCACGGTCTTCGAATCAAAACCCAGCCGTGTCAGGAACATCTTCATCTGCTCGGGAGTCGAGTTCTGCGCCTCATCCATTATGATGAATGAATCGTTCAGCGTCCTCCCTCTCATGTAAGCAAGCGGCACGACCTCTATGACGCCTCTTTCGAGGCAATCTTTTATTTTCTCAGACTCCATCATGTCATATAAGGCGTCGTAAAGCGGCCTTATATAAGGGTTGACCTTTTCCTGGAGGTCGCCTGGCAGATATCCTAAGCTCTCGCCCGCCTCCACCGCAGGCCTTACCAGTATTATGCGGTTCACAAGTTGTTTTTTCAGGGCATTGACCGCCATGGCCATGGCAAGATAGGTCTTGCCGGTCCCTGCCGGGCCTATGCAAAAAACTATGTCGTTATGCCGTATGGCATCGACATATTCTTTTTGGCCCTTTGACTTCGGGGTAATAAATTGCCTTTTAGACGATACCTCGATCTTGTCGGAGTAAATGCTGTGGATGTCTGTCTTTTTATCGTCCATGATGGACTTTATCGCATAGAGCAGCTCATGCTTCTTTATGACGCCGCCATTCCTTATTGTAAGTATAAACTCTTCGAGCAGCCTTTCGGCCAGGGCTACAGCCTTTGTTTCTCCCTGGACCTTGAGCTCTGTCCCACGGGCAATAACGGCTACTCCCAGTTCTTTTTCTATAAGCTTGAGGTTTTCATCATGAGTACCGAACAAGGTGCGCGCTTCCTCCGAATCTTTTATTATCTTCAGGACCTTTTCCATTATTTTTTTATCTTTATATTCAGTTCGTTCAGCTGCTTCTCATCTACGATGGACGGGGCGCCTGACATGGGATCAAAAGCCTTCTGCGTTTTAGGGAACGCTATGACGTCCCTTATCGACTCGCTTCCGGTAAAAATGGCCATCAGCCTGTCGAGCCCGAACGCGACCCCTCCATGCGGCGGGGCGCCGTATTTGAAGGCGTCGAGTAAAAATCCGAACCTCGCGGCAGCGTCTTCGGCGCTTATGCCTATGGTCTTAAATATTAGTTCCTGCATCTTCCTATCGTGTATCCTTATGCTGCCTGAACCCATTTCCATGCCGTTCAACACAAGGTCGTAGGACCTGGACTTTACCGAACGCAGGTCCTTGCCGTGTTCCAGTAACGACAGGTCGTCTGGATGGCATGAAGTAAATGGGTGGTGTTCCGATTCCCATCGTTTCTCTTCGTCGTTGTATTGGAACAGCGGAAAATCCACTATCCAAAGAAAATCAAATTTTTTATCGTCGATGAGGCCCAGCCTGCGCCCAAGGAGCTTTCTCAGGTTAGCCATTGAGTCAAAGGCTGTTTTTTCGGCGTCGGCTACTATAAATATCATGTCTCCATCGTTTGTAGAAAGGGTCTCATTTATGGACGATAATTCCTCTTTTGTAAAGAATTTATCTATCTGGGATACCAGCGCGCCCTTTTCGACCTTGAAATTCGCAAGGCCTTTCGCGCCGTAGCCCTTAACGAACTCTATCAGTTCGTCGACCTGTCCCCTTGAATAGGAACCGCAGCCTTTTGCGTTGATCGCGATCACCCTGCCGCCCTTTTTTATCACTTCCTGGAATATTTTGAACTGGCAATTCTTCACGAGATTGGTTATCTCCACCAGTTCCATGCCGAACCTTGTATCGGGCTTATCGCAGCCGAACCTTGCCATTGCTTCCGAATATTTCAGTCTTGGGAAAGGCGTCGTCAGGTCTGCCCCTATAGCGCCTTTAAATATTTTTTTCATCAGCCCTTCTGAAAGCTCGTATATGTCCTCTTCCGTTACAAAAGACATCTCTATATCGAACTGGGTGAACTCAGGCTGCCTGTCGGCCCTCAGGTCTTCATCGCGGAAACATTTGGCTATCTGAAAATACCTGTCGAGCGAGGACACCATGAGTATCTGTTTAAAGATCTGCGGTGATTGGGGCAACGCATAAAACATTCCCGGATTAAGACGGGACGGCACAAGATAGTCGCGCGCGCCTTCCGGGGTAGATTTGGTAAGTATGGGCGTTTCGACCTCGACAAAATTCCTTTCGTCGAAATAATCCCTGGCAAGCTTACATACCTTGTGCCTCAAGCGAAGGTTTTTCTGCATGGATGGGCGCCTGATATCAAGATACCTGTACTTTAACCGCGCTTCTTCAGAAACGTTTATGGCATCGGTGATCTCAAACGGAGGCGTGACGGACTTATTCAATATTTCGAGAGACTGCGCCCTTATCTCTATTTTACCAGTAGGTATCTTTTCATTATTAGTCCCTTCGGGCCTGGATTCCACTATGCCCTCGACCATGACCACGTATTCTGAACGCAGGCCTTCCGCCTGTTTATGGACGGCGGGATGCGTCTTGGGATCAAAAACTATCTGGGTTATGCCATAGCCGTCCCTAAGGTCTATAAAAATAAGGCTGCCATGGTCCCTGCGGCTTGCCACCCATCCGCACAGCTTCGCTGTTTTACCTATATTCTTTTCGTTCAATTCCGAACATGTATGCGTCCTTAACATTTCTATTCCTTTATTTTATCTTTAATAACATGGACGATATCGTCAAATCTGATACCGGATTGCTCTTTCGTCCTCATGTTCCTTAATACCGCTTCCCCTTTTGTGATCTCATCCTCGCCTATTATTAAAACGAATTTCGCTCCTATCCCGTCAGCTGTTCTCATCTGTGACTTCAGCGAACTGCCCCCGTGATCCATTTCGCATGGCGTCCCGCTCTTTCTCAGGTCATTCAGGAGCGTGAACGCTTTTGAATAGGCCGCATCACCTATGGTGGCGATAAAGATATCGGCGCCCCGGCTTTGCGCGGTTTCTTTCAGGACCATCATTATCCTGTCCATGCCCAATGCGAAGCCGCACGCCCCTATGTCCGGCCCGCCCATGTCCTTTGAAAGATTATCATACCTGCCGCCGGCGCCAATAGCATCCTTGGCCCCCAGCCCTTCGTGCGTTATTTCAAATACCGTTCTTGTATAATAATCCAAGCCCCGGACAATATACGGGTCCAGCTCATATTTTATCTTTAATTCATCCGCAAACTTCAGGACCTTATTAAAATGATCGCGACAATCCGCGCATATAAAAGACGCTTCCTTGAATATCTTTCTTACGGACTCCCTGCAGCTGTCATTCTTGCAATCAAGCACCCTTAAAGGGTTAAGTTTTAACCTTTTTTTGCAGTCATCGCACAGATGGGCGCCCTTAGCCCCGTCAAAAGCCGCTTTAAGCAATTTTGACAGGCTCTTCTTGTCTTCACTGCAGCCAAGGTTGTTCAACTTGATCTTATATCCGGCTATCCCGATGCCATCCAGCAGGCCTGCGGCCAGAGAAATGACCTCAGCGTCAATGGCAGGACTTGAGGACCCTATTGCCTCAACCCCTATCTGGTGGAATTGCCTTAACCGGCCAGCCTGCGGCCTTTCCGCGCGAAAAAAAGGCCCTATATAATATAATTTCTGGAATTGGGATATTTTGTCGAGGTTATTTTCGATATAGGAACGCATTATAGAGGCCGTTCCTTCCGGGCGAAGGGAGATATTTCTTTCTCCGCGATCCATAAACGAGAACATCTCCTTGCTGACTATGTCCGTTTCCTGCCCTATATTTTTTACGAACAGCGCGGTTTCTTCGATTATGGGCGTCCTTATTTCCCGGTAATTATAAACGCTTAAAATAGCACGGGCTCTTTTTTCCGTCTCCTGCCAAAGCGGGACCTGCGCCGGCAATATGTCTTTTGTGCCTTTGATGGCCTTTATCACTTCATCACCTTCTTTTTCATTATCATCCCCGACTTGAAGGTAACGACTTTTTTTTCCGGTATCGGCACGGTCACTCCGGTCTTGGGATTTCTCCCGACACGCGCCTTTCTTGTTTTTACCTTGAATATGCCGAAGTTGCGTAATTCGACGGTCTCGCCCCTGGTAAGCGCGGTAACTATCTCATCAAGCGTCTTCTGGACGACCTTCTTGACGTCTATCTGTTTGATATCCGCATCTTCCGCGATCTTAAGGACTATTTCTTTCTTTGTCATTCATTACCTCCCGTAGCTTATCGATCAGGCTTTGGTCAAAAAATCTTTTAAAGAAAACACCCGCAGGGCTGAACTGTTCCAGCCGCTTCTTCTTATTTTTTAACCTTTCCAGTACGCTGTTCAGGAAAACGTAAGAATCCCGCCAATTATCTTCCACATTCCTGAGCTTCTTTTCGGCCATAAAACGGACATTGTCAACCCCCAGTATGTCTTTTACAGGGTCCGTGAGCCTTGAATGAGGGACATATTTAAAATCAAGGGCCGACCTCATTTCATCATATTTGCTTTTTATAATAGCTTTGGTATCGAGAAATTTCAGCTCTTCTTCCTTCGTGATGCTGTCTCTTGATACAACATCGGCATATACCGAGCGGAATTTAACCCAGAGCTCAAGGAAACTCTTTACAAGCTTTATATCGGATTCTGTTTTTTTGTCAATCATAACATATTGTTCTGTAAGGGGTTATGATAACACTGTCGTGCCGAAATGTCAATCGAAACCTAGACTTTAAAATTCACCACATCAACGCCGAAGATCTTTTCTATGTCTCTTACAAGGCCTTCATGCGGCTCTACCAGAAGGTTGTTACCGGTGGCCAGCGTCGTACGCTTACCGTCAGGTTTTACAAAATTAAGATAAACCGGAATGCGGCCCGGATAGCGCGATAATACCCTTTTAAGGTTTTCCAGGCTGTTCTTTTCCAGCCCCGTGGTCATTACGTTTACGGTTATTGCCTTCGTGTATTTCGCGCGGACAGAATCAAGCGTAACTATCTCGTTGGCCACTATCTTAGGTTCTTCTTCGCGCAGGTTTATCCGCCCCTTTATAAATACTATGGCATCCGTCTTGACAAGGCCGCCGCACTTGGCGAACGTACTTGGGAATACTAACACATCGACCACGCTTTCCAGGTCCTCAAGCGTCACGATAGCCATTTTCTCATTTGTCTTTCTGGTCGTGGTAAATTTTGCCTTCGCTATTATGCCGCCTATCAGGACTTCATCGCCGTCGTGCATGTTCCGTAGTTTTGTAGTATTGCAGGTAGAATACGTATTGAGCATCTTTTCGAACCTGGCAAGAGGATGTTTGGTAATATAAAAACCTATCATTTCTTTTTCATAGGCAAGCAGCTGGTTTTCCGGCCATTCCGGTATGTTTGGTATGTCCTGGAATGTTTTCTTGAAATTTTCCTGGTCCTCGAACTTATCAAAAAATGAAAGTTGACCGTTAAGCCTGTCTTTATGCACATCGCCTGCGGCGTCGAGCGCTTTATCGACCATGGCAGAAAGCTGCGACCTGAACAACCCCAGGGAATCCATTGCCCCGCATTTTATAAGGCTCTCTATGACCTTCCTGTTAACGAGCCTGGGATCTATCTTTCCCGTAAAGTCATAGATCGATTTGAATTTGCCGTTCTTCTCGCGCATCTTGATTATCGAGTCTATGGCGCCCTCCCCGACATTCTTGATGGCCGCCAAACCAAAACGTATCGAATCTCCCACAACGGTAAAGTTGGCATAGCTTTCATTTACATCGGGCGGCAGGATCTTTATGCCCATCCTTGAGGCCTCGTTTATGTAAACGGCGATCTTGTCAAGGTTGTCTTTTTCACTTGTAAGAAGCGCTGTCATGAATTCTACCGGGTAATTAGCCTTGAGGTATGCAGTCCTGAAACTTATCAGCGCATAAGCCGTGGAATGGGATTTATTAAAACCGTATCCTGCAAAATATTCGATAAGGTTAAATATCTTTTCAGCAGAACGTCTTTCTATCCTGTTACGGACGCTGCCCTCAACGAACAGTTGCCTCATCTGCGCCATTACTTCAGGGGTCTTTTTGGCCATGGCTCGCCGGAGGTTGTCGGCCTGGGCGAGCGAAAATCCTGCGAGGCTGGACGTGATCCTCATCGCCTGTTCCTGATATAGTATAATACCGTAAGTCTCTTTAAGGATAGGTTCGAGTAATTTATGGTCGTACTTTATCTCTACCTCGCCGTGTTTCCTTTTCATGAAATCATCCAGCATGCCTGAACCTATAGGCCCGGGCCTGAAGAGCGCAAGAAGAGCTATTATATCCTCGAATTTTTCAGGTTTTAATTTCTTCAGGAGGTCCCTCATGCCCGAACTTTCAAGCTGGAACACGCCGATGGATTCCGCGTTGGTAAGAAGCTTATATGTATTTTTGTCATCGATGAGGACCTTTGAAAAATCCAGCTCTACATTCTTTGTCCGTTTGATTATTTTTATGGCCTCGCTGATCACGGTAAGCGTCCTCAGGCCCAGCAGGTCCATCTTAAGCAAGCCGATCTTTTCAACGGATGACATCGGGTAACCTGTCGAAACCTGGCCGTCCTGTGTTTTGTAAAGCGGCGCGTAATTGACGATGGGTTTTTCGCTTATTACCACTCCTGCGGCATGTGTCGAAGCGTGCCTTGTAAGCCCTTCGAGGATCAATGAAATATCTATCAGCTGGGTTATCTTGGGGTCCATCCTGTAGAGAGTCTTTAATTCAGGCTCCTGCTCTATGGCATGCTCCAGGGTTATGTTAAGTTCGTTCGGAACAAGCTTGGCTATCTTGTCAACATCGCCATAAGCCATGCCAAGCGCCCTGCCGACGTCGCGTATGACACCCTTGGCCATCATCGTACCGAAAGTTATGATCTGCGCGACGTTCTCTTTTGAATATTTTTTTACGACATAATCTATGACCTCGGCGCGCCTTTCATAACAGAAATCTATGTCTATATCCGGCAGGCTTATTCTTTCCGGGTTCAGGAACCTTTCAAAGAGCAGGTCGTATCTCAACGGGTCGATATCTGTTATGCCCAGGGCATAACTCACTACGCTGCCCGCGGCGCTCCCCCTGCCTGGGCCGACCGGGATCTCGCGGCTCTTGGCATAATTAATAAGGTCCCAGACTATAAGGAAATAGCTGGGATATCCGAAATTTTCTATTACCTTTAACTCATGCTCAACTCGCTGGGTCAGCGCCTTATCTACATTTTCGTACCGCTTCTTCAGCCCTTCCTGCACCAGTTCTCTCAGGTAAGCTTCGCGCGTCCTTCCTTCAGGCGGCTTGAATTGAGGCAGATGGACAGACTTGAAATCCAGCTCCAGGTTGCATTTTTCGGCTATCGCTACGGTATTTTTCAGGGCTTCAGGCACCGTGTTACCGAATGTCCGCGCCATTTCATCGTAAGATTTAAAAAAGAATTCGTCTGTCTGGAGCCGCATCCTGTTAGGGTCATCTATATTGGTCTGCGTCTGGATGCAAAGAAGAAGATCATGAGCCTTTGAATGTTCTCTTTCCAGGTAATGGACGTCGTTTGTCGCGACGAGGCCGAGCGAAAGGTCCTTGGACATCCTTATCAATTCCGCATTTACGGTGTCCTGTTCCGGCATACCATTGTCCTGGACTTCCAGGTAAAAATTATCCTTACCGAATATACTTTTATATTCGTCGGCGATCTTCCTGGCTTGTTCAAGCTGGTTTGTATATATCAGGTGAGGGATCTCGCCCTTCAGGCAGGCAGACAGGCATATAAGGCCGTCTTTATGCTGCGCCAATATTTCTTTGTCGATACGCGGGCGGTAGTAAAACCCTTCCAAAAAACCTGCGGACGTTAATTTAAGAAGGTTCCTGTAGCCTGTCTCGTTTTTGGCGAGCAAAATAAGATGGAACGACGCTTCCTGTATGCCGCGGCTGGATTTTTCGAACCGCGAATCAGGCGCCATGTAGACTTCGCAGCCTATGATGGGCTTTACGCCTACCTTCATGGCCATATTATAAAATTCTATGGCCCCGAACATATTGCCATGGTCGGTTATCGCGCAGGCCGGCATCCTGTGCTCGCGGACCTTGGTAAGCAGCTTTTCTAAAAGGCATGCTCCATCTAAGAGGCTATACTGCGTGTGGACGTGCAGGTGGACGAAGTCAGAATGAGTCATTGTGAGTGGTTATATACTAGTTAAGTATTGAGCATAGAGTATTGTGTATTGAGTGGGCGTATCTACGCAATACTCAATACCCAATACACAATACGATTTTATTTACCCATCCCTACGCGCTGGGCTACCTGGAATACTTTACCTTCTGTTTGTATGGATGGAGCGATGATGATCTCGGCCTTATGCATTTCCTTAACGGACCTGGCGCCGACATTGCCCATGGAAGTCTGCAATGCGCCCATGAGATTCTGCGAGCCGTCGTCAACCCTGGCAGGGCCGAACAGTATTTCTTCAAGGCTACCTGTTACGCCTACCCGCACTCTTGTGCCGCGCGGGAGATTCGCATGAGGCGTAGCCATACCCCAATGATTGCCTCTTCCGGGAGCCTCTTTAGACCTTGCGAACGCAGACCCTACCATGACCGCATCAGCGCCGCACGCGAACGCCTTACAGATATCTCCGCCGGTCGTCATTCCCCCGTCAGTAATTATAGGGACATAGCGTTTTGATTTTTTATAATATGCATCCCTGGCTGCCGCGCAATCTATTGTAGTCGTTACCTGCGGCACACCTATACCCAGGACACCGCGTGTTGTGCAGGCTGCGCCCGGACCTACTCCAACCAGAAGGCCGCTGCATCCTGTATGCATCAGGTCCATCGCCACCTCATAGGTAACACAGTTACCTATAATAATGGGCATATTCACTTTTTTACAGAATTTTTTGAAATCGAGAGGTTTATACTTTGAAGAAAGATGCTTAACTGTTGAAACGGTTGATTGGACAACGAATATATCGGCCCCCGCTTCCTGCGCTATCTCGGCAAAACGCTCCGCTCTTTGAGGGATAGCGCTGACAGCCACCGGAACACCCGCCTTCTTGATCTGCACTATTCTTTTCGATATGAGATTTTCTTTTATGGGTTCGGCGTAAACGCTCTGTACCAGTTCAGTAGCTTTTGCGGGCTCGGCTGAGGCTATTTTATCAAGGACATCGTCGGGATTTTCGTATCGCGTCTGGACGCCTTCCAGGTTCAGTACAGCAAGTCCGCCTAATTTGCCCATGGCTATCGCAAATTTGACATCGACGACACCGTCCATTGCAGCCGCCGCTATCGGAACGCGGAATTTTTTGCCGCCTAATGTCCACGACGTATCTACATCGGTCGGGTCTATTGTCACCCTGCCGGGAACAAGCGCAATTTCATCAAAACCGTAACAGCGCCTTGCTTTTCTCTCAACCCCTATATAAAACTGTCCCATTTTTCTCCTCTCATTAGATCCGTTTCGTACTGCGTAATTAATTTATATTGTGAGAGTAATATGATATAGAATTATGCTGCTTTTGTCAAGCAAACAAAAGGTAGGGCAAGATCTCTCCCGCCCTACCTTTTACTTGTTTCTTTGTTTCTTGTCTCTTTGTCTCCAACTCCGTTC
>CAZHPY010000051.1:0-11825 GCA_964534705.1 uncultured Planctomycetia bacterium | reverse complement strand
ATAACTTTAATCCAATACCATGTTGCGCACGATAGAAATCTAAATAGATATTGGTATCAACAAATAATAAATAATCTCTTTTAACTGCCATAAGCTATCCCTTTTGGGTAACGTCCCCGAAATCACAGTATTCTCTATTCTTTAAACTGGAGTGTCTTAAACTGACACGTCCCCTATTTTCCGCTATCATTTTCATGTTTTTTTAAAAAGTGTCTTGGTTAAATTCTCCATTAGTTCTCTTGCTGTACCATCTACTTTTCCGCCAGATTCTTTTATAGGTTTGACTAAATAGTTGTCATATAAATCGGCGTAATCCATGCAGCATTTGAGCATAGCCGATTCTGATTCTTTACTATTCAAACGATTTCCAAAACTCATAATTTCCGTAGCCATAACCATTATTACGGAAAGTAAGAGAAAAAAATGTGCAAATATTGCTTCTTTCGATGATGGTGAGACACCTATTTTTACTAGTATTTTTGGATTTCCATCCTCAGAAGGCTTCGCAGCTTTATTGCATCGCGCTCTCATCATTTCAAACGATGGATGAGCGCCTAAGACTGACATTAATGAATAAATTTCTTTAAAAACATTGTCTTTACCAAGCTTTGATCTGACTTTGCCAGGACTTAGCTCATTCCATACTTCTTGCCATGGTTTTCCGCTTGTCCATAATTCTGTCCATTTCGGTTCTCTATTAAACAAATCTACTAAATCCAAGGCTTCATAAATAGTTCGTATATGTGAAAGGGCCTGTCCTCCAAAATTTCTTTGACTTAAATGAAAAGCAACGAGTAACTCATCGATAGAAACAGCTAATAAGCTTAATTTACAGAAGGTGTCTACTCCTTTCATTGTGCCATTTTCTAAAATATCTTGATAAAAATCCATTATGATCTGCAAATGCTCTATAAAAAGATCTCCGACTTTAAGATGTAGCTTTGGCGGAGACTTAATAGGGTCTTCGAGATTCTTCACGTAGGATTTAGCAAATAACCTCCGACCTTTAGCACCACGACTTAAGCGCATCAGCTTTCGCTTATCCAAAGATTCGGGTAACTTAGAAGCAAAATCATCCATATGTTTTACCATTATTTCTTGTAGCTCATCTACCTTTTTCTGGGCTTCGGTGGTTAATTTGTCATAGTTGGTTAAAACATAAGAATTAAAATAAATAACACCATTTGCGGGATTTTTTTTAATAAAATCCACTAATGTGTCACCAAGCATTTTAACGGTTATTTTGTCGTTATTTGTATCTTCAATCATGTAGGTTATCTTTAGTTTTCTACTGTAATGGGTTTTGTGAAGCGGCCATAAGAATTTTTTTGGCATAGAGCTGTTTATGGCTTGGTGTGCAAGGATTTACGTTGAGCGAATGCAGGAACTGACTGACCAAACGCCCAGCCGATAATAGGACTTCCTAAATGATGCTGGGCTTAAGGGAAGGAATTCCTGCAAATTCGCGAAACGTAAACCGTAGCACACGGCAAAAAAATTCAGGCCGCGAACAAAATCCAGAGCAGTGGAAAAGAACGATTAAACTCTTTCGTAAGGCTCGAAAAACTTCTTATACTCATCGAGCGCGTATCTGTCTGTCATACCTGCTATGTAATCACAAATGACCTGGTGCTTGTCTTCTTTTGTGAGCCTCATCTGGCTCGACGGAGGAAGCTGTTCGGGTTTATCTGAGTAGACTTCGAAGAGCGCTGTCATGAAGCGGTACGCCTTGTTGGACATGCGGACAACGCGGTAGTGCTGATAGAGGTTCTTCTGGAGGAATTCGCGCATGGGCTCGCGAAGGACCTGCATGGCCTTGGAAAATCCCACGATGCGAATGGGCAGCTTTAATACATCGGCCGTGCTCTTGATCTTGTAACGCTTTATGTTGGCTTCGGTCTGTTCCAATATGTCTGTTATCTGTTTGTTTATGAGCGAACGGATCACCTGATAGTTGCGTATCTCATCTTTAAGCTTGGGATAGGCCTTATGTATCTCTTTATTCTCTCTTTCCCACAAAGGCACTTTTTTCAAATCCTCTTCCCTTATGAGCCTGCTTGCTATGCCGTCATCCAGGTCATGGTTGTCATACGCTATCTCATCAGCTACGTCGACCACCTGTATTTCCAGTAACGGCGAAGCAGTGGATTCAAATGGTATTGCCGGACGCGGCAGGTCATATGCCGTAGAATGCTTGATTATGCCTTCGCGCACTTCATAGGACAGGTTTAAGCCCGGAAAGTTCGGATACCTTTCCTCGAGAAAGTCCACAACCCTTAAGCCCTGGGTGTTGTGGTCAAATCCGCCGTAATCCTTCATTATTTCGCGTAATGCGTCCTCGCCTGAATGGCCGAAAGGCGTGTGGCCGACATCATGCGCAAGCGCTATTGCTTCGACGAGATCCTCATTCAGGCGTAATGCCCTGGCTATGGATTTTGCTATCTGGGCTACTTCCAGGGTATGCGTAAGGCGTGTGCGGTAATGGTCGCCTTCATGGTTCACGAAGACTTGCGTCTTGTATTCCAGCCTCCTGAAGGCCGTAGAATATATTATCCTGTCATGGTCTCTCTGGTAACAGGACCTGTAAGGGTGCTCGGGTTCTTTATGCTGCCTGCCCCTGGAATTCCTGCTCTTCTGGGCGTAAGGAGCTAAAAGTTCTTCCCTTTTTTCAAGTTCTTTCCTTTTTAGCATGCTTCATCCCCTCGCGGAATAATTTATACATGGCGTCAAGTGACTCGGGTATTACTTTAGTATCGCTTATGACAGGCATGAAGTTCATGTCGCCTTTCCATCTCGGGACCACGTGGACATGCAGGTGGCCTGCAAACCCGGCGCCTCCCGCCTTGCCTACATTAAACCCTATATTATAGCCATGCGGCTTCAGCTTCTTATCCAGGACCTTTTTTGCTTTTACGACAAGATTCCAGAGATCGCAGACCTCTTCCGGAGACAGGTATTCAATGCTCTTTACGTGCCGCTTTGGCGCTACCATGACATGGCCGTTATTATATGGATAGATGTTGAGGATGGAAAACGAATGCTTTGTCCTGTCCAGCACGTATTTTTCGGGGCCGCAGAATATGCATTTCTTATTATTATGCGAGATGATATATTTTCTTCTCCATGGCGCCCATAAGCTATTTCTCATTCTTTAACCTCGCCTGAGCTTCTTCAAAGAACGGCTGGGCAAATTCCGTCGACCAGGTCTTTTCTTCAAAAGGCCTCTCGCCTACCGTCTTCTGGAACCTTTTGAATTCCTCAGCGTAACTGCCATAAATATGGAAACTGTCGCTTATATCCACGTACCTGCCTACAGATACCTTCTTTTTGGATCTTTTCGAGATTTCCCGGGCTATCTTGGCCTGAAGGTCTGTAAGGGCGAAGATATTCATGAAGCTTGCCTTATAACCATCACGCGACCTCCAATGGGTGTTCATGTTCAATGAATAAGCGCCGTCTTCCTTGCCCACAAGCCTGCACCATATTCTCTGCAGGCATGGAGGATCGTCGGTTACAGGGTCTGTTTTAGGGTTCCAGGTTATGGCCTGGGCCCTTCTCGAATAAGAGGTCTCTGACAGTTTTTTAATAAGGTATTCTACCTGGTCTACGGATCCCCCCTCGGTGTCAAAATTGAACAGCCTCTGGTGGTAGGTATAGGTCCATTTGCCTTCTTCGGGTTTTATCCAATGGTCATGTATGCCATCCACGACTTCCTGCCTGTAAACTTCCAGGTCCTCCAGCCCGCCGGGGAATGCCCTGTGTATGCGCGGCTCCCTCATCGGGTCATTGACCACCATGATCATGGTACAATCCTTGCTGGCAGGATCTTCAGGCTTATCATATTCCGTCTTTATGTCAAGTCCGTCCTTCCACGTGGCCAGGACGGCTTTTTCCCATGCCTCCGGAAGCGTGTCTCCCTCAACTTTTATTACAGGTATATCTTTCATCATATTTTCATAGCTCCACTATTTTACCTTCTATCGTTTTATCGGTAACCTCAAGGATACCGTAAGAATTTTTCGACGCAAATATCTTATCTGTCGGGCTGCCGGGATTGAAATAAAGGATCCCGTCCTTTTTCATGTTCAGCGCTACATGGGAATGGCCGAATACTATGCAATCCACCCTATCGTCAAATTCCTTCCTGACGGTGTTTATTATCTCCGACGGCGCGCCGTAACCGTGTATAAGGCCTATCTTGACCTTTTCTATGGTTATTATTTCCTTTATATTCAGCTGCTCCTGTATCGCCCTTGAATCCATGTTACCGCGGACACCCTTGACTTCTTTGATGGACCTTAATTTTTCCAGGAATTTCATTTCTATAAAATCTCCCGCATGGAATATCATATCCACGCCCCTGGCCGCTTCATAGACGGCCTCAGGCACGTCCTGCGCCGTGATGGGGATATGCGTATCGGACAATACAAGGATCTTCATTTTATATCACGACCTTATTTTTTCCATAAGCGCCAAGGATATTATTAAGCGTCGATATGTCCCATATCGATATTTTAAGTTCTTTCGCGAGCAACCTGGCGTTCTCATCGATACCCTTCAGCGGTATCACTATTTTGTTCGATATCTTATAACTCAGGGGTTTTATGTTCCGGATGTATTCCACTATCTCATTCTCGCCGACTGACTCGAGGTAAGGCTGGACCAGCCACGTGTTTCCCCTGAAACTTGCCGCTACGTATTGTTTCTGCTCGGACAGTTGCCCGGATTCTATCTTGGTGAAATGAGGGAGCTTTAACTGCTTTGATTCGATCTGGAAAAGCTCGTTTGAAAAGGAATTGAATAATTCCGAAAGCCGCTGGACGATCTCCTTTTCTGATTCGACGATAAAGTTATTTATATGGCTCTTTACCTGCGAAGTGAACAGTTCCGTCCTGTTGAATATCCCGTCCACAAGCAGGTTCTTTCTTTTCTGGTAAACCTTCCCCAGCCAGTAATTGAGCAGGGAATCGTCTATCTTATAGAAGATGCCGCTCTTGGAAATGATCCCCATGTCCGAAAGCGCGGTAAGGTCCTTTGACACGTCCGATTGTTTTGCCCTGGCGGATCTTGCGATATCGGACAATTTATTGCACCCATTGGCGATCGACGTCAACATTACCATGTACCTTTCCCTGGACCTGGAATCTATAAGGTCGAGGAGGAAGTTCATCAGATACTGGTGTATCACGCCGTTCGAATCGTAGGTAGTTTCCACGATGGCCCTTGTAAGGACATCGATGCCGATGTGGTCCGACATGTTGTCTGCGGCGAGCTCCCTCGCCTTCCTTGCTATGTGGTTGAGATAGAACGGGTTGCCGTCAGTAAAAACGACCAGGAACCCTTTCAATGCATCGTCGATATTATAGCCATCGAGGCGCATATCGATGAATCTTTTGGCGTTATCTACATCAAAACCGGATACCTTAACTATCTCGAAATTCCCGAAAAGCAGGGAAAGTTTTTCTGAAAGTATCTTCTTAAAGACCTGGTTCCTCGAGCTGGACACTATGTACATCGTATCCTTCTGTATCATTATGACCTTGCCGAAGCTTAAGAATGGATTTTTTATACCGATGTATTCGAGATTGTCGAATTCGTCGAGGATGACCACGCACGATTTTTTGATCTCTTCCTTGAGAGTTGATGTGAGGCCCAGCAGGCTCAGGTAAGCGCTTTCAAGATCGCTCTTCTCTATAAGGGAATCGACATGTTTTATGGCAGCGTAAGTTTTAGGCAGCTTCTCTTCGGCTTTATCGAGAAGGCTTTCAAGCTCAAACCCTGCGTTTTCGCCGGTCTTTGTAAGAGTGTTGAAAAGGACGGTTGCTATGAAGCGGTTCGCGAATGCCCGGAAAGGTTCTTTCACGACTTCCACGTATATTGTTACAAAATCATCTTCTTTTATCGAATACAGGAAATGGTGAAGGATAGAGGTCTTGCCAGCCAGGCTTTGGCCCGTCAGGGCCACATTCTGCCTGTAACCGTCCCTCAGCGCCGAAACCCTTTTATTAAGGAGCTCCAGCACCTCATCTCTCCCGAAAAACCTTTCTCCGACAACCGGTTCGCTGAACATGCCTATCCTTTTTTACCTCGATAAATAATAAAACGGGTTCTGCGGCTCTCCATTGCGCCTTATTTCAAAATGGAGGCTCGACATTTTCGCGCGGCCGCCTCTTCCCACTTTTGCAATTACCATATTTTGTTCTACAACATCGCCGACGTTTACAAGTATAAGGGAATTATAGGCATAGACGGTCTGGAAGTTGTCCCCGTGGTCCAGTATGACCGTTTTACCAAAACCTTTTAACCATTCGTCGCAGAAAACAACTTTTCCTGATTTTGACGCCTTTACAGGCGTGCCTTCAGGAGCGCTTATGTCCATGCCTTTGTTTTTGGCCCTGTCGAGCTTGTCCCCATATGGCGATATTACCGTTCCCCTGACCGGCCAGACAAAAGCCTGGTACGCAAAAGATGTTTTTGGCGGCGTATAAGCCTGCTTAGTTGTTGCTGATGCCGGTATTAGCAGCCTTTGTCCGCGGCGGATATCGCTGCGGGCATTTTCCAGATCGTTCACTTTTGCGATAGTGTTGATATCTACTCCGTATTGTTTCGAGATGCTCCAGAGCGTTTCGCCGCTCCGCACATAATGATATACGCCGCCTATAGTGGCCGTATCCGCCCTGTAGGGCGCTTCGGCGGTCTTGCATCCGTTTAGGAATAGAAGGAAAATGACGATTAAAAGCGGAGCGACTAAGGGGAATCTCCCGCAAAATGGAGCGAGCGATGGGAATCCCGTTCGCTCGGCCTTCAGGCCTCGCTCACGGCCGGCCAAATTGCTGTCGGCCGTTTCAGCGGCCTTTTCCTTCGGCGCAATTTGGCTTCGATTCCATAGTGGTTGCGAGACGAAGAGTGGAGCGAGCGATGGGAATCGAACCCACGTGACCAGCTTGGGAAGCTGGTATTCTACCATTGAACTACGCTCGCCTAGCGGTCCCATTTAAAACCTCGTAAGTTTTTTGAAATTATCGTATCTTTTATTTATTTCCGGGCGCGATAAGCTCAATAGCCTGTTGACGCTGAAATCCTGCACGACAAAAGACGCGAGGATGCTCCCATAAACGATGCCCTTCCTTATGACGGCGTCGTTTATGCGGCCGGATCTTCCCAGGTATCCTATTACACCGCCCGCAAATGTATCACCTGCGCCGGTAGGATCATATACGTTCTCAAGCGGATAAGCAGGCGCGACAAAATGGCCCTTTTTGGAATAATATATTACGCCGTGCTCGCCCTTTTTTATTATTACGCTTTTTGGACCTTTTGCTACGATGGCCTTAGCGGCTTTTAAAAGATTTGCCTCCTGGCTGAATTGCCTTGCTTCGGCGTCATTCAGCAGGAATATATCCACTTTATGCAAAAATTTTTCCAGCGATCTCTTCTTATTCGTTATCCAGTGGTTCATCGAATCACACGCTATCAGCTTTGGCCTGTTCATCTGCCTGAGAACGCTGTCCTGCAGGTCGGGATCGATATTAGCCAGGAACAAAAGCTGCGAATTCCTTAAATTTTTCGGGATGACCGGTGAAAAATCCTGGAAGACGTTAAGGTGCGTGGCCAGCGTATGGGCGACGTTCATGTCGTATTCGTATCGGCCTTCCCACCTGAATGTCTTACCCTTTTTTACGGCTATGCCGTCCGTCCCTATAGACCTGTCCTTTAACAGCCGGACGTATCTCTCCGGGAAGTCCTCCCCGACGGTAGCTATTATATTGACCTTGTCAAAAAAAGACGCAGACAACGAAAAATATGTGGCCGAACCTCCGAGTATCTCTTTCTTTTTACCAAAAGGCGTCTCTATGGTATCCAGCGCTACCGAACCCACTACAAGGATGCTCAAGACGCTCCTCTCAGGCATTTTTCGGCCGTTTTTATGGAACAATACTCCCCGCACATGGTGCAGACGTCTTTTTTGGCAGGCTGGGAAGCGTTCCTGTATTCTGCCGGCCTGCTTTTATCTATTGCCAGCTCAAACTGGCCCTTCCAATCTCTTTTGGCCCTCGCTCTGGACATTGCAATATCCCTGTCCATTGCGCCGCGGATCCCTTTTGCTATGTCAGCGGCATGAGCCGCGATCTTTGAAGCAATAACGCCTTCTTTCACATCCTCCAGGGTCGGAAGACGGACATGCTCCGAAGGAGTGACGTAACATAAGAAATCGGCGCCTGCCGCAGCGGCTATAGCGCCTCCTATGGCGCTTGTTATGTGGTCATAGCCGGGCGCGATATCCGTGACCAGCGGCCCTAAAACGTAGAACGGCGCGCCGTTACATAAGCTTTTTTCTAACAGGACGTTTGCCTCTATCTGGTTCATTGGAACGTGGCCCGGCCCCTCTATCATGACCTGGACGCCTTTATTAAAAGCTCTTTTTTGCAGTTGGCCAAGGGTTATCAGCTCCATGACCTGGGCTTTATCGGTAGCGTCGGCTATTGCGCCGGGCCTTAACCCGTCTCCCAGGCTCAAGGTTATGTCGTAACGTTTTGCTATATCTATGACTCTGTCAAAATATTCAAAAAACGGATTTTCCCTCTTATTGGATACGATCCATTCCGCCAGGAATGCGCCGCCTCTTGATACTATGTCCAGAAGCCTGGGGTTTTCCTTAAGGATGGCTATGACCTTCCTGGTAACTCCGGCATGGATGGTGAAAAAATCCACGCCTTCCCTGGCCTGGTTTTCAAGACAATCGAACATGTCATCAGGCGTAATAGCCGCTATAGAACCGCGTTTTTTCATTCCTTTTACGACCATTTCGTATATAGGGACTGTCCCGACGGGAACTTTCGAGCCTGCCAGGATGCGCCGCCTTGTTTCCTCCATGCGCGCGCCCGTAGAAAGGTCCATGATGGCGTCCGCGCCAAGCTTAACGGCCTCCATCATCTTCTTCAATTCACCTGTTATATTCGATGAATCCCTGGACGTGCCGATATTGGCGTTTATCTTTGTTTTCAGCCCTTTACCGATGCCGCATGGCTTCTCGAGGTCGTGCCTTATATTCTTAGGGATGACGATAGTGCCGTCCGCGATCCCTTTGCGGACAAGGTCGATCGAGACACCCTCGTCGCGGGAAACCTGGACCATTTCGGATGTCGCCTTACCTTTTCTGGCGGATTCAAGCTGTGTCATTTTAATGCCTTTTTTTCTATGTTGTAAACTTTAAACCTTAGGCCGGCGAACCTGGCTGAGTTTCCGGGATCTATTAACTTAAAAAATTCCTCCAGCACCCTGAGGGATTCCTTTACCCTCTGGATATTAGCGCTGAATATATCCTCATACGTAACGCGGTCCATTTCGCTGCCGCTTTTTACGCGCTTTCCTACGTCATGCTCTATATCCCTTGTCACGTTCAGGGCCTTTACGGTTGCCGGAGAAGCCTTTAAAACGTTTGATATAGAGTGCCTGACAGATCTAAGGTCCTTTGTCAGCGTGCGCGAGTTCCATATAAAACGCGCGACCTCTTCGCATACCCTTAAGCCTTCGCGGGACCTGTTAAAATTGGCGTCTATTACGCGCATGGCTTCCTTGCTGGCCATTACTTCTCCATCTTCCTGATGAGGGACGTCGTGGAATAACCCTTAACGAACGGTATGCTCCTCACCTTGCCGCCGCATGACCTGACAAAATCGCCCCCAACAATGTCCTTTATATCCCAGTCCCCGCCCTTTACAAGCACATCGGGCTTTACTGTCTTGATAAGTTTTTCGGGTGTGGGCTCGGAAAATATGGAAATATAATCGACTGCGGATAAAGCTGAAAGCACTGTTGCCCTGTCGCGCTCACGGTTAACGGGGCGCCCGGGGCCTTTTATTTTTTTCACCGAAGAATCGCTATTAAGGCCAACGACAAGTACGTCACCCATGCGCCGCGCCTTAGCAAGATAGTCAACGTGGCCGACATGCAATATGTCAAAGCAGCCGTTCGTGAAGACTATTTTTTTGCCGCGCGAACGCAAGCGGTTCATTACGGCAGACAGTTTTCCTGTAGCCAGGATCTTTGATCGCATCTATTTTTTAAATAATTTTTCTTCGATGAGCGCGCAGAGGATATGGCCTATCATGATGTGTGATTCCTGGATGCGCGGCGTATCTTTTGTCGCGACGATTATTGAGATGCCGGCCTCCGATCTCATCAGGCCGCCGTCCCCGCCGGACAACGCTATGGTTTGTACACCCATCGACCTTGCTTTTTTAAATGCTTCCAGTATATTTTTAGAATTTCCGCTTGTGGATATGCCCAGGGCAACGTCGCCTTTTGAGGCAAGCGCCTCTATCTGCCTTGAGAAGACGTGTTCATACCCATAATCATTTGCGATAGCCGTAAGGGCGGAAGTGTCCGTGGTCAACGCTATGGCCGGAAGCGCTTTTCTCTCCATCTTGAACCGCCCGACGAGCTCAGCCGCAATGTGCTGGCTGTCGGCTGCGCTGCCGCCATTGCCGAAAATAAGAAGTTTTCCGCCGTTGCTGAGCGATTCTATTATCGCCCGCGCAGCTTTTTCGATATTATCGGCCTGCTCCTTAAGGACGCCTTCCTTTACCCTGATACTATCTTTGATATCGGCTTCTATCTTTTTTTGCATATTTTATCCGAAAAATGTCTTGGCAAGCTCGTAGAATTTCATATCTACCGTTTTCAGCGTGCCAACCGCGTCCTGTAACGGCACTTCGACCACTTCCGTACCTTTAAGGCTCGCCATATAACCGAATTTTTTGGCCAGCACAAGATCCATGGCCTTTACGCCGAATCTTGTGGCGAGGACCCTGTCAAATGCGCTCGGCGTGCCGCCTCTCTGTATGTGCCCAAGAACGGTGACCCTCGTTTCAAATCCCGTCCTGCTTTCGATCTCAGCCGCCAGGATCTCTCCCACTCCGCCGAGCCTTACATGGCCGAATGAATCAAGTTTTTCCTCCTGCGTCACGGTCTGGCCGGCTTTGAACGTAGCGCCTTCGGCGACTACAACTATAGAAAAACCCTTACCTCTGGCGTGGCGCCTTTTGAGGATATCGCAGATCTCATCCAGGTCCATTTTCAGTTCCGGGATAAGTATGACATCCGCGCCGGCCGCTATACCGGAGTGGATAGCTATCCATCCTGCGTGGCGGCCCATTACTTCGACGACCATGATCCTGTGATGGCTTTCAGCCGTTGTATGTAGCCTGTCTATAGCTTCCGTCGCTATATTTACAGCCGTATCGAATCCGAATGTAACGTCTGTTGCATTAAGGTCGTTATCTATGGTCTTGGGAACGCCTACCACATTGACGCCTTTTTTCTCTTTGTTAAGCTTATTCGCGACGCCAAGCGTATCCTCTCCGCCTATTGCGATAAGGGCATCGAGTTTTAATTTTTTATAATTTTCTATTACTTTGGCCACGTCATCCGTTTTCTTGTAAGGATTCGTCCTGGACGTCCCGAGTATTGTCCCGCCCTTAGGCAATATCCCCGACACGGATTCCATCCCCAATTCGACCGTATCCATATCGATAAGGCCCTTCCAGCCGTTCCTTATCCCGATAACAGTAACATTGTTCTGAGATGCCTTCCTGACAACTCCCCTTATTACGGCATTTAATCCGGGACAGTCGCCGCCACCTGTTAAAACTCCTACTCTGCTCATGTGTAACATCCTCCTTTAAAAGCTGCTGTACTCTATCGTCCCCCTGAACGGCGGGACCTTGTCTTCCCTTTTTGGGTCCTTCATTTTTTCTTCTTTATGCGCTATTTTTGTAACGTTTACCTGTATCTCGACCGGTTCTTCAACTCCAAGCATATCC
>CAZHPY010000050.1:9199-11870 GCA_964534705.1 uncultured Planctomycetia bacterium | reverse complement strand
CAGATATCTGATTTAAGGTCCCCTATCATTACAAGGTTGCTTTTTATCTTGTGGACCCTTATGTCATCGCTTGAACCTATTCCTCCGAGCCCTGAAACAGCGACTATGAACTTTTTGGCCTTCAAAAGTTCTTCAACGAGCATTTTTTTTGAAGAAGCGATGTCAAGGCATTCTGCCACAACGTCACAATCATCAAAAAGTTTTAATGCATTATCTTTTTCTATTTTTGATTTAACGATCTTTATATCGATACCCGGATTTATCCTTTCAAGGTTCTTTTTGAGCGCCTCCACCTTAGGCATGCCTACCTGATCATAAAAATAGAATTGCCTGTCAAGGTTTGTCGGATCAATGGAATCAAAATCCACGATTGTAAATTTATTTAAGCCGACTCTTACGAGATTCAGCGCGCAATTGGAGCCCAGGCCTCCTGCGCCCGCTATGCCGACCCTTATAGCCTGGATCCTTTCAAGGCTGTCCTTGCCCATCTTTTTTATTAGGTTATCCCTAAATGCGTGAAGCGTCATAATTGCATCCAATCTTTAAATACAGCCTGGTAGCCTTTCTTCTCAAGGCTGCTGCGTATTTCGGCCACCGTCCTATTGTCCGATATCTCGAACTGGACGGAATATTCGTCTTCGGCTTTGATCGTGTGCCCGCCTACCCTGGTAGTTGAACCGGCCGACATCCTGGTGATGCCCAAAGGTATAAGGTTATCCCTTAATTCCGGCCTTTCGCGCGTAGACAGGCTTATTGAAAGCCTCGGGAGGAATATCCTCAATGCCGTTATTATCTGGACCATATTTTTATCGCTGACAATATGCTTTGGCTTAAAACCTGCTGCCTGAGGCCTTATCCTGGGGACCGATACGCCTATTTCAGTCTCGGGAAATTTATCCATGAGGTATTTCGCGTGCAGCCCCAAATAAAAGACCTCTTTTCGCCAGTCGTCCAGGCCCAGCAGAACACCGATATTGATATTTCTCATGCCGGCGTTGGCGCCCCTCTCCGGCGCATCAAGCCTGAACTTGTAATTATTCTTGGGGCCCATCGGATGCATCTTACCGTAAAGGCCCTCATTATAGACTTCCTGGTATATCGTCAGGCCGTCGACGCCTTCCCTGACCAGGCCTGAGTACTCGTCCTGTGTAAGAGGATATACTTCTACCGATATAGATGAAAAGTACTTTTTAAGGACCCCGACGCAATCCTTCATGTATGATGGGGAGCTCTTTACCCTTGATTCGCCAGTAAGTATCAGAATGTGCTTGAGCCCCATCGATGAAATAAAATCCGCTTCCTTTTCAACCTCTTCCAGGGTCATGACATGCCTGTCAAGATCGTTATCGGCGTTGAAACCGCAATACAGGCATTTATTATCGCAGTGATTAGATAAGTACATGGGAGTGTAAAGCTGTATGGTCCTGCCAAAATATTGCAAGGTCAATTCGCGGCTTTTTATTGCCATTTCTTCCAGCGAATTTTCGGCGCTTTCGGACAGCAGCCCCAGAAATTCCCTTACATCCGGTTCAATATGTTTCAGGTCTTTGCATTTTGAATATAGGTCGTAATAACTCATTGGTTATTGTGTATCTCTCAGGAAGCCTGTTAATGGGCTGGAGGCATTCGCCCGTAAAGATTCTGATGGGATACCGGATAAGTATGCAAGCCGCCCCGCCTGGACTGCAAGGCTGAATGCTTTTGCCATGCCTGCAGGGTTCTCAGCGATCGCTATGGCTGTGTTCACCAAAACAGCGGCGCATCCCAGCTCCATGCATTCACCTGCATCCGATGGCCTGCCTAAGCCCGCATCAACTATCACCGGGATCCTTATTTCACGCACCATGATCTCTACAAGCTCCCTGGTTTTTACGCCCCTGTTGCTTCCTATAGGCGACCCTAAAGGCATTACCGCGCTTGCGCCTGCATCAACTAGCCTACGGGCCATTGAGAGGTCCGGGCTCATGTAAGGAAACACCTTGAAGCCTTCTTTCGCCAGGATCTCTGTTGCCTTTAAAGTTTCCATATTGTCCGGGAGCAGATACTTGTTATCCTGGATGACTTCTATCTTTATCCAGTCCCCCGCGCCCGCGGCCTTTGCAAGACGGGCTATCCTTACAGCCTCATCGGCATTCCTGGCGCCCGAAGTGTTCGACATTATATAGCTGCCTTCCGGAATATAGTTTAGAATATTGTCCTTCTTTGAAGATGCGTCAACGCGCCTTACGGCCACGGTAACGACTTCCGCCCCCGATGCTTCAAGCGCTTTTTTCATCAATACATAATCTGAGAATTTCCCTGTCCCTATAAACAGGCGGTTTTTTATCTCCTTGCCGCCTATGATCAATACGTCTTCCAATGTTATCCCCCTCCTACAAAGCTTATTATTTCAATATTATCGTTGTCCTTGACCGCTATCTTGTCCCACTCTTCTTTAGCTATTATATTATAATTATGTTCTACTACTATATGCTCGGGCGTAAGCCCTTTCTCAAGAATAAGCTCACCAAGGTTCAATGAGTTTTGCACCGTTTCGCTTTTGCCGTTAATCTTTATCTGCATCTGCGCGTCCTTCGGATATTAGTTTATTTTTATACTTAGCCGTTTCGCACAAAATATCCTCCGCCTCAAGGATCCCTCTTATAAGCGCTATATTTTTTGCGCCTTTTGA
>CAZHPY010000050.1:0-9099 GCA_964534705.1 uncultured Planctomycetia bacterium | reverse complement strand
GCAAGCATAGGGTCGTCATTGACTATGAATATTACGCCGTTGCTTCTGCATAAATTTGATAATTTCTTGCCCAGCTGCACAAGCTCCTTGGTAGGCTTATGTTTTTCGCGCATCTGGATCATATCCACGCCGCCCCTGATAGCGCTTTTTGCTATTTCTATCGAGTTTCTGCCGTTCCCGTATTCTTCGCTTATGACCAGATACAGGCTGCGTTCTTTTATCTTTTTCATTTCAGGTTATATCCTTAATTTCTCTATTACATCTTTGGCTAATGGTTTTACCGAAATGGTGCTTTTTTCAGTAGCGCCGTTCTTCCAATGATCAACGCTCACCATCTCCTCGCTACGTAATTTTGTGTGATATGCCGCTGCGCCGGCTGCGATCATTATCAGGCCATCCGTGATTTCGCCTCTCAGGATGGATATTGGCCCTTGATGGTCCTTTAGCTTTAATATTATATCGTCGTTTTTTGCCAGGGAGAGGAGCATTGCATTCTCGGACTGATCCCGACCGACGACAAGCCGCATCCTTTCAGAAAGGCGGAAATGCCTCCCTATGGATAGGATAGCCAGGTTCTCCGTATCAAATTCACCATGGGCTATGGCATCTTTTACCCTTTTTGAAAATCCTTCATCCGTGAGCAGGCATCCTCCTGCCGGATTCGGATAACTGTCGATGCCGAACTTTTCGGCCAGGGCCATCTGTGGCTTCCTGGACCTGCCTCTTATATCCAGCAGCTTTTCCCTGTCAACCACTCCTTCGCTCTCGGGTATTGTAGTATCCAGGTTCTTTGCCGTAAGAGGCCTTAAAAGGATACCTTTAACGTCGGCCCGCTTTTCTATAAGGTTGAGGGCATCTTTCCTTTGTGACATGGGCCGCTCACCCAAAACCTCACCGGTAACTAAAAATGACGCACCGAGTTTTCCCATCAGCCCCTTGGCGTGCTTTAACATATAGATCTTGCAATCTATGCATGGGTTCATGTTGGAACCATGGCCGTATCTTGGATTTTTTATTATCTCAATAAAATCACTTGTTATATCGATCGTTTCCAGTGGGATATCCAGCATCTTTGCGGCTGCCTGAGCCGGGCCTTCGCCCGTCTTTTTGCATCCGCACATGCAGAGTTTGGCTGAGAAATTTACCGCAATGACATCTATGCCCTGTTCGAGCATCAATCTTGCGGCCAGGATGCTGTCAAGCCCGCCGGATAATAAGACTATCGCTTTTTTATTCATTAGTTTTTAATTTTTCCAGCCACTCTTTGATCTTCTTCTCCTGGCCCATTTCAGTAGGGAAATAATAGGCTTTGTTCGAAGGCTTGTATTCCTGCTTGATATAGTGGTCTTTAAAATCATGCGCGTATTTATAACCCTTTCCATGCCCGAAGGCTTCGGAGTCCAGGTTCGCGTCTTTTAAATGGTCCGGGACCTCCAGCACTTTTCCTTCTTCGACATCCTTAAGCGCGCCTTCGATACCCAGATATGCGGCGTTCGATTTCGGCGCGCAGGCTACATAAACGGCTGCCTGTGCCAAAGGTATGCGCGCTTCCGGCATGCCTACGAACTCTACTGACTGCAGCGCTGCAGCCGCAACTACGAGAGCCTGAGGATCTGCGTTGCCTACATCCTCAGAAGCGCAGATTATTATCCGCCGGGCGATAAACCTAGGGTCCTCTCCGGCATATATCATTTTTGCCAGCCAATAAAGCGCCGCATCCGGATCAGAACCGCGCATCGATTTAATGAACGCTGATATTGTATCGTAATGGCCGTCTTCATCCTTGTCGTATACTACCGCTTTCTTCTGTATGGATTCTTCGGATACCTTAAGAGTAAAATGTATTTTCTTGTCCTTGCCCACGGGCGTTGTGAGCACGCCTACTTCGAGAGCGGAAAGCGCGCGCCGGGCATCCCCTTCGGAAACCTTGGCAAGGTGCTCTATAGCTTTGCTGTCCATGTCCACAGGTATATTGCCCAAGCCGTTTATTTTATCCTTCAATGTGTTCTTTATTACCTTCTCCATACTTTCGTCCGATAATTTTTTAAATTCAAATACCTGGGACCTTGATAATAACGCCGCATTTACATAAAAAAATGGGTTGTGCGTCGTAGTCCCTATTAAAACGGGGTTACCCGCTTCAACGTCAGGCATGAGAACATCCTGCTGGGCCTTATTAAACCTGTGTATTTCATCAATTAGAAGTATGGTGCGCCTGCCGTCTATGGATTCACGCTTTTTGGCATTGTCTATAACCTTGCGCAGGTCTGCTACATTGTTTGAAGCGGCGTTTATCCTCTCAAAATAGGAATTTGTCCTGTCTTTGATTATAAGGGCGAGCGTGGTTTTGCCGCACCCCGAGGGGCCATAGAGAATAAGGGACGAGATCGTATCGGATTCTATGAGGCGGCGCAACAATTTATCTTTGCCAAGGATGTGTTCCTGGCCTATAAAACCCTCGAGAGACCGGGGCCTCATCCTTGACGCCAGCGGCTCGTTCCCGGCCTTCTGTTTCTTGTCTTTAGTGAATAGGTCCATAGATAAAAAAATCCCCGCGGATGTCGTGTGAAAATCGAATTATCTTGATTCCTGTTATTTACAGGTGGGTGCCCTCGGGCCTGCGCCGAAACGCCGACCAAGTTAGGCTCCCCATATTAATGCTATTGGCTCAAGATTTTTCGTTCAAAGCACGCGCATCGCAGGGAATTTTTTGTTTCTAGTATAAGTATATCACAAAAAACGGTGCAAATCAAATTGCGGCGCCTGCTTATCTTAAGCTCGCGCCAAGATTTTCTTGAAGTGCGCGCACTACGCGGGAATGGGCCTCCTGAACCTCTTTATCTTCCAGGGTCCTGCTGACATCCTGGTACTCCAGCCTGTAGGTAAGGGATGTTTTCCCCGACGGTATTTGCCCCCCGCGGTATCTGTCGATGAGCTTTGCCTTTTTCAGTATTTTTCCGGCGCTGTCGGTTATTAATGAGATGATAGCGGCGCTCGATACGCTATTGTCCACGACTATCGACATGTCTCTCGATGCCGAAGGATAACGCATAGGCTCGTTGAAATATTTTTTCAGCGCTACGGATCTTTGCAGCGACTCGCTGTCTATTTCAAGGATATAGACTTTATCTTTTATATCGAAATTCTTTAATACACCCTGGTCTATTTCGCCTAAAACACCTACGGGCTCACCTTTGACTTCAATGGTAGCGCAGGCCGCCGGAGAAAAAGTGCCCTCGGATGCTTCCCTTACGGAAAGATCATCTATACCAAGGCTCAGAAACAGTGTTTCGGCTATCCCTTTGAGATCAAAAAAACTTACTGCGCGGGGCTTGCCTATCCATCCGTCATTTATTTCCCCGGTAAGGCCTATCGTAAGATTGCGCCTCTCTTTAAATGAGCCGCCGGCTGCCTTAAAGTAGACTTTACCAAGCTCGAATAGCTTTAGATCGCTGTTTTTCCTGTTAATGTTATACCGGATGGCGCCAAGCATGCCGGCGATCGAAGAAGGCCGCAGTAATTCCTGTTCGGCCGATAAAGGATTTTTTACCACAGCTGCATCCTTATCATCTATCTTTGCCATGGCCAGCGCTTTCCTGCTAAGAAGGCTATAAGTAATGATCTCCGATAGACCGCTGCTTTTTAGCGTATCCCGTATCTTATTATCGACGATAATATCTATCGGCTGCCTATCCCCTTTTTCTGCGACACAAGGCAGCGTTTCGGGGATATTGCTGTAACCGTAAACCCTGGCCACCTCTTCTATCAGATCTACTTCATCCTGCAGGTCCTGCCTGAACCCCGGGGCTTCTAATTTTAGTATATTTTTTGAAGAGGATACCTGCTTCATTCCCAGCGATAACAGTATGCTTTTTGTTTTTGCCGGAGGTATTTCCACACCCAATACTTTGCTTACCCTTTCAGGCCTGAGATCGATCATTTTTTTCGTTACCACGTCCTTACCTGTATCAATGTAGCCTTCGATCTTGCCGCCAGCTGCTTCCAGGATCAATTGGGCGGCGCGTATCTGGGTATAATAAATATTATCCATGTCTACTTTTCTCTCAAAACGGTAACTTGATTCGGTAGAAAGGGCCAGCTTTCTAGATGTTCTCCTTATTGAAATAGGATCGAAATATGCCGCTTCGAGCAGGATATTCCCGGTTGACATGCCTACCTCAGCCTTAAGCCCGCCCATAACACCGGCGATCGCTATAGGCGCGCCGGAGTCCGCTATGACAAGCATGTTTTCATCAAGCGCCCTTTCCGTACCATCGATAACCGTGATCTTTTCACCTTTTTTGGCATTCCGGACCACTACGGCCCCGCCCGCGATATTATCAAGATCGAACGCATGCATGGGCTCTCCTGTCTCAAAAAGGCAGAAGTTCGTGATATCAACGACGTTATTGACGCTCCTTAGCCCGATCGATTCGAGCCTCTCCTTGAGCCATTTTGGCGATTCCCCGATCTTCACGCCCCGTATTATAAGCGCTGTGTAGCGCGGGCATAGTTTCTTATTATCGACCTTTATAGTCGGGAGTTGGGGATTGAGGGTTGAGAGTATTTTTTTGCACGACGGAACTTTCAGTTTTCGCCCTGTCAACGCCGCTACTTCGCGGGCCACCCCTATATATGAAAGGCAATCCGGCCTGTTCGATGTTATTTCAAGTTCCAGAACAGAATCGCCGCCTTTTTCCTCAACCGAATCCACGGAAAGCCCTGCCATGGCGAGGATCTGAGCAAGCTTTTCAGCCGGCATCTTTATGTCAACGTAATCTTTTAGCCAATTGTAGCTTATGCGCATATTCTATTTAAAACTGTTTTAAGACCCTTATGTCGTTCTCAAAAAACATTCTTATGTCTGTTATACCGTATTTCAATATGGCTATCCTTTCGACACCCATACCGAAAGCAAAGCCCGTAACTTTATCGGGGTCGTATCCTACGTTCTTGAATACCTTAGGGTTTACCATGCCCGCCCCCAGTATTTCCAGCCAGCCGCTGCCGCCGCACAAAGAACATCTTGTCTGGCCCCTGACCCCAGAACCATCGCACAAGATGCATGAAATATCCACTTCTGCACTGGGTTCCGTAAACGGGAAAAAGCTCGGGCGGAATCTCATGGTAGTCTTTTCGCCGAACATCCTTTTAGCGAATACGGTAAGCGCGCCTTTCAGGTCGGAAAATTTTATATCGTCGCTTACGGCCAGCCCCTCTACCTGATGGAACATGAAAGAATGGGATGCATCGGTAGCGTCGGGCCTGTAAACCTTGCCGGGTATGACTATCGCCAGGGGCGGCTTATTTTTCTCCATGAACCGCGCCTGGACAGGCGAAGTATGGCTTCTTAAAAGCCATTTGTCCGCAAGATAAAATGTATCGAACGCATCCCGCGAAGGATGCTCCAGCGGTATATTAAGCGCCTCGAAATTATAATGCTCGTTCTCTATTTCGGGCCCTTCTACTACCTTGAAGCCTAATGATATAAATATACCGCAGATCTCCTGTATGGTCTGGGAAACGGGATGCAACGTGCCTGTTTCTTTAATTATGCCGGGCAGTGTTATATCTATTTTTTCCAGCCTTGCCCCGCCTGCGGCGGAAACAGAACCGGCTTTCTCATCCAGAGCTTTTGTCACATTATTTTTCAGGGAGTTTATCAGTTTACCGACCTCGCCTTTTTCTTCCGGAGGCACTTCTCCCATCTTTTTGAAGAGCTCGGTAATAAGCCCTTTTCTGCCCAGGTATTTTATGCGCAGCGTCTCCACGGCATCTCCGTTGCCGGCAATGCTTATTTCCGCAAGCGCGCCTTGTTCTAGCTCTTTTATTCTTTCCTTCATCTATGCCTTGGTCATCTCAACGAGCTTTCCAAATGCCTTCGTATCTGAAACAGCGAGCTCGGCAAGCATCTTCCTGTCGATAAGGACCTTCAGCTTCTTCAGGCCATTCATGAATTTTGAATAGGATACATCGTGCTCCCTGCATGCTGCGTTTATACGAACTATCCAAAGGGAACGGAAATCCCTTTTCTTTGCCTTCCTGTCCCTGAAAGCATATTTTCTTCCCTTGGCTACCGATTCCATGGCCCGGCGATAAAATCTATGCCTTCCGCCCCACTGGCCTTCAGCAGCCTTTAATATTCTTTTTCTGTGACGTTTTGTTGCTACTGCGTGTTTGACCTTACTCATGCTTCCTCCTCGTTATTGATATGTTAGTCCACGGCTACGCGCCATACGGCAAGAGCAGCCTTATGGCTGATGCGTCGGCCTTCGACACGTATCCGGGCTTGCCAAGATGCCTCTTGCGCTTGGATGCCTTACCGCCCAGCAGGTGACGCCTGCCGGCCTTGAAATGTTTTATTTTCCCTCTTTTACTGATGCGTATCCTTTTTTTGACACTTTTACTCGTCTTGAGTTTCGGCATATCGTTCTCCTCGTTTTCAATTCTTACTTCGCCCTGATTACCATATTTAAAAATCGGCCTTCGAGCCTGGGTGATTCTTCGATCTCGCCGATGCTTGAGATATCGCTTGCCAGCCTGTCCAAAACTTTCCGTCCAAGATCGATGTGCGCCATCTCCCTGCCCCTGAATATCATGGTGACCTTCACTTTGTCGCCTTTTTTCAGGAAATCCTCAAGGTGTCTCACCTTGAACTGGTAATCATGCTCGCCTATTTTAGGGCCCATTCGTATTTCTTTTATGTGCACGACCTTCTGCTTTTTCCTGGCTTCTTTCTCCTTCTTCTCCTGCTCATATTTATATTTGGAATGGTCCATGATCCTGCAGACAGGCGGCGTTGCCGTCGGAGCTATCTCTACCAGGTCGAGCCCTGCCTCCTCGGATTTCTTGAGGGCGTCCTGGATCCCCATCACGCCGAGCTGATCGCCATTATCGGCTATAACCCTTACCTCTTTGGCTCTGATCCTGTAATTTATCCGGGTCTCTTTCTTAAAAATGTTAAATCACCTCCCTCTCTTAATTTTTTATCTTACCTTTTTTTCTATTTCTTCTTTTACTTTTTCCACAAATTCGCTTAATTTCATTCTTCCCATATCGCCTTGTGTCTTTGACCTTACCGATATCATACCTATAGATTCTTCTTTTTCCCCGATAACCAGCATGTAAGGCGTTTTCGCTACTTCGGCATCTCGTATTTTCTTCTGCAGCCTTTCGTTCCTAAAGTCGATCTCAACACGCATGTCTATACCCAAGAGCGTCCTTTTGATGTTTTCGGCGTATCCGCTTACTTTATCCGATACCGGTATGATCATGCATTGGACCGGCGAAAGCCATAGCGGAAGGGCTCCGGCAAAATGTTCTATCAGGGCACCCATGAACCTCTCAAGGCTTCCGAGTATGACACGATGCAGCATTATCGGCCGGTACTCTTTTCCGTCCTGTCCTACATACTTCAGGTCGAACCTCTCGGGAAGGGTGAAATCGCATTGTATCGTCGCACACTGCCATTCTCTTTTAAGGGCATCCCTGAGCTTTATATCTATTTTTGGCCCATAAAACGCTCCCTCGCCTTCGTTTATCTCATAATTCAATTGTTTCCTGTTCAATGAGCTGATCAAGGCCGCCTCGGCTAGTTCCCAGTCTTCATCTGTGCCTATAGATTTGGCCGGCCTTGTAGAGAGCTCTATTGAAAAATCATCGAACCCGAATGCGTTTAAGGTATCTATTACAAAATCTATTACGTCCACTATCTCATCTTCAACCTGCTCCCTGAGGCAGAATATGTGCGCATCGTCCTGGGTAAATCCCCTGACGCGCAGCAACCCGTGCAAAACCCCCGACTTTTCATTTCTGTAAACCGTCCCGAGCTCGAAGAACTTTAAAGGCAGGTCCTTATAGCTTCTTGTCTTGGATTTATAAACCATTATATGATTAGGGCAATTCATCGGCTTTATGGCGTATTCCTGTTTATCTATCTTGAACATGTACATATTCTCTTTGTAATAATCATAATGGCCGCTTCTTATCCAAACATCGCTTTTTAATATATGAGGCCCTATTACCAGCTCGTAACCGCGCCTCAGATGTTCTTTTCTTATGTACTCTTCTATGATAGTCCTCAGGCGCGCACCCTTCGGATGATACAATACCAGGCCGGGCCCCATTTCATCGCTTAAGCTGAAAAACTCAAGCTGCTTTCCCAAGACCCTATGGTCCCTTTTTTTGGCCTCCTCGATCATATTTATATAGCTTTCCAATTCCTTCTGCGTGGGGAAAGCAGTGCCATATATACGCTGAAGCATTGGGTTGGTTTCAATGCCATGCCAATAAGCGCCTGCCACCGATAGGAGCTTGAATGCTTTTATCTGGCCTGTAGAATCTATATGAGGTCCGCGGCAAAGGTCGACAAAATCACCGTCTTTGTATAAGAAGACCTTGTCCTCCGGGATCTTCTCTAATAGCTCGACCTTGTATTTCTCACCCATCTTTTTAAATAATTTGATCGCTTCTTTTTTACTCAGCTCTTCTCTTTCAAAAGGGTGATCGTTCTTTATTATCTCGCGCATTTTGGTTTCTATTTTACCGATCTCCTCCGAAGAAAAGGGTTCTTCGCGGTCAAAATCGTAATAGAAACCGTCTTCTATCGACGGGCCTATGCCAAGCTTGACTTCCGGCCATAAACTCTTAACTGCATGCGCCATTACATGCGCCGCGCTGTGTCTGAGTGTATTCAGGTCCATATTATTACCCTTATTCTATCCGTTGCGTATTGCGTTGGCTTTATCCGATACTCAATACCCAATACTCACTACTCAATACTTTAAAAACTGGTGGGCAAGGAGGGAGTTGAACCCTCACGACCTTGCGGCCAAAGGATTTTAAGTCCTTCGTGTATGCCATTCCACCACTTGCCCATACCAGTAACTGTTGTAGACCCCTTTTGAAAGGGGTACCCACCACCTTAAAAGCTAATACCGTTTATGGTCCGCCTTCCTGTATTGGGTTATTCGTAGAAGATAGCATACGGCGGACACATCCGCCGAAGGCTATCTACCCTGACTCCACCCGATACACGAAGGCGGATGGTGGACGCGACAGGACTTGAACCTGTGACCCCTTCCATGTCAAGGAAGTGCT
>CAZHPY010000049.1:0-11927 GCA_964534705.1 uncultured Planctomycetia bacterium | reverse complement strand
TAATTTTCAGATCAGGGGCGGCCCTTACAAGCGTCCTTATAAAAACAGATAAATTATAGGGTGAATATGTCCAAAGGAATAATAGTACAAAAATACGGCGGAACAAGCGTAGCAGATATAGCAAGAATAGAAAATGTGGCCAAAAGGGTGGTTGAGACGCGTAATGCCGGTTACGATGTCGTAGTTATCGTTTCCGCCCTGGGCCATACAACTGATGAGTTGATGGACCTGGCATTGAAGATCACTACCAATCCACCCGACAGGGAGCTGGACATGCTTTTATCTACGGGTGAACAGGTATCGTGCGCCCTGCTGGCCATGGCCATACATAAACTAGGGATAGATGCAATATCGTTTACCGGAGCGCAAGTCGGTATAATAACCGATGACTCGTTTACAAAAGCGCGCATAATAGACGTAAACGCAAAACGGATAATAAAGGAACTGAAGAACG
The DNA here is from genome assembly GCA_964534705.1 of uncultured Planctomycetia bacterium. Classification (GTDB taxonomy): domain Bacteria; phylum Omnitrophota; class Gorgyraeia; order 2-01-FULL-45-10; family 2-01-FULL-45-10; genus CAZHPY01. Next base: position 11,473 of record CAZHPY010000049.1, on the reverse strand, counting down.
GCAAGATAACAATAGTCGCCGGTTTCCAGGGCATGAATGTCAATAATGACATTACTACGCTGGGCAGGGGCGGTTCCAACCTTACCGCGGTCGCCCTGGCCAAGGTAGTAAACGCAAAGATGTGCGAGATGTACACGGATGTCGAGGGCGTATTCACTGCCGATCCTAGGATAGTAAAAAATGCGAAGAAGATAGAAAAGATAAGTTATGAAGAGATGTTTGAGCTCGCCTCGCTGGGCACCCAGGTGCTGCAGCCGAGGTCAATAGAATTTGCGATGAAATTCGGCGTACCCATACACGTCAGGTCGAGTTTTTCCGATAAGGGCGGGACAATAATTTCCAGGGAGGTAAAGACGATGGAACATATAGTGGTTTCCGGTGTGGCAATAAATAAGGATGAGGCAAAGGTCACCATCTGCGACGTCCCGGACAAGCCGGGTATCGCGGCCAAGATATTCAAGGATATCGCCAGGAATAACATCAATGTCGATATGATCATACAGAACGTTTCAAGGACCGGTGCAACCGACGTTTCTTTTACCGTCATGGGCGGCGAGCTCAACAAAACGATAAAGTGCGCAAAAGAGGTAGCGTCGAAGGTTGGAGCGGGCGATGTTACCGTAGATAAGGATATTGCCAAGGTTTCGATAGTGGGCATAGGGATGCGAAGCCACTCAGGCGTTGCCGCGGATATGTTCGAAGCGCTGGCCAAAAAAGGCATAAACATAGAGATGATATCTACTAGCGAGATAAAGATATCCTGCGTGGTTAAGAAAAGCCTCGGGGAGGCGGCTGTCAGGGCCATACACGATAAGTTCAAACTCAGCAAAACAAGGAACCAGGGGCGCTGATGAATAAGATCGAATTATATGATACGACTCTAAGGGACGGAGCGCAGTCCGAAGGCATATCTTTTTCCGTTGCGGATAAATTGAAAATATGCTCAAAGCTTGACGAATTAGGGGTCCAATTCATAGAGGGCGGCTGGCCCGGCGCCAATCCGAAAGACCTGGAGTTCTTCAGGAAAGCGAAAAGCCTGAAGCTAAGGAACTCGAACATCGTTGCTTTCGGAAGCACCCGGTATGCAAAGTCAAGAGCGGCCTCCGATAAGATATTAAAGGGGCTTTTGTCCGCGGGTACCAGATACGTAACTATATTCGGTAAGAGCTGGGATATGCATGTAAAGGACGTGTTCCGGGTGGATCTTGAGGAAAATATCCGGATGATATCAGATTCAATAAAGTTCCTGAAGTCAAAAGGCAAGACCGTATTTTATGACGCGGAGCATTTTTTTGACGGATATAAAAGTAATAAAGAGTATGCCATTAAGACTTTGAGGGCCGCGCAGGATGCGGGCGCAGCAAGGATAATCCTGTGCGATACGAACGGCGGCACCGTAACTTCTCAGGTATTCGAGATCGTCGAAGAGGTTAAGGAGCAGATAAACGTGCCGCTAGGTATACATGCGCACAACGACACCGACATGGCCGTTGCCAATTCTATAGCCGCTATCCAGGCGGGTTGTGTCCAGGCGCACGGCACGATAAACGGCTACGGGGAAAGGTGCGGTAACGCAAATCTTGTTTCTATTGCCGCCAATCTCAAACTGAAGCTGGGGATCGATTGCGTCTCGGATATTGCAATTAGGGAGTTGACGGAAGTAGCCCGGTTTGTGGCGGAAATATGCAACATGAAACTGGAAGATAACCAGCCATTCGTAGGCAACAGCGCTTTTGCCCATAAGGCGGGCGTCCATGTAAACGCCATCCTTAAAAATCCGAAGACTTACGAACATATCGACCCCGCTAAGGTCGGGAACCACAGGCGCCTTTTGATCTCCGAATTGTCAGGCAAATCTACTATCATGAAGAAGGTCAGGGACCTCAACCTGGACCTTGGCCAGGGCACGGGAAAATCGAAGGCCATACTTAAGGTCCTGCAGGAACTGGAGAATCGCGGATATCATTTTGAAGCTGCCGAGGCTTCCCTCGAACTGCTTATCAAACGTGTGATGAAGACATTCAAGGACTTCTTTAAGCTTGAGAACTTTCGTATAATAATGGAAAAAAGCAAGGATGGCAAGATGACGAGTGAAGCTACGATCAAGCTGACTGTCGGCAAGGAACTGGAACACACAGCATGCCTGGGCGACGGGCCTGTCAACGCGCTCGACAGCGCTCTTCGTAAAGCGCTCAGGAAATTTTACCCCCGCCTGGAGGAAATGCATCTAACTGATTACAAGGTGCGCGTGCTTGACGAAAAGCAAGGAACTGCTGCGCGTGTACGCGTACTTATCCAATCCCAGGATAAGAATGATTCATGGTGGACCATAGGCGTATCGGAGAACATCATCGAAGCGTCGTGGTTCGCGCTTGTTGATTCGATCGAATATAAACTTCTTAAAGATTCCAAAAAATAAGGTCAGGGAGGGAACCATGAAAATAAAGGCACTTATCCTTGCTGCGGCGTTGTTATGCGCGTCAGGAAGCGGGTTTTGCGAAGAGAATAAGGCGATAAACAAGAGCCCGTTCTCTTTTTTGCAGGGCTTCTTTATGGGCGACGAGTACGTAGAATACCAGGACAAACTGGCGAAATTGGAAGATTCTTACAAGCAGGGTAGATTATCCAAAGAAGATTATGCGCAGCAAAAATTAGACCTTGAGAAGAGCTACAAGCTTTCTGAAAGGTAAAATACGCCCCAAGCCGAAAGGGATATGCATGAAAAAAGCAATGGTGTTAGCATTGATATTGTTTTTAAGCGGTTGCTCTATGACGCAGCTCAGGCAGGAATTTATAGGGTTATCAATATCAGACGTCAAGAATTCCAAGTCCAGGCAGACGCAGCAATATGCATTACCGGCCGATGAATGCGTGATAAAGATAAAAGAAGCCTTGAAAGATATGAAAGCCATAGTCCGCGAGGATAAAAAGCGGAAGTTCATAGCTGCCGATAATTTTCAGAAGGTATTCCGTTCTTCGATCGATACCACCCAGGTTGGTATACTGGTGACGGCCTGGGAAGCCAATAAGTCGCAGGTTGATGTTGCGTCGGAGAATATAGACCTGGCGGCCTTCGTATCTAAAAAAATATCGGAAAAACTAAAACCAGGCAAGGAGGAGAAACCTTTATGATAAAAAGTATTGCGCTTGGGGAAGAGATAACGATAACTACCAGGAACAAGGTAGGCATACTGGCTGATGTAGCGATGCTGCTTTCCAATAAGGGTATAAACATAGAAGCCATCCTGGGCTATGAAGCGGGCATAAGCGGCAAGGTGTTCCTTGTCACGAACGCGAATCTTGTCATCATGAATGAGCTGAAGAAAAAGAAATACAGGATGGTAAAGGAAACCGAGGTCCTGCTTGTTGACCTGGAAAATAAGCCCGGCGCGCTTAAGGTAGTAGCGACGGAAATGAAAGAGAATAATATCGACATCAAATATGCATACGTTACCCCATGCACCTGTGTCAATAAGGGGTCATCCAGGATGGTCTTGCAGACGAGTGACAATGAAAGAGCCATGGCTTTATTAAGTAAATACGTAGGCGGTTAAATATAATGAAAGAACTGCCAAAGGCATACAATCCTCAACTTGTTGAGGATTACATATACAAGATGTGGGAGGAAAAGGGCTATTTTCACTCTTCTCCAAATCCAAAAAAGAAACCATATTCAATAGTAATACCCCCTCCGAACATCACCGGCATATTACATATGGGGCACGCCCTTAATAATACCATCCAGGACATACTTATACGCTTTAAGCGCATGCAGGGGTTCGAGGCAGAATGGATGCCGGGGACCGACCATGCCGGTATAGCTACCCAGAATGTCGTTGAGAAGAAATTGGCAAAAGGCGGCATAAAGCGCCAGGACCTGGGCCGCGACAAGTTCATAGAAGAAGTATGGAAATGGCGGGAAGAATACGGCTCCACTATAATAAGGCAGCTGAAAAAACTCGGGTGTTCTTGTGATTGGCAGCGCCTGCGGTTTACCATGGACGAAGGCCTGTCGGAAGCCGTGCTGGAAGTATTTGTAAGATTATATGAAAAAGGCCTTATCTACAGGGGCAATTATATCATAAACTGGTGCCCGCGCTGCCAGACGGCGCTATCGGACGAGGAATCGCAGCATAAAGATGTGGAGGGAATGCTTTATCATATCAAATATCCGATAAAAGATTCAAAGGAGTATGTGGTAGTTGCGACAACTCGCCCGGAAACGATGCTTGGAGATGTGGCTGTCGCGGTTAACCCTAAAGATAAGCGATATAAAGGATTAAAAGACAAGACACTGCTGCTTCCGATATTGAACAGGGAGCTAAAGATCATATTTGATCCTCTTGTAGATATGAAATTCGGCACAGGCGCGCTGAAAGTAACGCCTGCTCACGACCCTGTTGATTTTGAATTAGGACTGAAACACAAATTGGAGCAGATAAACGTAATGAATGTGGATGCCTCGATCAATTTACCGGATACCGATTACCACGGAATGGACAGGCTTGAGGCCCGTGAGGCCATAGTGGAAGATCTTAAGGAGAGGGGGCTTTTCATAAAGTCAGAGGCGCACAGGCATGCCGTCGGGCATTGCTATCGTTGCCACACCATGATAGAACCGCGCCTTTCGCCCCAATGGTTCGTTAAGATGAAGCCGCTGGCAAAGCCGGCCATAGAAGCGGTAAAAAAAGGAAAGATAAAATTTTATCCCGGGCGATGGGAAAAAGTCTACCTGGATTGGATGACAAATATACGCGATTGGTGTATCTCCAGGCAGATATGGTGGGGCCATCGTATACCTGTATACTATTGCCGCGACTGCAACGAAGTCATGGTATCTAAGGCGAGGCCGCAGAATTGCGGCAAATGCGGCTCTCTAAGGATCGAGCAGGACCCGGATGTCCTTGACACCTGGTTTTCGTCATGGCTATGGCCGTTTTCAACGTTCGGATGGCCCAAAGAGACTTCGGATCTCAGGTATTTTTATCCCACGAGCTCGCTTGTTACGGCGCAGGAGATAATATTTTTCTGGGTAGCCAGGATGATAATGGCAGGTATGGAATTTATGGGCAAGAGCCCGTTCGAGAACGTTTACATACACGGGACCGTACGCGATGTGACAGGGACGAAGATGTCCAAGTCATTGGGCAACGTCATAGACCCTCTTGACATGATAGCTAAATACGGGACCGACGCACTGCGTTTCAGCATTATATCGATAACTGCCCAGGGGCAGGACGTCTTCCTGTCGGAAAGCAAATTCGAGCTTGGGCGTAATTTCGCCAATAAACTATGGAATGCGTCGAGATTTATCCTCATGAACCTCAACGAGAACGAGATCAATGTCGACCTGTGCGTATTTTTTAAAGGCCAAAAGTTATCCCTTCCAGAAAAGTGGATATTGTCGCGGTTCTATTCTACGCTGCATGATGTCGAGGAATGCCTCGACGCGTATAAATTCAATGAGGCTGCCAACATCATATACGAATTTGTATGGCATGAGTTCTGCGACTGGTATATAGAGATAGCCAAGGCTACGATCACTGAAAAAACAACGCAGGTAATATTATACAAAGTCCTGGAAAAGACGCTGAGGATGCTGCACCCGTTCATGCCGTTCATTACAGAAGAGATATGGCAGCAAATGCCCCGGTCAAAGGACGCTACGGGTGGATCGATAATGATACAGCCGTGGCCTCATATACAAAAGGAGATGGTGTCCGAAAAAGCCGAAGCAGAAGTAAAATATCTGATCGATGCCATAACCGCGATAAGGAACATCAGGTCTGTATGGAACATAGAGCCCAGGGTTGAGATGAAGGCATTCATAAACGTGGGCGAAAAGAAGGACCAGGAGTTCATGTCGGATAACGAAGGGTTCCTGAAAAGGCTTTCCAGGCTTTCAGAGCTTAGCGTCGGGACAATGGCTAAACCGGCAAATTCTGCCGTTACGGTAGTAGGCAACCTGGAGATCTATGTTCCTCTCGAAGGCCTGATAGATCTTGAAAAAGAAAAGGAGCGGCTGAAGAAAGAAGAGGACAGGATAAATAATGAGATAAAGGCAATATCGGCCCGCCTGAAAGACAAGAATTTTACTCTCAAGGCCCCCAAAGAGGTTGTTGAGAGGCAAAGGGCGAGGAAAACAGAACTGGAATTGCAGATAAATAAGCTGAAAGATAACCTGTCCCATCTTGCGGCAGGATAAAAAGGAGGACTTATGAATAAAATTTTTATATTAGCCATTATAATTCTCTGCGCAGCCTTAACGGTTAACGCATCGGCTGTTCCCCAGCACGAGAAGATGTCCACAAAGGAGATCCAGGTCGACAGGAACGGCGATACCAGGATAGATGGCGTGGACATATACGATGAAGACGGCAAGGTGGTAAAAAGAGGGTACGATACAAATAATGACATGGTGATCGACAGGTGGGAGACATATGACCCAAACACCGGAATGCCGATCGTAACGGAAAGCGATAAAGCTTATGAGCTCAGGCCGTAGCAATAACAAATGAGATTAGATAAAGAAAGAGTAATCCCTATAATCAAGGCTTCGCTAAAGGAAGATATCGGCAAGGGTGATATTACTTCCGCTGCGCTGGTAGATAAATTCCTAAGCTCGCGCGCCACAATAATCACCAGGGAAGATTGTGTTGTATGCGGGCTCCAGATAGCCGAATGGCTGATGGCGCAGATAGATTATAGCGTCCGTTTCAAGCCCAATTGCAATGACGGCGATTTTGTCGGTAAGGATAAAGAATTGGTTTTTATCGAAGGGCGCCTGAATTCCATCCTAAGGGCAGAGCGGACAATGCTTAATTTTTTGGAACTCTTAAGCGGCATAGCTACAAAAACAAAGGCTTTTGTCGATAAGACAAAGCCTTATGGCGTAAAGGTAATGGATACCCGTAAGACCTTCCCGCTTTTAAGGTATCTGGAGAAATACGCCGTATCCGTCGCCGGCGGATATAACCATCGCATGGGCCTCTATGACCAGGTTCTTATAAAGGATAACCATATTAAGTGTCAAAGCGTCAAGGTGTCAAAGTCTAATTTGAAGGAATTGGTGGAGACGGCGAGGAAGAAGAATATAAAAGGGACGATCGTAGAAATAGAAGTGGCCAATACCGTCGAATTTGATGATGCGCTCAGGGGGAAACCCGATATCATAATGCTGGATAATATGAGCCCGGCGGATGTAAAGGCATGCGTTGAAATAAGGCGGATGTCAAAGACGAAGGCCCTCCTCGAGGTCTCCGGAGGCATAACCCTTGAGACAATAGAGGAATACGCAAAGACCGGCGTTGATATGATCTCTGTCGGAGCGTTGACGCATTCTGTTAAGTCGATTGATATGTCTCTAGAGATAGTATAACCCACCCCGATAATGGATAAATTTAAACTAGTATCAAAATTCAATCCTGAAGGCGACCAGCCGCAGGCTATAAAGGAATTGGTCGAAGGCTTGCAGGCAGCCAGTAAATTCCAGACCCTTCTCGGAGTTACCGGTTCAGGTAAAACGTTCACAATGGCCAATGTAATAGCGGCGGTAAACAGGCCCACCCTGGTTATCTCGCATAATAAGACGCTTGCGGCCCAGTTATATGGTGAATTCAAAGATTTTTTTCCTGAGAACGCAGTAGAATATTTCGTCAGTTATTACGATTATTACCAGCCGGAAGCTTACATCCCGCAGCGCGATATTTACATAGAAAAAGATGCCTCCATAAATGAGGATATAGACCGCCTGAGGTTATCGGCGACGAGCTCTCTCATGTCAAGGCGCGACTGTATCATAGTGGCCAGCGTTTCCTGCATATATGGCCTGGGTTCGCCGGAAGAATACGGTGAAATGCTCCTGTTCCTTGAAGAAGGCGAGGAGATATCGCGCGACCAGATCCTGAAGAAACTGATCTCTATACACTATACCCGCAATGATTATGATTTTAAGAGATCCACATTCCGTGTGAGGGGAGATACTATAGAAATATTTCCGGCCTATACAAAGACAGCTTACCGCGTTGAACAGTTCGGCGACAGCGTTGAGCATATATCCGAAATAGACCCTTTGACCGGGAACGTCATCACGAACGTCAAAAAAATAGGGATATACCCTGCAAAGCATTTCGTTACCACGGGCGACAGGATAGAAAAGGCTATCAGATCTATAGAGGAAGAATTGGCAGTAAGGCTTTCTGAATTAAAGGAACAACGCAAGCTGGTCGAGGCGCAGAGGCTGGAGTCCCGCACAAAATATGATATAGAGATGATGCGTGAGATAGGCTACTGTAACGGTATCGAGAACTACTCGCGCCATATATCGGGAAGGGGGCCCGGTTCCAGGCCATGGTGCCTGGTGGATTATTTTCCAAAAGATTTCCTGCTTTTTATCGACGAATCGCATGTTACCATACCCCAGATAAGAGGCATGTATGCTGGTGATAAGGCCCGCAAGGAAACTCTTATCGAATACGGGTTCCGCCTGCCGTCAGCGCTTGATAACAGGCCTTTAAGGTATGAAGAATTTGCAGAATTGGTCGGCCAGGCTGTTTTTGTTTCCGCAACGCCCGATGAATATGAGATCGGACTGTCGAAAGGGCGTGTTGTAGAGCAGGTGATAAGGCCAACGGGACTTATAGATCCCAGGATCGAGGTCAGGCCGACAGAAGGGCAAATAGATGATCTTGTAAAAGAGGTGCGGGAGCGCGCCGCCAGGTCTGAGCGCGTCCTTGTCACTACCCTTACAAAAAGGCTTTCGGAAGACCTTGCGAGGTATCTGAAAGAACTCGGCCTGAGGGTAAAGTACCTTCATTCCGAGATCGATGCCATAGAAAGAGTGGAAATATTGCGCGACCTCAGGCTGGGGAAGTTCGATTGCCTTGTCGGTATAAACCTGTTAAGGGAGGGGCTTGACCTGCCGGAAGTTTCATTGGTAGCTATTCTGGACGCCGATAAAGAAGGGTTCCTGCGCAGCGGTACGAGCCTGATACAGGTAGCGGGAAGGGCTGCGAGGCATATAAACGGCGAAGTCCTGATGTATGCCGGGAAACTTACGAAATCCATGAAGAGGGCCATCGATGAGACGAACCGCCGCCGCGAAATACAGATGGAGTTTAATGGCAAGCATAACATAACTCCACGTACCATAGAAAAGGCGGTAAGGGAAGGGATAGAATCGTATAAAAAGGCGCGTGAAGTCATCGAGAATGTTATTGAGGAAAACGACGAACAATATGATATAACCGTGTTGATAGGCGAACTACAGCACGACATGGAGGTTGCCGCGAGGAATCTCCAATTTGAACGGGCAGCGATATTGCGCGACCAGATAAAGGAGCTTAAAGAAAAATATGCTGGACGAAAAGATCCTGAGCGTATTACGCCATAGCAGAGATTCGTATGTATCCGGGGAAGACCTGTGCGGGCATTCCGGTATTTCACGGGCCGCGATCTGGAAGCACATAGAAAATCTGCGCGAGATCGGATACGATATCGAAGCGGTCCCACACCTTGGTTATAAACTGGTATCGGCTCCGGACGCATTGATCCCGTCGGAGATCAGGTGGAAGTTAAAGACAAAGATCTTCGGCAGGGATATAATATCGTATAAAAAGGTCGATTCGACCAATGACATAGCCTATCAGCTGGCGGAAAAAGGCGTCAAGGCAGGGACGGTCATTATTGCCGAAGAGCAATCCCGGGGCAAGGGCAGGCATGGGAGGCATTGGGTGTCACCTTCAAAGGGCGGCATCTATTTGTCATGCATATTGCGGCCAAAAATACCGCCGAACGAGATACCAAGAATAACGCTTTTTGCGGCCGTCGCTGTCGCAAAAGCCATAAGGGACGTTACTTCGCTGGACGTCTCCATAAAATGGCCTAACGACCTGGTGCTGGACGGGAAAAAGGTGTGCGGCATACTGACCGAGATGAAGGCGGAGCAGGACAGCGTGGATTTTATCATCCTGGGTATCGGTATCAACGTAAATACGCCGTTGAAGCAATTGCCGAAAGGAAGCGCTTCACTGAAAGATGAATTACATAGGCATAATATAAAAAGGAGCATTTCAAGAGTAGAACTTGCAAAACAAGTCCTTGAAAGATTGGAGGAGTTCTATTCTATGTTAGAACGAGATGGTTTTGAACCGATAATAGATGCCTGGAAAGGGCTTTCTAATATGCTGGGCTCGAGAATAAAGGTTATCCTGCCCGGGAGGACATTCGAAGGGCTTGCTCATGACATCAACCCCGATGGCGCGCTTGTAGTGAGGCTTGATTCAGGGATACTGGAGAAAGTCTCGTCGGGAGATGTGGCGATGATCAGATGAACTGAGTTGGAGACAAAGAGACAAGTAACAAGGTACATGTTTCTTGTTACCAAGTATCGCGCAACTGTAGCTGTCTCTTGTTACCAACTGCTGAGTGCCTGATAGGAGTTTAGAAATGCGTAATCTGCTTGCCATAGATATTGGTAACACGAATATAACGGCTGGGATATTCAAGGGGAAAAAATTAGCCGGTAAGGCCAAGATACCCAGTAAGGCGTATTCATCATATGCGCGCGACATAAAAGCTCTTGTAAAAAGATCCCGGCTTACTGTCGAGGACTTGTCCGGGATCATCATATCAAGTGTGGCGCCGTTATCATTGGCGCGCCTGGTAGCGGAACTGCATAAAATACCGGTAAATGCTCCCATGGTTATCCTGGGAAAAGACAGGGCCGTTCCGATAAAAAACCTGTATAGGATAAAAAAAGAGGTTGGCCAGGACAGGCTGGTCAATGCTTATGCCGCAAAGATGCTTTACGGGACCCCGGCAGTGGTAATAGATTTTGGGACTGCAATAACCTTTGACCTGATCTCAAAAAACGGGGATTACCTTGGCGGATTGATCTTGCCAGGGATCGAATTGTCGCTTTCCGGCCTTTATAAAGGGACTGCTCTTCTGCCGAAAGTAGAGTTAAAAGAAGCGCCTTCTATCATAGGCAGGGACACTGTAAACAGCATGAGAGGCGGTATCCTTTTCGGTTTCGGAGCGATGAGCGACGGCCTGGTCTTGAGATACAGGGATATTCTGGGTAAAGGCATCAAAGTCATCGCCACAGGCGGCAATTCCAGGCTCATTAAAAAGTACGCAAGGTCTATCCAGAAAACGGACGAAGACCTCACCCTTAAAGGCCTTTACCTGATCGCCAGCCGTTTATAAGAGCAGTAAATTCTATTGACCTGCCCCTCCCTTTATATTAAAATAATTACTTCTTAATACTAGCTAATATTATGACATTAAATCCAATAATATCAATTGCCGCAAAAGCCGGTATATCAAGAAAATATTTAGAGCTCTACGGAGATTATAAAGCCAAAATAGCCCTGGATATCCTCAAACGCAGCACGCCTTACGCAACGCTAGCAAATATATCGCAGTCATCGGCCCCAACAGGAGAAAAACCAAACCAAACACACCCAACACA
>CAZHPY010000048.1:0-12222 GCA_964534705.1 uncultured Planctomycetia bacterium | reverse complement strand
GGGGGCAGTATGGGTTCAGGGATTCCTTTAATTATGAAAAGAACTGGTACTCGCCGATATATTACGGTATAGGCGAGGCCATGATACTTATCCCCATAGAAAATTTCAGGTCAGGGCTTATATGGAAATATTTTATGAAGAATAAGTATGTCACAGACGCTTTAAATAAAGCAGGATTTACCAAAGTTAAAAAACGGAGGTAATTCTCATGAAGAAGATCATAGCAGCTTTTTTATTAGCCATATTATTCTTGCCGGTACCTGTATGCGCGGAAGAGGTAAAGGATATGGCGCAGGCCCTTGAACAATGCAAAAGTTACGATGATTATGAGAAGCTGTATGGTGAGCTAATAAGCATGGTTGAGAGTAAAAAGGATAATGCCGATGCCCTATATTATATGATGGCCAAAACAAGGGTTGAAGAACTGTTGTATCTGGCCAGAAAAAATGATATAGAAGCAGGCCGTATATACATGTCAGTAAATGAGAAATACTATAATGAGGCGCTGGAGAACCTGGATAACGTGAGCCGGCTGACAAAATCCAAAGATATGCTCATAGAGGCCGATCTGTTAAGGTTTTCCATATTCAAGGAACTTTTCCAGCAGCAGAAATTAGACGCGGTTTTTGATGAAGTGATAGGCATGATAGCGTCTTATTCGCCGGACAAAGCGCAGAACCTGGCGAAACTGAATGAGGTATCCAAAAAATTAAGCGATAAGGGTATGGCAGACTATGCCATGAAGTTGAAATTCGTATATGCCTCCAAGGTCGATCCTGAAAGCGCAAAGATGCTCGCAGAAGACATAAAGTCCAATGGCGATAAATACGTTGATGAAGGGAACATAAAGGAAGCGTTATCGACATATGATACCTACCTTAAGCTTGCCGAGAACTACTATGAAAAAGACGTCATGGCGGGAAAGCTAATGGATATAGCCGAAAAGTATTTCAGTAAAAACCGTTTTAAGGATGCCATTAAATATTATTCAATACATCTTCAGAAATACGGTGATTCGAAGGTCGCGGATTACGCAAGCTATAAGCTGGCGCTTTCATATTTCAATGATAAGGATTATGCGACTGCCATCGGTAAATTTGAGGATTTCCTGAAAAATTACCAGAATAGCGTATGGTTCGAAAAAGGTTTTGAAGAGCTGTGCAGGCTTTATTATGAAACATCCGAAACGGGAAAGGCTTTGGAAAACCTGCAGAAACTCATAGACGCTTATCCGCGCCAGGATTCAAGGGATTATGCTTACCTGCTTACCGCTATCCTGTTTTACGGTAAGGCCGATTATGATAAGGCGCTGGACGTTTTAAGGAAGATGCAGCAGGAATTCCCGAAAAGCTCTTATTACTATGTAACGGAAACCCTGATCATGGACATAAACGAGATCAAAAAAGGCGCCGCGCCGTCGTATTCGTTCGGGGCCAATGATCTTTACAGGATATGGGAACCATATACGTCCATAGGCGTTTCGGTTACGGTAGGCGAGGGCGCCCAGGCGATCGACAATAAAGATGCTAAGCCGGGAGAGACCTTTGTAAAAACAAAATGTGGCGCTAAGGTCGCATTTAATATAAGCGGTATCGAAGACCTGGACAGGTATAACGAATATTGGCAGGACAAAGAGGACCAGTCCAGGCTTCCCAGGGAAATAAAGACCGGGACAGAAAAAGACCTCGTATTCTTTACATGGTCATGCCCCGATAATGGAAAATTCCTGGATGAGAAACAGCTGTCTTCCAGGGCCTGGCAGGCCCCGGAATTACCCGGAGATTACATCATTAATATTAACGCGGGCGATATAGCGCTTGTCAGGCCGCCTGACAGCGGCAGCAGGAAAGACCCGTTAAAAACACTGACAATACACGTTACGGCAGAGAAGTAGAAGACTTAAGATGACCAAAAAGAACGGTTTTATCCTTACCATAGTACTTTCCTTTTTTATTTTTACCCCGCATAGTTTCTCCGAAAACCAGAACACAGTGGCCGAGGCGAAGCCTCCTTCACGCACCATGGTAGCCGATTTTAACAGGGGGAATATGCTTAACAACCTTCAGGCAGAGATCGGAACATGGGAACTGGACCCGGAAGACAGGATGCAGGGCGTTTCCGCCTCGCTGGATAACAATATAAAGGTAAACGGCGCAGGACATTCGCTTAAAGTCGAATATAATGTAAATTCGGATAAGAACGCGGCAAACGGTTTTTGGACGCAGTTAAAAAGTTTTGACGCCTCTTCCTATGACCATTTTGAATTCTGGGTCAAGGGTGATACGGCAAAGGGCTTCACAACGGTATTTAAAGTCGAATTTAAAAAACTCCAGCCGGATGAAGAAGGGCATGAGGAGACTATCAAGGGCAGCTATATCGTCAAGGGTGTCACGGAGAATTGGCAGAAGATATCTATACCTTTGAATGTGATGAACGGTATTTCGAACTGGAAGGACATGCGGGAGATGGTCATAACGTTCGAAAAAAAGCGGGTTGACAAGCCTAAAGGCACTCTTTATTTCGACGATTTCGCATTTACTAAAACAGGCAATCCCGGCCCCAGTGTTAAAGACATCGTCAGGCACAGGAAGCAGAAGACAACATATGCTGGAGGGACGCAGGAATTTGCTAAGTTCCTGATCGAGCGGCTTAGAGGGTTCCCCAAGACAGTATATGCCACTAAGAAGATGCCGGCTGATGATAAGCTATTGCTGCGCGAGATAGCCAAGGATACATGGAAATATTTCGATAACCTCGTAGATAAGGAATACCAGCTTCCGCTGGACAACGTCGGGTTCCATGAAAAAGGCATCTTAACAAGAGAGACGCGCATAGGGGATTATACTAACATCACAAATGTAGGCCTTTACCTGATGTGCCTTGTCGCGGGGCATGACTTTAAGTTTATATCCAGGGACGAAGCCATAAAGAGGATCAATTTGACCCTGGATTCGGTAGAAAAACTCGAAACCTACCAAGGATTCCATTACAACTACTATGACATAACTATTTTCCAGCGCACGAGCAATTTTATCTCTTTTGTAGATAGCGGATGGCTGGCCGCGGGGATCGTCGTGGCGAAAAATGCCTTTCCAAAAGAGCTTGAAGCAAGGTGCCAGAAGATCCTTGGCGGCATGAACTTCTCGTTCTTCTATGATCCTGTCGAAGGAAGCATGTATCACGGGTATTATACTAACATAAATTACTATTCTGAATATCACTACGGCGCTTTATATACGGAAACAAGGGCCATAAGTTATCTTGCCATCGGTAAAGGGGATGTGCCGAAGGATCATTGGTTCAGCCTTGCCAGGACATTTTCCGACGCATGGCTATGGCAGACACAAATGCCGAAAGGCAGGAAGGCTAAGCAGTATCTGGGCTATACAACGGAAGGCGGCTACTATACTTATGAAGACATGAAATTTGTGCCGAGCTGGGGAGGCAGCATGTTCGAAGCGCTGATGCCTCCGCTTATAATAGACGAAGACAGGCTTTCGCCAAAAAGTTTCGGCGTAAACAACAAAAGACATGCAAGGATCCAGATAAAATATGCCCTGGAAAAACTTGCATATACAGTATTTGGGATGTCTCCTTCATGTGTCCCGGAAGGCGGCTATACTGAATATGGAGTGAAGCCGCTGGGGATGAAGGGTTATAAGGCAGGCGTCGTTACCCCTCACGCTACATTCCTGGCGCTGGAATATGCCCCCAAAGAGTGCCTATCCAATATAAGAAGACTGCTTAAAGATTATAGGGCATACGGCGAATACGGTTTTTATGATGCTATAAACGTCAAGACCGGGAAAGTGGCGCTGCAATATCTCTGCCTTGACCAGGCAATGTCATTACTGGCTTTGGATAATTACCTGAATAACGGCGCCATAAGAAAACGTTTTAGCGCTGATCCTATAAGCAAAAATGCCGAAGAACTTCTTAAAGTAGAGGATTTTTTTAATTAAATATGCTAAAATAACCAATTACCATGCTGAAAAGCTCTACAAAAGAAGCAGTAGCGGGTTATCTCTTTTTACTTCCGAATTTTTTTGGATTTTTGTTGTTTACCCTGATACCCGTGATCCTTTCGCTCGCATTGAGCCTGGTAGACTGGGATATGCTGTCTGCTCCAAAATTCGTGGGGCTAAATAATTTTACAAATCTGCTTGGGTTCCATCTCCAGGCCGGTAAGATGGTCGCGAACGATCCGTTGTTCTGGAAGTGCGTTGGTAATACGCTCTTCCTTATGCTTATAATCCCGATCGAGATGATAGCGGCCCTGATATTGGCGCTGTCATTGAACCAGAAGATAACGGGGATAAAATTATTCAGGTTCCTTTATTTTCTTCCGACGATAACAAACGGCGTCGCAATATGCCTTTTGTGGGCCTGGATATACAATAATGATTTCGGCCTGCTGAATTCTTTGATAGTAAAGTTCGGTAACTTCATAAACCAGCCCCTTAAAGGGATCCCGTGGCTCACTTCCACGGCCTGGTCCAAGCCGTCGCTTATGATAATGGGCCTGTGGGTCGCTATGGGCGGATACAATATGATATTGTTCCTGGCGGCTCTTCAAGGTGTGCCGAGGGAACTTTATGAGGCAGCTGAGATAGACGGGGCCGACGGGTGGCAGAAGTTCTGGGCAATAACATGGCCGATGATAAGCCCTACTACATTTTTCATAGCTATAATGGCGGTGATAGGCGGTTTCCAGGGAGGGTTTATGCAGGCGTATGTAATGACCGGGGGAGGCCCGAACCGTTCGACGACCACGCTCGAGTACCTTATATATAACCATCTTTATAGCTGGCAGCATGTAGGCTACTCCGCCGCAATAGCATGGTTCGTATTCATATTTGTATTTGTAATAACGCTTATTAACTGGCGGTATGGCGGCAGGCTGGTGCAGTATTACCATTATTGAGGATATATGGAATTAAAAACATTGACCATAAGCGTGGCTAAAAAAGTATTCATATATTCTTTTCTTGTATTGGGCGCTGTTTCCATGGTACTTCCGTTCGCCTGGATGCTTTCAACATCATTAAAATCCTTTGCTTCTGTCTTTATTTTTGATATAACTAAGATACAATGGGTCCCAAGCCCTGTATATTGGGGGAATTACCTGGATGTATGGAAGGTAGTCCCGTTCGCAAGATTTTATATAAACAGTTTTTTTGTATGCGCAGCCGTAACGGTGGCGCAGGTAGGGACAAGCGCGCTTGCCGCTTATTCATTTTCACGGCTTAAATTCCCGGGCAGGGAGAAGATATTTTTTTCATACCTTGCCACAATGATGATACCGGGGTCGGTCACTTTGATACCCGTTTTTGTGCTCATGAGGATATTTGGCTGGGTAGATACCTATAAGGCGCTTATAATACCGGCTGCCTTTTCGGCATACGGGACATTTATGCTTAGGCAGTTCTTCATGACAATACCAAGGGACCTTGAGGACGCAGCGAAGATCGACGGGTGTAATTACCCGCAAATATTCATGCGCGTCATATTGCCTCTTTCGAAGACCGCGCTGGCCACGCTGACAGTATTCGTGGCGCTTGGTAACTGGGTCAGTTTTATGTGGCCTTTACTGGTCACCAATTCTATCGAGAAAAGAACACTGCCGGTAGGGCTGGCCTATTTCCAGGAGATGTATCAATATGCGCAGCCCGATTGGGGGCTGCTAATGGCGGGATCACTGATCACGATGATCCCGGTGATGATAATATTTTTATTCAGCCAGAAATTTTTTGTAGAAGGCATCAAGTTAACAGGAATGAAAGGATAGAAAAGGAGGTAGCAAAGATGAATAA
The DNA here is from genome assembly GCA_964534705.1 of uncultured Planctomycetia bacterium. Lineage (GTDB taxonomy): Bacteria > Omnitrophota > Gorgyraeia > 2-01-FULL-45-10 > 2-01-FULL-45-10 > CAZHPY01. The sequence goes on along the minus strand of CAZHPY010000048.1, from coordinate 6,409 downwards.
GTGGTTTGTATTTTTAGTCGCTGTTTTGTTATCGCTTCCCGTGGTTTCCGGCTGCGGTCAGAAGCAGGAGCCTGTGAGTAAATCATCTGCAATAAAGCCGGTGGAAGTAATGTCTGAAAATGAGGAAGCCGATATAGAAGAAGAATCTGTTTCCGAGAATGCGCCTGAACAGTCAGGCAGCGTAACTGCCAAGGCAGCTGCGGCATCCGCCCCGGCGCCTGCGTCAACGCAAGCACCTTCTGTGCCAACTCCGGCGGCTCCGGTAGCTGAAGCGCCAAAACCGTCTGAAACACTAATGCTGGCTGATTTTAATTCGGGAGAAAAACCTAATAATGTAGGCGGCAATTTCGGCGCATGGAATAAGGACCCCTCGGATCCTACCCAATGGTGTAAAGAAGCTTTTGACAATGTGGTGAGGTACGGTGAAAGCGGATTTTCGATGAAACTCGATTATTCCGTTGATTCGCCGAATCCCGCATATAACGGTTTCTGGATGATGCTGCCGAACCTTGATGCTTCCAAGTATGATACGGTGAACCTTTGGGTAAAGGGCGATACGCAGGCAGGATATACGACTGTATTTAAGATCGAGATCAAGAATGCCAATAGGCAGGTCGGGCGGTATTATGTATCAAATGTCAGTGACCAGTGGAAGCAGGTATCAATACCATTATCAGAATTCAAGGGTCTTATAGATAAGACGAGCCTGACAGAATTCGTTATTGTATTCGAAGACAGGATGGCGACCAAGAAGAAGGGCACTATCTACATCGACGATATTACATTTACGAAAAAATAAAAAAGCTCCTTTATGGGCAAGATTTTGGATGCGCTTGGGAACAGGAATGCCAGGAAGAAGGTATCCGGTCTTGGGATGCAGGATGAGTTAGCCAGGACATATTTTCAGGCGCCGCGTAAGCCCGTGAAGGATAAAGCAAAGTGGCTAGCGTTCATACCCTGGGCCATAACAGCAGCAGTTATCTTTATCGCGGCAGCAGTTATCCTTTCCAGGAGCAGCATTGACATAAAAGTAAGACTGCTTGGCGAGGTACCGGCATTAAATAGCCCGGCCCCTGAGAAGGGCGTCGAAAAAGGCGAGTTTCTTGTAAGGGGCGGGCAACCAGAGGCGATGCTTGTTAAAAACGCTTATTTTGCAGGGGATGGCAAGGCCTTCAGCGGCGCCCAGGAAGAGGAGATGGTCCTTTGCAATGCCCGCGGTTCAGGTTGGGCCAATTATACGATAGAGCTTAAAGAACCGGTAGACCTGAATAAACTTGATATAAAATATACTGCAAGAGGCGACAGGGGCGGCGAAAACCTTGTCCTGGTCATTACGGACAGCAATAACCGAACCTATAGGATGGAAAAGGACCTTTCTTCGGCTGTAAGCAGTGAATGGAAGGGGTATGCGGTGAACTTCAGGCCGGCCAAAAAAATACTGGACCTTGCCAACATAGCTGTAATAAAATTTGAATTCGGCAGTCTGACGGCTGGTAATTATTCCAGCGCGGTAATACATTTAAAGGATGTTTGCTTAACAAAAGCGAGAAGGTTGAAATGGCAATAAGAAAAGAAGGCATTTTTACCTATCATGTTTTGCAGGACAGGCAGCGCAAGAACCTTGCCATACTGGAGCTTATAAGAAAAAAAGGCCCCATCTCAAGGGCCGATATATCCAGGATACTGGGCCTAAACATTGTCAGCGTATCCAACTACCTGGATTTTTATATAAATAAGAAAATGGTATTGGAAGTCGGTTATGACGTTTCGAGCGGCGGCAGGCGCCCTGAACTGCTGGAACTTAATGCCAAGAGCGCGTACATAGTCGGCGTTGACATCAGCCCGGTCGAGATAAAGGCTGTTGTAACGGACCTTCAGGTCAATGTTGTAAACAGGGCTGTAGCGGCTCGCCCGGATGTCAGCATGGAAGACCTGCCGAACCATGTCGCAAAGGTCGTGGAAGAAGCGATATCGAACAGCAAGCTTGACATAAAACTGATACGTAATATCGGGATAGGTATTTCAGGTATAATCGATTATGTTTCCGGCACTATCCATGATACCGATCCCGAAAGAAAAAGGACGAAGACAGGCCTTTTAAAATTTGAAAAGTTGATAGAGCAGAAGTTCTATATACCGGTATATCTGGGTAATGACGCATCCTGCGCCGCCTTCGGGGAAAAGACATTGAATCCTTCTTCGGACGTAGAAAACCTGCTATATGTCTATTCCGACGTGGGCTTAGGTATCGTTACCCAGGGAGAGGTCTACTGCGGGTCAAGCGGGTGCGCCGGCGAGGTGCAGCTTGTTTTTACCAACCTCCAGAAAGATGACAAAGGTTCCATGAAAGAGTATGTGCATATGCGTCCATGGGGAGTGGACCTGGGTATAGTGGATGAGGCAAAGAAGGCGATATCGAAAGGCTTGCCGACAACTTTGGTGAAGGGCTCAGGCGGCGGCACAAATTCCCTCACAAAAGAAAAGGTAGTCGAAGCCGCAAGGCAAAAAGACAAATTGGCGATGGAAATAATTTCCAGCGCCGGCGCGAACCTTGGCGTAAGGGTAGCGTATTTTATAAATATATTTAATCCCGAAATAGTGATAATAGGCGGCGGGGTAGAAAAGGCCGGAGACGTATTCCTGGATTCCATAAAGGAGATGGTCAAGAAGTTCTCTTTTGAAGAGCCTGCCAGTATGGCTAAAATAATCCCCAGTATGCTTGAAGATAACGCAGTTGTCCTTGGCGCGGCAGCGCTTGCTGCGCGCGAAGTGTTTATTGAGGCGTAAGGAGGCAGTTTAAGATGTGGTACTTGAAGTTGAGAATGTATCTGTTGCTGGCGGTCTTGTTCGCCATCATATATGCCATAATAGCCATGGTAGGCACGTATCTTGGCATAACGAATTTTTATTTTTATCTTGGCATATCTATAGCAATGATGGCCATACAGTATATGATAGGCCCCAAGATGGTAGAGTGGTCCATGAGAGTGCGTTATATAAAACAAGGCGAGTATCCCGAGCTGGAAAGAATGGTCGGCTCACTGGCGCAGGCCGCCAATATGCCTATTCCGAGGATAGGCGTATCTGATATAGCCATACCCAATGCATTCGCTTTTGGGCGCTCTAAAAAGGACGGCAGGATATGCGTTACCCGCGGCATAATGAATTTATTGGATAATAACGAGATAAGGGCGGTGCTTGGCCATGAAATGAGCCATATAAAGAACAGGGACGTACTGACGATAACCCTTCTTTCTGTCATACCTATGATACTATACCGCATAGCGTGGCAATTCCTGTTTTTTGGCGGGAGGCGCGATGAAAGGAACCAGTCCAGCGCCGCTGTTGTAGGCTTGATCGCCTTCGTTTTTTATTTTATCACGAACCTTTTGGTGCTTTATGCCTCAAGGATAAGGGAATATTTTGCAGATAAAGGATCGGTCGATCTCGGTAATGATCCTGCCAACCTGGCATCGGCATTGTATAAACTGGTATATGGTTCAGCGCGGATCCCGAAAGAGGAACTTAAGAGCGCCGAAGGCATGAAGGCATTTTTTGTTAATGATCCTTCGAGGGCGCTAAATGAGCTAAAGGACCTCAGGGGGCTTGACCTGGACAAATCCGGGACAATATCAGCCGACGAACTGGAAGTATTAAGCACTAAGACGATAAAGCTGGGTTTTGGCGATAGGTTATTAGAAGTGTTCAGCACCCATCCCAATATGCTTAAACGCATAAAACACCTGAGCGAATGGCATTGAGCCGGGAAGGTAGATGAATCCCGTTACATCCCTTAAAAATAATGTTGTAATGGGCAAGATCATATATAGATCTGGAGATGTAACGGGATGAAGTTTAATTTCGAAGCCACGGGTATAGGAAGTCTTCCCTTTAAGGAGGCGGGCCCTGCATGCCTCCTCATTTTTGATAACTTCAGGTCTATCCCATTCTGGCCGCAGCTTCCGAAAAGATCTTTTAAAGAGAACATGTATTGCCAGTTTTCCGGAGGCATACCGGGTATTATTATCGATGAAAAGGCAAAAACGATATACCTGGATTCTCAAAAGTGCGCTTCTGGAATGGAAAAGGCCTACCAGAGATATCTGGACAATGATACGGAATATTTCAGTATATCGGAGGATCATGCCGGCGGGTTTTATGTTTTCTGCGACGGATTTTCAAAAAACGCCGGGGATGCGCATTTCGTAAAAGGGCATATAACCGGTCCTGTAAGCTTTGCGCTTTCCGTAACAGACGAGAATAAAAAAGCCCTTATATACGATAAGGGCCTGTTCGACCTGGTCACAAAGGTCCTTTGTATGAAGGCGCGATGGCAGATACGGCGCCTCAAAAGCCTTAATAAGCAAGTCATTATTTTTATAGATGAGCCGTATCTTGTATCGATAGGGTCGAGCTTCGTTAATATATCTCCTGAAGACGCTGCCAATGCGCTGGATGAAGTAAATAGCGCCATCAGGGAGGAGGGGGGTATTTCCGGTATCCACTGCTGTGGTAATACTGACTGGCCGCTCCTGCTCAAAAGAGGTATTGACATAATAAATTTCGATGCCTATAATTTTACCAAAGAGTTTTCTTTATACTCTGACGACATAAAACAGTTTTTGCGTAATAACGGGACAATCGCATGGGGCATCGTGCCGAGTTCGGAAGCCGTTGAGAAGGAATCGGCAGTGTCCGTTGTAAGCAAGCTGGGGTCGGCTATAAAGTTATTAGCGGATAAAGGGATAAATGTAAAAGATATTTCATCGGTCATAACGCCCAGTTGCGGGCTCGGGACGCTTGATGAAAGCATGGCAGGAAAGATAATCGAGCTGACAAGCAGTGTTTCGAGAAGCATGAGGAAAGGATAATGGAAGACAAGACGGCAGTTACCATGCACTATGCTGACATGGACGAGGAATATACGGGTTTTAAAAAGGCGAAAGTCGTGATACTTCAGGCTCCTTATGAAAAGACGGCCACTTACAAGAAGGGGACCGTAAAAGGGCCATCGGCCATTATAGACGCCTCGAAAAAGATGGAGCTTTTTGACGACGAGCTTAACCAGGAGACGTATAAGATAGGCATACATACTATGGAACCTATGGCCGTAGAGAACATGGAACCGGAAGCCATGGTAGACAACGTCTATAAGGCAACATCGGATGTGCTCAAGGCCAATAAATTCCCGGTCATGCTTGGTGGTGAGCATTCAGTAAGCATAGGCGCCGTAAAGGCGTTTAAAGAAGCCTATCCTAACATATCGGTTTTACACCTGGATGCGCATTATGACCTAAGGGATGAGTATTTTGGTTCAAAATTCAATCACGGTTGCGTGGCGCGGCGTATCAGCGAAATGTGCCCGATAGTCCAGACAGGGACCAGGAGTTTATCCAAAGAAGAGAAGGAGTTTTTGGCTAGCCAGGCAAATGGACGGGTAAAGACCATAAGCGTCTATGATATACTGGAGATGCCTTTATGGAAGGATGTCATATCGAATAGCCTGTCCGAAAATGTTTATATAAGCATAGACCTGGATGCGTTTGACCCGTCTTTAATGCCTGCGGTAGGGACTCCCGAGCCGGGAGGTCTGGGCTGGTATGAAACGCTGGATCTTCTGCGAAATGTATCAAAGGACAAAAAGATAGTGGGGTTTGATGTTGTTGAGCTTTGCCCTATAAAGGACCAGATCGCCTCGGATTTCCTTGCGGCAAAGCTTGTATACAGGCTACTGGGGTATATATTTCCAACCAAGAAATAGAGGGATAAAATGCTTTTAGTACCCAGAAAAAATTTACTAGTTCCCAAGAAGATGTTTTTTACCAAAGGGGTCGGTACGCATAAGGCGGAGCTAAGGAGTTTTGAGCTTGCGCTGCGTGATGCCGGAATAGAAAAATGCAATCTCGTGCACGTTTCAAGCATACTTCCGCCTGAATGCAAGGTGATCTCCAAGAATGAAGGCCTGAAGGAGCTTGTGCCGGGCATGATAACGTATGCCGTTGTCGCCAGGTGCGCTTCCAGCGAACCACACCGCCTGATAGCGTCAAGTGTCGGCTGCGCTGTACCGGCAGACCCGCATGCGTATGGCTACCTGAGCGAACATCATGCATTTGGACAGAATGAAAAGGTCGCAGGCGATATTGCCGAGGACCTGGCCGTAGAAATGTTAGCGTCAACGCTTGGTTTGGAATTTGATGAAGACAAGTCATGGGATGAGAATAAAGAGATCTACCAGCTAAAGGACAAGATCGTCCGCACATCGAATATTACCCAGACCGCAATAATAGGCCCTGAAGGCAATTTTTCCACCGTCATCGCCTCAGCAGTTTTCTTATTCTAAGATCTTTTACCTCAACCCAGGCAGTAACCTTTGTAGAGCTCACCCTAAGCCTTAGTTACGTTCGCACAA
>CAZHPY010000047.1:0-12401 GCA_964534705.1 uncultured Planctomycetia bacterium | reverse complement strand
GAGACGAATGCCTCAATAAACGTTAATGATGAATCGAATTCAACATACAGGATCAAAGGTATTCTTCATGTAGATGTGCCGAATAGCGCTATTACCTGGTATGTCGGCCAGAATAAGACTATAAATTGGACAGCAACCGGTACCGTTACCCCTGTTCTTATACAATATTCCGTTAACGGATCGGGCGGACCGTGGAATACGATAAATGCCAGTTATCCAGGCGTTGATGGATCCAACAGTTATGCATGGAGCGTTGACGATCTTAAGAATGACAGCACATGTTTTATTAAGGTTACGCATAATGTAAGCGGTATGACCGATATTAGCGATGCTTCAGATACGGCATTTACCATCTTCCCGCAGGTCAATGTTACCGAGCCCGCTAATAATTCAAGCAATATCGTTGAATCTACGACCACGCCGATTCGATGGTCATATACCGGCACCAAGATATCATCAGTTGATATATTCTACCGCCAGAATGCGAGCGCAAGCTGGGAGAGCATAGCTTACGATGTCAATATAGACCAGAATGATACTTATATTTGGCCATCAGTACCTATTATAAGGACAACCTCAGCGCAGGTGCGTGTCTATGATAATGATACCTATGCGGTTAACGGCACGTCAAACCCGTTTAACATAATAGGTAAGTTGAACCTGACCGCGCCCAACAGCCAGGCGACCGAGTGGATAATACTGGCTAATACAAGCCAGGTGACATGGACTTCCGTAGCTGTTCCGACGGTAAATATCTATTATTCCATCAACGGTTCAGACGGTCCATGGGTTTTCAGGACTTCAGCTTCCGGCGCCGCGGGGTCCGCGAATTTTAGCGTTCCCGAAATATGTACGAATAACGCCAGTATCAAGATAACAGACTCTTCCAATGAAAATATCACATATGATATATCCGAGAATAATTTCACATTTATCGAAGATTTCCAGGTTACCCAGCCTGAAGCGGGCGCGGTGCTCGTCTGCGGTGAAACGTATGATATACGCTGGACGAGAAAGAGCTCAAGCGCACTGCCGACCGTAAAGCTTGAATTTTATAATGGGAATAACTGGTCGCTGATAGACGATAACGCCTCCAATGCCGCGGGTGAATATGTAGACTGGCCGATACCCACCGATGTAATATCCACACAGTGCAAGGTGAGGGTTGTAAGCAAGATAAATCAAAATAACAATAACGAGTCAACGCCGCCGTTCACCATAAGGGGTAATATAAGCGTCACCAGCCCGAATACCGGAAACGAGTCATGGAATGTCGGCGGTAATTATAATATAACATGGGATTTTGTAGGCCCCATACAAAACGTGACGATCCAGTATAATTATAACGGGACAAGCGCCAACGACTGGATGACCGTAGCTACCAGGGTGCCCGCCGGTTCAGGCGGTCACGGTTTATGGGAGTGGCCGATAAATGCCACTATCCCGTTGAGCACCAACGCAAGGATCAGGGCCTATGATTCGGACCAGAATTTGACAAATGATACCAATGACTTTAACTTTACCGTGAAAGGTGCGATAGAGCTGCTGACCCCTATAGCCAGCGGTATTACAATGAAAGTGGGCGAGAGCTATAACATTACCTGGCAGAAATATGGCGCCATTACACAGGTAAACCTTTCGTATTCCAATAATTCCGACGCCGGTCCATGGAAGCCGATCATAGCAAATCTCTCGGCAGTCCCGTCCTTCCACAACTGGGAAGTCCCAGATGATATCGGCAGTATATTAAAAGTCAAGGTCCAGGATGCCAATAACGTAAATGTTTGGAATGTCTCCGGGAACAATTTCAGTATTGTCGGCAAGATCACATTGTCGGCGCCTGACCAGGCGGAGCCTGACTGGGTAGTGGGAGCATCAAGATTCATCAATTGGACTCCTACAGGGACATTCCCGTCCGTTATAATACAGGGTTCGACAAATGCTTTCGCGAATGAAACCGAGACATGGAACATTACCACCGTTCCCGCGGGCGCTAACGGCACGCTTCAGAGTTTTAACTATTCACCGGTCGAAGACAAGCTATCTAACAATGTAAAGATCAGGATCTCCGATGCCCATGTCGACAGGTTTAGTCTGGTGAATGACACGTCCACAGATCCGTTCAAGATCAAGGGAAAACTTACGGTCGCGAACCCTGATTCCGGTAACGAAGTCTGGATCGCGGGCACTAAGCCGACTATGAACTGGGTAAGGGCCGGTTCGATCCAGAATATCAGCCTGAGGGTGTATGACGGCGCGAACTGGAACGATGTTGCAAATGTTCTGGCAGGGACACCTGAATATAACGGAAGCGCATATGCGAACTGGACAGTCCCTGGCACGGCTGTTAAGGCCAATAAACAGGCAAAGTTAAACATTACGGACGTATCCGAATCGACAGTGACAGACGAATCGAATAACACATTCCTTATACGGGGCGCTTTGGCCGTAACGGCGCCGTCGATATATGGTGAAAGAATACTTGCCAATACCACATACGATATAGCATGGATCAAAACCGGTATTTACAGTCCCACTGATAATGTGAAGATAGAATACCGTATAGGGAACGGCTCCTGGCAGAGTGTATGGAGCGACGCTCTCAACGCCACTGGCGATTCCATAGACGCCGGCAACGCCACATTTCCATGGACGGTTCCCGGCGCTACGCTTTCCAATGATGTCAGGTTGAGAATAACGCGCCTGGCAGATCCAATAAACGTGCCGATTGCCGAATCCCAGCCATTCGCGATAGCGGGAAATATAACGGTTTCTGCGCCGACAGAAGGAAACAAATGGGATGTTAATTCCACCAACTATGTGAGATGGACCATGAAGGGTAATATAGAGAACGTGAGCATATACTGGAATAACGGTAACGGTACCTGGAATTTTGTCGGTTACGCCAACGGCTCGATAGGTAATACTACAGGCTATCCGTGGGCAATCCCGGTAGATAATCCGGCTATCATTTCGCCGAATTGTACCGTAAAGGTGTCCAATACATTTGATGAACAGACGAACGACACATCCGACACCTTCAGCATAATTCCGAGGTTCCAGATGCTGACGCCGATTTCCAATCAACTCTTATATGCCAACAGGCCGGCATATATCACATGGAATAAATATGGCGACGTTCCTTATGTTAACCTTTACTGGTCCAAGACAAATTTTACCGAAGGGCTCGGCACTTTGATAGAAGCCAATGTGACGAATAACGAGAACTATACCTGGAGCATCCCCGATGACCTTAATAACACTGTACGGGTAAGGATAACATATCCCGATGATGAAGCCGCCACCGCGCGCTCGAACCCGTTTAGCAGGATCGTTCCTTTATACGAGGTCGTGTCTCCTTACAGCGCTTCATATGACATATGGCCCGTCGGAACGACACAGCAGGTAAAGTGGAAGTGTTCCAGCATGAATGTGCCACTGGTAAATTTAAACTATACCATAGACGGAACGAATTACACGCTCACCATAAAGGAAGGAGCGGATAATTCCGGAGAAGCTAACGCCACAAGGACATGGAACTGGACGGTAAAGGACAATATTACGGGGGCGTTCAAGGTGATGGTCCAGGACCCCACGGCCGGCCGCACTGATATATACGCGACATCTCCTTCCAATTCCAAGATCGTAGGATATTTTAATGTTACCTATCCCAATGGCGGCGGCGGCCAGAATTTCACCGTCAACGACAATATAACGATCGCCTGGACGAAGAACGGCAGCGTGCCTAACGCAAGATTGGAGATCGCCAAGGATGACGACTGGATCAACGCCACCACAATTAACGCGTCTACGCCGAATACGGGCATATATCCCGGCTATATTGTCCATGACGTTATATCCGACAATGTAAAGATACGCGTATCCGACGCGACGGATCCGGAAGCCAATGATACATCGGATAATTATTTCAAGATCCAGGGCGGAATCTCGCTGTCTGAGCCCGTCGGTGGACAGCGCCTGGACATCGGGTATAATACGACATTGAGATGGATGACCACAGGAAATATTCCCAGAGTGAATATTATAGCGTATTCCAGTCTCGGAACGAACGATTCCAGGTTCCCATATACCCTTACTGAGCCCTATAATATATCTATAAATGAAACAAATAACGGAAATGGTGAAACAACTTATAACTGGACAGTTCCAGATAACGCTACGGATAATCTTTTGATCAGGGTATATGATTCCAACGATGATACCATATATGACGAGACCAGCGACAACTTAAGTATAGTAGGCTCGATGAGTATCATTGCGCCTAATGGAAATGAGACCTGGTATGTCAATGATACGGAGAATATAACATGGTTCCCAACAGGAGGTTCCGTCACTGAGGTTAAGATAAGCTATTCATCGAATAACGGCACTTCATGGTCCGCCATACAGGAAAATTATAACATTTCAAATGATGGTATTATAAATAATACAGGTAATATAACCAATAGCTTCCCATGGGTGGTCCCTGATTCAATATCAAATCATTCGTTGATCAGGATCGAAGACCGGTTTGATGAAACGGTCAATGATACCTCCGCCGCCACATTTAAGATAAAAGGTAAATTGAATATCAGTTCGCCGTCAGCCGGATTGCGCTGGGTAACGTATGAGAGCCATACCATATCCTGGTCGCCCACCGGTTCAATAGGCCGTGTAAACCTGTACTATTCCAAAGATAATTTTACAGGTGATATCCAGACGATAGCCCTGAACCGCTCTAATGTGTCTGTTGGCGACAGCTACCCCTGGCCCGTTCCGGACCCGAAACTTGTTTATAATCTAAATGATTCACAGTTGCCCGTTCCAATAAGGGTAAGGGTGGCGGATTCCAACGATTCGACAGTATATATAGATTCAGGAGAGTTCAATCTCGATTATTACAACATAACCTGGTATGTGCGTGACTTCCTGACGAGCCTGCAGGTAGCGACAGGCCTTTCGGTTAACGATACATCGGGCTGGAGCCAGTCAGGGCTGGCCTCGCCGATATTACACAAGACCCCGTATAATGCCCAATGGCAGGCGTTATGGACACACAATGATTACGGCGACGCTACGGCTAAATATGCCGCTGATAGCGACAAGAATGTAACTGTTTATCTCGAGTCAAAAGTTGTGCACGTATGGGAAGCGCGGACGGAATACTCATACGACCCGGATACCGACATGCTGGCTTTCAGAAGCTACCTCGTAAGAGACGGTTCGATCGCGGGCGCGCGTGATGAAAATGGGACCTTCTATACGATAGCGACCAATTGTTCCGTTGAGATGTATTACCCGAACGGCACAGAAGTAATGCCGCCATTGAGCACATCGAATACTACAGAGGCCGGGTTCTTCAATCTGGAATGGCCAAGCACAGGCCTGAATACCAGCATAGTTTATAGCGGTATCACCCAGATCGAAACTGCCGTGGGAGGGAGATTCAGGACGCCGTTCCTGGTCAATTTAATACCGACCGTTTCCATGGATACGATCACAGACCTTGTATCTGAAAGGATAAACGTTCCACTGACTCAGATACAGGCAGAGATCACTTCGGAACTGGGCAATCAAACGATCTTGATCGAGAATAAAATGAACGAAACTGTTCAGACCATTCAAAACGCGTCTCAGGAGATGCAGTCTTCGGTAAATGCGACGCTGACCAGTTTTGAATCGCGCACATACGCGGCCATAGAGGATCTGCAGATGGGCGCGAACCAGTCTATCGCGGCCGGACAGGCCGCATTGGCGGCGGCAGGAGTGCTCGAAGAGACAGCTTCAAGATACTCGTGGAAAGCCACGGTATCGCCTAATCCAGTGCTCCCAGGCGACAATATAACAGTTTCACTGCAGGGTCCCGGAGAAGCCAAGGGCGCCTTCCCCCTTACCCCTTTACTTGATATATATGCATGGGATAATGCGGCTATTGAAAAAGGAATGTTCCCAACAGATAAAACTTATGTCAATACGACTACCGAAATAGCCGGTGTGAACGTGTCAGTCTCATCCGCGATATATACATATAAGCTGCCGGTCAATAAAGAAAGATTCGAAATAGGCAAGGCGTATACATATATATTAACCGAACAGATCACAGGCGGCATGGTCACGGGTTCGGGAATGGTGGAATCGGCCTCCATCGCAAGCATTATTGGTCTGGCCGCGGCGGCGCCTGAAGCTGAACGCGCGGCTAAAAAAGCGCTGGAGTCCATTAAGGCCCTCGAGGCTGTATTGCTCACAAAAGATAATGTTAATATCGCCCTTACGCTTAAAGGTCTTAAAGAGTCGGTAGACTCGCTGCCCAATATGATGAATAGAGAAGGCGACGGCAAAGACATGTCGAAGACGATCAACCAGATCTCGAGCAGGTTACAGAAACTAGTCGGCGAAGAAGGCTATGATCTAAAGGAGATGCTGGGAGAGACGCTGAAGGAAAATCCCACATTGAAGGAAGTGCGTATAAAGACGGAGGCCATTGGTTCCGCCGTAGACACGACTCTTCAGATAATGGAGTCGAAGTTCGGCGGTGTTGATACGCCTATCGTCTCCACCAGTCTCCTGTCGGGAAGCGTTAGATTCCGTATCACGGCAGTGAATCCGTCGACGATGAAAAGACAAAAAGTCCAGATCAAGAATTATCTGCCGCAGGAAGTTACGCCGAATGATGTCATGGATCTGGGTGGCCTGGAATTGGAGTATGATGCCAACAAGTCTATTTACTATGTTTACAAGGAGCTGGAACTTGAGCCCGCTGAAATAAGGATATTCGAGGTAGAGGTTAACGATGTCTGGTTTATCCCTGAAAAAAAGATCGAAGATACGAAGAAACGGGTAGATGTGATCATCAATAAACTGGAGAAAACGGAATATTATGAGAAAGGCAAAGAGATAGCCGATGTGATCTATCCGAGATTAGACAGGATACTTGCAGATCAGGCTGATGAGTTGGTAAGCCGTTCGCAGCACATAGGTATCTACCGCCAAAATCTTATTGTTATGGACCAGGTCAAGGAAGATATAGCAAAAATGGAAAAGATCCTTGTAACTGCGGGAGGGCCGCCCGCGCCTGAAATGCTCGCTGATACGAAGATAAAGGCCGATGAGCCGAATAAGACTATGACCTGGATAGTTATATTCATAATAATTACTTTCATAGGACTTATGGCAGGCGTTCTCTTCTTTACCTGGCATCATCAGGCTCGTTTTACCAAAGAAGCGCTCTTATCGGCAAAAAAGAGCGCGTTTCCGGAAAAGCCTTCCCGGGAAGAAGGGGAAAGGGGTGGCCCTGAAAAAGGAGGCGACCCTGAGGAAAAATGATATAGCATGTTGCTCGACGTATCTATCTTAAATCCGAGAAAAGTCGTTTTTAAAGGCAAGGCAGCAAGCATAATGCTTCCGGGGGAAGAAGGAGTTTTTGAAATACTGCCTTTTCACAAGCGTTTTATAAGCCGCCTTATTTCCGGCTTGCTGCTTGTAGACGGAAAAACCTTTTCAGTTCATAGAGGGATCGCGAAGGTCGATCAGAATAAAGTGACGGTTATCATTGAAGAATAGGATAGGAAAGTATGAGTCGTAATGTAGCGTTAATCATAATTTTCAGCTTTTGTTTGTTAGGCCCCTGCGCTGTCTTCGCGGCCGGCAGTTTTGCCAGTATAAATGCGTTAGGCAGAAATCCATCCAGCGCCCCTAAAATATTTACGGCAATGATCATCTCCTTGTCCTTTGCGGAAGCTCTGGCGCTTGTTGCCATCCTTGTTGTATTTCAATTGTTCAGTTCTTCATGATCGTGTCTTGACAGATAATGTGAGGTTAAAAATATGATGATTATTTCACTGCTTTTGCTTCAGGTATTGATTTTTGCGGCACTTATAATAACGTTGAGGCGTATGTTGACCCGTAATATCGTTTCGGCAACAAGACATCTGGATGAGCTAAATCAGAATTACACGAAAAAGGAGGAAGAGGCAAACCGTCAGCTTGAAGAAGCGAGGGGAAAGGTCCAGGACATGATGGCCAAGGCAGCCGAAGAAGTCGAAAATCTGAAAATACGTATAGTAAGGGAGTCCAATAACGAGGCGGATGAAGTATTAAAGAAAGCGCGCGCCAAAAGCGATGAGATCATAGAACAGGCGGACAGGACAAGGCAGCATCTGCTGTCTGAGATAGACGAGAAGATCGCGAATGAAGCTATTGACAGGGCGTGCGAGCTTATCCACCATACCCTGCCGGAACAATTTAAGCGGGACGCGCATTCACAGAGGGTTGAGGAATTGATCAGGGACGGTTTTGCGCAATTGGAGGGCGTGCGTTTGCCCCCGGACGCCGGAGATATAAAGATCGTATCCGCGTTCGTTCTGAACGATGCGCAGCGAAAATCGTTGTCCGGAAAACTTAAAGAAGTCCTGAAGAGAGACATAAAGGTAAAAGAAGAGATCGACCCAAAAATAATTACGGGTATCATCATTAACATCGGAAGCCTTGTGCTGGACGGCAGTTTAAAGAATAAGATTCAGGAAGAGGCGAGGAAGGCCAGGCATGGAGCAGACAGACAATAAGACGGGAACAAAATTTGAGGTCAGGGAAATAGGCCATGTCCAATCTGTCCGTAAATTCATTGTTATTGCCAGAGGGCTTCCCTCGTGCATGAATGGCCAGATCGTCGAGTTTTCAAACGGTGCGCTGGGCCTGGTAATGGGGTTTACTGAAACGGATGTGCAGATACTGGTTTTGGGAGACGCCATGTCTATCCGCGCCGGCGATGAGGTTTATAATAAAGGAGAATCATTGGTGCTTCCAGTATCGGATGCCTTCCTTGGCCGTATAGTTAACGGCCTTTGCCAGCCGCAGGACGGCCTTGGCCCGATACCGGCAAAGGGGCATTATCCGGTATTCAGGGTGGCTCCGGGGGTCATGGAGCGCGTACCGGTAAAAGAGACGCTCGAAACGGGGACGCTGATCCTGGATGCTATCATACCTATTGCGAAGGGGCAGCGCCAACTCTTGATCGGAGACAGGTTGACGGGTAAGACCACCGTTGCTATGGATGCCATAATAAACCAGAAAGGAAAGGACGTTGTCTGTATATACTGTTCCATCGGAAAACCGTATTCCAGCCTTCTTAAGATACTGGATATCCTCAAAGAGAAAGAAACCCTTAAGTACTCAATAGTCGTGAGCGGCATAGCCTCCTTATCCACCGGAGAGCAATATTTAGCGCCTTATACCGCATGCATGCTTGGAGAGTACTTTATGTATAGCGGGAAGGATGTCCTTGTGATCTTTGACGACCTGACCAAACATGCGTGGATATATCGCCAGATCTCCCTGCTTCTGGAGCGCGCGCCGGGCAGGGAAGCTTATCCGGGCGATATCTTCTACATACATTCCCAGTTGATGGAGCGCGCCGGTTATTTAAAGCCGGAACTCGGCGGAGGCTCCATGACATTTTTTCCGATCGTAGAAATATTGCAGGGTGACGTTACCGGCTACATATCTACAAACCTTGTCTCCATGACTGACGGTCAGCTGTATTTTTCGACATCCCTTTTTAATAAAGGATTTAAACCGGCGATAGATTTCGGGCTCTCGGTTTCCCGTATCGGCAATAAGGCGCAATGGCCTGCCATGAAGGAGCTTAGCAAATCGCTGAGATTGGATTACCTCCAGTATAAAGAACTCCTGCAGATGACCCAGTTGCGTACAACGGGCCTTAGCAAGACAGCGGATGCCAAGATAAGGCGCGGCGAGTCGATAAACCAGTTGATCATTCAGGACAAGAATAAACCGGTTTCCATAGAAAATGAGATAATATACCTGTATGCGCTTAATGCCGGGGCTCTTGATAACTTATCATCCGCCCAGATACGGCAGTTTATGGAGGGATTTCCTTCATTTATCATCAAGCACCACCCTGAATTCTATGCAAAGATCCGCGACACCAGGGAATTGAGCGATGAGCTCAAGCGGCTGCTGGGAGAATCGCTGAAGGAGTATCTTAGGGACATGATGAAGTAAACCCGCCTTTCCTAAGGGGAGGGCGCGGCAGTAGAGAGGAAGACGCGGTGAAAACGGTAGTAAGCCTGAAAAAAGAAATGGAATTCAATAAAGGTCTTTCCGCTCTGCTTGAGGTATTAAAGACCATAGCCGTATCCCAATACAGGTCGCTGGAACGCAAGATCCATTCTTCTGAAGAATTTCTGTCGGAAATAGGAAGTTTTTTTGAATTTTTCGATCTCCAATACGTAAGCCACTTGTTTTTAAATCCTAAGAATCGACGCAAAATGGTAGTGGCGGTCACTTCTGACAGCGGGCTTCTGGGAGGCTTGAATATGCGTGTTGTTACCGCAGCGCTGAGCGAGCTCGAAGAGATGCCCGGCAGTCTTATTGTGGTCGGCGAGCGCGGCAAGTCCTATGCCAGCGAGTGCGGGGTCCCTTTTACTGCTTTTGGCGGTATCAATGATGAGGAGCGCGCCGATCAGGCAATGCAGCTAAGGGATTATATTTTAGACAAACTATTTGAAGAAGAGATAGGGTATTTAAAGGTTGTCTATCCTATGCCGGTTTCATTTACGGTCCAGCGGGTTCAGATAGCGCAAATTTTGCCGTATGTCCCGACCCAAAATAGCCGGGAAAGCGCCTTTAACGATCTAATAATGGAATCAAGCGTCACGGATATTATAGAGTATCTTGTACATCTGTGGATAGAACGCAGGTTGTATGACATATTCGGACTAAGCCGCCTGGCGGAATTTGCCGCGCGCTTTGTCCATCTCGAAGAAAGTTCGCGCAAATTGAAGGAACTGGATCTAAAATTAAGGCTTCAGTATTTCCGCGTGGGGCACGAGCTGATAGACCGCAATATGCGGGAGCTCTTTAGCGCGAGGGTATTATACGCGTCGAAGCAATGAGATAAAATATATGACACCGCAAAATCCAAAAAAGGTTACGGGTAATATAGTATCGGTGCAGGGGCCGGTTGTGGATGTAAAGTTTGCCACGGCTGAAGAATTACCCAATATATTCAGTGTTATAAATACTCAAAATGCCGATAACGAAAAAGTTGTACTGGAAGTTGCCGAGCATATGCCGGGTAATATAGCGCGCTGTATAGCTATAAATTCTACGATAAATCTTCGGCGTGACCAGGAAGCGTATGTGGTAGGAAGCGCCGTACAGATACCCGTGGGAGACGTCCTTTATGGCCGTATAATAAATATGCTCGGCGAACCCATAGATAATAAGGGCGACATATCCGCTCCGGAGAAAGTTTCCATAAGGAAAAAGGATATGGGCAGCTACGTGAAGTCCACCAAGGAAGCAAGAAGGTCCTTTGAGGTTATGGAGACAGGCATCAAGATCATTGATCTTCTTTATCCTGTTGTTAAGGGTTCCAAGACGGGGATACTGGGCGGTGCGGCTCTCGGCAAAAGCATCTTGACATTGGAGATCATTCAACATATAGTAAAAAGATATAATGGCAGTTGTGTTTTTGTGGGGGTGGGAGAGCGCATAAGAGAGGGGAACGAGCTTTATTTCGAGCTGCTGAAACACGACGTATTATCCAAGACGATGATGGTATTCGGCCAGATGAATGAGCCGCCCGGCGCCCGTTTCGGCGTGGCAATGACCGGTATTACAATGGCTGAGTCGATCCAGCGCAAGAATCAGGATGTCCTTCTTTTCGTTGATAATATATTCAGGTTTGTGCAGGCAGGGGCGGAGATATCGACGCTCCTCGGAAGGGTGCCTTCAGAAACCGGATATCAACCTACGTTGATATCGGAGGCCAGTGAATTTCATGAAAGGATCAGGTCATCAAAAGAGGCGGGCGGTTCTGTAACGGCTTTCGAAGCGGTTTATGTTCCGGCTGACGACCTGACTGATCCGGCGGTCGTAGCTCTCTTCAGTTTTCTTGATTCGATAATAGTGCTTTCGCGAGAACGCATACAGCTTGGACTTTATCCTGCCATAGACCCTCTCATGTCATCCTGCGCGAACCTTGATATTGATATCGTCGGGAAGGAGCATTTTGAAATTGCCCAGGAAACGATCAGGATATTCCAGAAATACGAAGAATTGAGGCGTATAGTCCTGGTCATAGGAATAGACGAACTGTCGGGCGCGGATCGTATTATATATGAGCGCGCCAGGAAACTTCAGAATTTTCTTACCCAGCCTTTCTTTGTGGCGGAGGCATATACTGGCAAGAAAGGGGAATACGTATCGCTGGAAGACACGCTTGTGGGGTGCGAAAAGATCATATCGGGCAGGCTTGACCAGAGAGCGGAAGAAGAGTTTTATATGGTCGGGGCTATTACCTAAAACCGGAAAGTGAGTAAAGATGGATAGAAAGCAAAAATTATTAGGAGAGATCCTGCTAAGCAGACGCCTGATAA
>CAZHPY010000046.1:0-12475 GCA_964534705.1 uncultured Planctomycetia bacterium | reverse complement strand
GTCTCAACAATCAACAAAGTTTAGTAAATAGGGACAGACACCTATATAATGAACGGAGACATATATGCAAACCACAGCACTAAATGTAGCAGCCGCGGTATTCTTTATAATGTCCATAGCGCAGCTTTTGAGAGTGATATTTAAGGCAAAAGTAGTGGTTAATGATAAAATAGTTATTCCGCTATGGGTCAGCATGATAGCTTCGCCGGTGATGTTTTTGCTTGCGCTATATATGTTCCTTGCTTCAAGATAGTAGCGTTAAATAAATGACAGATGAGATAAAAAGGGATCTGGGCGAGCAGCCGATAGGGAAGATCATGGTAGCGCATGGGCTAGAGCCTCATGATCTTGTGGAGAACTCAACGGAGCAGATAACATATAAGATGATAAGCCGAGCGGTTAAAGGAAGGCGCTTGACACCGAATGTGCAATGTAAGATATTGGGTGCACTGAACAAGGCCGCAAAAAAGAATTATACATTGAAAGATCTTTTTAATTATTAAAGGAATAGGTTGGGTTGTGGGAATGAAGGTTAGTTAAATAAAGGAGGCAGTAAATGAAGAGAATAATGGTTTGTATCGGATTAGCAGCTTTGATCTTTTTAGTTAGCCCGGCTTTTATATTAGCAGAGAATGAAATACGGGAAGACAAGGAAGCAATAAAGGAACAGAAGCAAGAAATGAAGGAAGAAAGCGCTGCGGCAAAGCAAGAGGAAAAAGCCATCAAAGAGCAGATAAATACGGCAGTGCAGTCAGGCGATAAGGAACAGGCGCATCAACTAAGGAAGCAGTTGAAGGCAACGCACAGAGAAAATGTTCAGGAAAGGGCAGAAAGCAAACAGGACATGAGAAATCTGCGCAAGGACCTTAAGCAGGATGTCAGAGACGCCAGGCAGCAGAGAAGGGGCACCCGCAGATAAATGTTTTAGGGTCGGGTAAAGGGATAGGCTCGGATATGGCATGCGATATGAACAAAAAATTCAAAGTATTTTTCCTGATAACCATTTTAGCCGCTTGGGCTATCTGGCCTATTCCCGCATATTGCAATTCCCAAAATTTCGAGGATAAGCACTATAATAGCGGGTTAGCATATGCTATGCAGGGCAAATTCGAGGAAGCGAAGAAGGATTTACATAAAAGTCTGGAGCTGGATCCCGATCGCCAGCCTGCCGAAAACGCTTTAAGAATCATAACGGATGCGTTGAACGATAAGATCGCGGCAGAGACGGCAATTCATATATTTAAAGGGATCGATCATCGCATGAAGGGCGAGTTGACCGGAGCTATTACCGAATTAAATGCCGCAGTTAAGCTTAACCCTGTGTATCCGCCTTCCTATAACGAACGGGGGTTTGCATATTATAGAATGGGTGAATATGAACTAGCTGTTAATGACTTTGATAGAGCGATAAGCATAGAGCCCGGTTATATTGATGCATACTACAACAGGGGGATAACTTATTATTTTAGCCAGGATTCTAAAAAAGCCTGGAAGGATATCGAAAAGGCGCAAAGCCTGGGAAAGAAGCTTGCTCCGGAGTTTATCCAGGTTTTTAAAGACGACACGGGAAAAAGTCAATAATTTGTAGCCATACCCACTTCTTAGATAAAGGGGACGGTTCTATTTTTTATTGTAAATGGAAGTTTTAGGGTCAGGGTACAAAAAAATAGTTCTAGCCGGGTCTTACGCCGCAAAATAATTCCATCCGATTAGTTAAAATAGCAAAAATTTAGAATTTTAAAGTTTACATACTATAATACGATATGGTAAGGTAATTGTTGCGTTGTTTTAAGTGACTAAAAAGGGAGGCACTTGATGTTTAATAAAAAATATCTTAAGTCCTTATCCGCAATATTAGCAGCAACGTTTATTTCCAGCCAGCTGTTCGCAGAACAAACTTATATAGATCCATCAGGTAGCACTCTTGCTCCTTCAATTGCAAGCGGGACTATAAACCCTGCCAGGAGTGAAGCAGTTAGATCAGAGGTGACACAAAAGTACGACGATCTGGCATCGCAGAAAAATCCTCCCAAAGCGCCTACTTTAAAATTTCCGGGGACACCCGACCTTATCGTTGGATCGACAGAATACGATGATCTTATAGCGAGGATAAGGGCTAATTTTAGCCGAAATATGACGCGGCAGGAATTGATCCGGATGAGGGACATCATACAGTCAAAAGCGCCGCCGACGTTCTTTACTGAAGAAGAAAAAGACGGCCTGGATAAGATCGCCGATGCGCTGACAGGGCAGATCTCATTCCGCGACCTGAATATCAAGATCAGGAGCCCGTTCTATAAAGGTAAACCCCTCCACGAAATAGAAGTAAATTTAATAGACTTAAAAGATGAGAACAGTTTCAGGACCAGCCAGGGTAATTTTTATCAGGAAGTAGTCACTTACGACGAGTCCACAGGGGCTCTCTCCATAAATATACCAAAAATATTTTTCGAAGAACATTTCACAAAGCCAGGAAGCAATGCTATAACGCAGACGGTCTTGCATTCTCTTTTAGAGGTCATACTGGGCCTGTCCCACCAGGAAGCGGCATTAGCCCTATCGTTTTATAATTCCGACAATACTATAGCTCCCCGCGGCATGGTAACGATAAGCGACGCGCACCGTGCCTCAATAGAGTATGCCAGACAGCGCGCTATCAACGGCGATAAAGTGACGATAAAGCAGCTTAACAGCCTGTTAAATTCGGACTACAAATTCAAGCTCACAGATTATGATATCCAGGCTTTAAAGGCGCGCGGAAGGTCGCTCGATGCGGTCGATACTATAAGGATCCATTCCGAAGAATTGGCCAGGATAATAAACGGGATGGTCAGGGGGCCAGTCGGCAGGTTTGATACGAAGGTAAACCGGGATATGATAGCCAGGCTTGGTGTAAAAGCGGGAAAAATGCCGACACAGGATGTCCTGGACAAATATAGCCTGGTCACAAATGCGACCATGGCTGCGGCGATCGCGGTAGTTGCGGACGGTTACAGAGGTAAGGTAAGCGACCTGACCGCAAAGTCCGAGGTAAAGATCATAAAGGATGGCGCAGACGGATTAGCCAAAGAAGAGATACAGGTGGTCTTTCACCTTTCCGGGTACAGGATAATAGTAACGGTATCTGAGGGCGGTTTGAGGGATGCTATAGAGAATGCTTTTGTCGGAGGCGAGGAGATAGGCGCAGAGGGGATGGAAGTAGTATCGATCGCCCTGGATGTCATTGAAAATACAAATGCCACAGCGGAAGGCAAAGCAGGGGGTACCTCCATAGCTGTAAGCGCAAAAGGCGATGCAGCGCTCCTTGGGAACGCGCCGGACGTATATGCGCTAGCTATAATCACCAACGTGCCGGAGGAAAAAGTCGCGGAATTTGAACGGGAACCGCTGGAGCCGGGGCCATATATAGATGAGAATGACATGATCGAGCTGGGGGCAAGTATAAGGCATCAGTTGCAGAGGATCGCGGAGGCCAACAGCACAGGTATAGATAATATAGAGGTTGTACTTCTTGGCAGGGCGCGTGAAACGAACAGGTTAAAAGTGTTTAAGCGAATGGCTTTGGAAGGCATATATGATAGAAATCTCCAGGAGAACAGCGCTGTCATACAGAAGCTGGTTGCTTCGGGGGTATCCAGGAGCGAAAAGGAGCTAAGGGATTATGTGATAAGGCTATTGACATTGGAATTCCTGGTACGCTGCGAAACGTACTCTAAAGAATTTAAAATGAGCGATGAAGATAAGGCCGGTTTAAAAGTCCTGCAGGATATCGCCATAAATGATACTGCTCTCGAAGGCCTTGTAGAGTCCATAGACATCGCAGATAAGGAAGGCAAGGGGATGAGCATTAAAGTCATCCAGGACGGAACGTTTGTCCATGGGCTGCAGGCCTCATTGGGCAGGGTCGATGGAAAAGTGAAGGTCTTTTTCGGAACGAGCGGCGCCCCGGAGGCCTTTATGAATGTCGCCCTGGCTAAGGCATTCCACAGGAACGGAGCCATCGCTTCCATGAGGTTGTTATCCAATGCCGGACTAAAAAAAGCAAAAAACCTCAGCCCGGCTTATAACTTTGACGACGTTGAAAAGAAGCTGATAGAAACACTCAGGCCCGAAGACGCCGCTGACATCTTTGCCGGCAAAAGGCTATTCACGACCGCTGATGTAAGGGGCGAAGTCGAGGGCGCAGTTACCTTTCTTAGTGACAACGATGTATTCGGACAGGAAGGAATAAAACTGCTCGATGATAAGAATTCTTACCGTGTTGTGACGCTTAGGATGAGCGAGGAAGGCGAAAATAGTTACGCATGGGTGGAAAGCAGGCTGGTCCGGGTCGCGCCATTAAAAGTAGATGTAAATCCTGAGGACATGATACGCAGGAGAAGTACGGAAGAATTTGCAGCCAGATTTTCCGAGGATCTGCAGGGCCGCAATACGGACTTCAGGGACAGCCTCTTGCGCATATTGACAGAGAATAAGGAAAAATTATTCTTTATAGGGATAGAGAACGATATAGGAAAAACCCAGAAAGCGCAGATGATGCCGGTATGGAAGGCAATCAGCCAGATAGAGTCTATGACAGACGCAAGCGGCAAAAAGTTGTTCCCTAACCTGGTGGTAAAGCGCGCCAGCGCAAGAGATCTCGTCAGCCAGATCCATGGCCTGCGCAGCAATGGTACATTGGCCCTGAATCGCGCTTTTCTTGTCGCAAGGAAAGAAAGTGTTGATGTTAAGATGTTTGAGAGCATAGATGGCTCGTGGATATCCGCTATAGACGATTCCGAGGCCGGTGATTATTTGCCCGTGTTTGAAGCCCTTACTCTTAGCATGATGGCATATCTAAATACTGATCTTAACAAGATCAAAAGCCTGTATGATGCGATAGCGGACAGCCCGATAGATCTGGCAGCTTTACAGGACATGTTAAAGAAAAGGATAATATTGATATTGCCCAAGGCTACTAAATTCGATAGCACAGAGCTTAGAAGGCTGTATGAGCTCGCAGCGCAGATCTACACCGCAGCGTAATCAACCCTTAATTTACAACTCAAACGGCGTCTCTTATTGGGACGCCGTTTTTGCATAAAATGTGATATAATTACCTCATGGCTATGAAGATATTCGAGCGAATAAGGCCAGGGAGGAACGCATGCTATCATTCCTGAATCTGCCGGCAAAAATAATAGGTATATTGGAAGCAAACATATCACCGCGTGAGATCGCCTTCGGCGTCTGCCTTGGGATGTTCCTGGGTTTCACGCCGCTTAATGGCACCACAGCGCTTCTTCTGGCGCTGTTCTTTTTTATATTCAAAGTAAACCGCATGGCGACATTGTTGACCCTGCCCGCCTTCAAGGCATTATATCTTTTAGGAATAAGCAAGATAGGAGATACGGCCGGCTTATATCTCCTGGAAAAAGCGAATTACCTGATCGGATTCTGGCGAATGGTGACAAATTGCCCGGTGATCGCGTATCTGGACGTAAACAGGACGACAGTTGCCGGCGGACTCTTCCTATCAGCGGTTTTGTCAGTGCCGGTATATTTCATTGCTAAAAATATCAGCGCGCCTATCCTCGCAAAATATTCGGCGAAGATGAAGGATTCCGCTTTCTCGAAATGGGCCCAAAGGTTTAAGTTGGTAACGAAAGCAGGCAATATCATAGGACCTAGTGTTTCCTCCACTCTAGGTAAGGCGGTAAAAGCAGCCATAATAAAACCGAAAGCGACTACAGGGAAGACCGGCATAATGAAGAGGCTTAACGTGGCCGGTATTGCCATTATAATTATCACGCTCATAGTGATCCATGTAGTGGTAGGGCTTATTGTAAGCCCTATGGTGAGCGCATTCATAATAGATAATCTTAATAAGAGCGGGAACGCCAGGATAACCGTAGAGAGGATCAACGTCTGGCCGCTGACGCTTTCATTATCGATGAAAGAGCTGAGAGTCTTCGATCCGCAGAACACGGACAAGCGCATAATAAGAGTAGGCTCTGCCTCCGTCCACATAAGTCCTCTTGCGCTTCTTTCGAAACGGCTCGTTTTTTCAACTGTAAATATGAAAGGCGCCGAGATCGATATGGAAGGCGCATCCGACGGCACTTTTAATATACAGAATCTGGCGGCGTCCAAGGCTGACACCCAGAAAGCTGAAAGCGGGATGCCGGATATTGCGGGTTTATGGAGGGGCGGCCAGGAAAAACATGACCTATTCGGCAAGATATACGGAAAGGTAAAGAAAAATTTCTCAAAAGAAGGCCAGGAAAAAGCGAAAGCCAGCAAAAAAGTGGCGAGGGTCACGGAGGACCTTCCAAAAGGTAAGCTTATAAGTTTTAAGACGCCATCCGATACGTATCTATTTGAAATAAAGGACCTGAATATTGACGGCAGTGTAAATATCGTGCCGCATAATGCCCGGCCCGTAAACATCAAAGACGCAAGGGTCGGCCTGAAGCGTGTCGCTTTTGATCCAGCGAACGGGACAAGGCTTGACGGCGCGCATATAAGAGGAGAACTATTCCAGGATAATGCCAGGGCAGGTAAGTTGGAGTTGTTATTTTCAAAAAGCACTACCAGGACCGGACAGACAGCCGTTTTTAAAGCAGAGCTTGATAAGGTTGACCTTAATGCCGTGCGCTTTATCTATGAAGATTCACTTCCTGTTCAAATAACCAAAGGGTATATAACGCTTGATTCCAGTACCAAGATAACCGGCAAGGCTATAAATTCGAAAAACTCCATTGTTTTGACAGGGCAGACGCTAGGACCGAAACAGGGCGGTGCTGCGGTAGTCGGGCTCATCCCGATAGCAGCCGTTTGCGATGCGCTCAACCAGATCGATCCCGCGAGCCTTAAATTTACTATAACAGGCACAGTCGAAAAGCCTGAGTTCGGCGGCTTCCAGGAAACGCTTCTGGGCCTTATAAAGCCATACGTTGCTAATATCACCGAGCAAGTGAAGACGCAAGGTGTAAGCGCGCTCAAGCAATTACTTCAGAAGAATGCGGGTGACCTGAAGTCGTTATTAGAGAATAAGTAAAACAGGAGGAGAAAGAGATGTTAAAGATCAGAGTAACTGCAGTGCTAATCATAGTTTTACTATGTGTCTCATCGCTGCATTATGCGTATGCCCAACCTGCGCCGGAACCAGAACAGTCTGATATGACTTCAAATGAAACCACACAAGAAGATCAGGATCAGCAGGATCAGCAACAGTCAGAACCAGTACAGCAGGAAAAGAATGCGTCGGATCAACCGCGCGAGGAACAGTGGAGTGATGATGAGTAATTCAGATAGAGTGCTTAAGATAGCATCGGTTTGTTTTGCATTGATAGCGCTATGCGGCTGCGTTGACTATGAACAGCAAACATATCTGAATGATGACATGTCAGGCCGCCTTGTTATATCCTTTTCTATTAATGCTCAGGAAGCAATGAAGGCAGTCATGGCTAAAATAGAAGCCCAACGCCAAGCCCAGCCCGGCGGCACCAAACCGCTGATGAGTGATCTTGCAAAGCAGGCGAAAGTCAGCATGGGGACTGAAGTAAACGATAAGGACTTTATGGACGCATTTAATGTTAGCGCTATAAAGAAAAAGAGCTATAAAAAATCCGAAACAGGGGATATAACGACCGTTGCTTTAGATGTAGAATTCGATGATATAAGGAAATTATTTGAAGGCAAGAAAAACGTAACGGTTACCACAAATAAAGACGGGTCTATAACATACACTGAGTATTTTGAGCCCATCAAGGACCAGGAGACTAAAGATACCAGGGAAAATGAAGAATTATTAAGGAAATCCCGTTTTAAGTACGTCCTGCAAATGCCACGCGATATCATTAGCGCTAATACGGCTAAGATAGAGAAGAATACGGCTGAATGGGACCTGCCTTTAGCAGCAGCTTATAAAAAAGATTTTTACATAACAGCTACAATGAAAGCCGAAAACAGGTTACTTAGATTGCTCAGATATTTCAAAAGAAAATGAAAACAGGCGTCTTTCTTAACTAGAAAAACTTGCTTTTCTGAAGGTCCTTTCCAGATTTTTCATTCGCTTCCTTGCAAACCGGGCACGTGCTTTGTACTTTTCTTGCGATGTTATAAAGCATTCCCTTATTTTTCCTGTTCCTTGAGAACTTGCAAAGAGGGCACTCCGCGCACTGCTCTACAGCATTATTCTTTTCCATGTTTTCTCCTTTTTTTACCCAAAGGTAATTATATCACACTTTTGTGATATAATTAACTCATGGCTAAGATCAAATTGGACCTTCATGATATTTTCGATCAGGGCGGCGCGATAGAGGCAGAACTCAATCGGGTGATCAGGGAAGCCGTTGATAAAAAGATAGAATTGATAGAGATAATCCCGGGCAAAGGAAGCGGCCAGTTAAAAAAGCATGTTTTGCGGTTCCTGGAAAAGCCGGAGGTCAAAAAGCTTTACCATAGGATAGAAAAAGACAGTAAGAACTTCGGGCGGGTCTTCGTCCATTTCAGATTCTGCAGATAAAATTCCACTCTTAACCCTAAGCTTTAGTAACAACCAGATCGGCGGCCCTTGTGGGGTCGCCTTCAGCGGACGGCAATTTGGATTAGGCATCCAAATTGTCTCGGAAAAATTTCCACAAAATTTTAACTTCTTTCAGGAATTTAAAATTTTTGCTATATCGCCATAAGGTGTGGAAATTTATTCAACGCCGCTTTAAGGCTGGACCCCGCAAGGCCCGCCTTCGCTTGACCCAAAATATATGATATACTTACGTCATGGTGAAAGCAAAACGCATGTTGATAACATTGCTGTTGTGCTTTGTTCTTTTAATCGATATTTTCGCCTATGCTGAAAAAACTCAGGAGCCGGTTGTAGCAAGGACCCTTGTCGGTGATGCATCGTGGTATTATGGTTTTATGGTCGCGGGTAACAAGTTTTTTCGGAATGGCCATTACGCGGCGATGTGGGATGTTCCGCTAGGTACTAAGGCAAGAGTAACTAACCTGGATAACGGCAAGTCTATCATAGTTACTATAAACGACCGCGGGCCTAACAAGCGACTAGTGGCAAAGGGGCGCATAATCGATTTGGCCGCAAAAGCGTTTTATGATCTTAATGGCAATTTTAAGCCGGCTACAATAAGAGTAAGGATCGAATTACTACAATAAAAATTATTGGACAAAATAGGGACAGACACCTATTTAGCAAAATAAATAGGTGTCTGTCCCTACGTACGGACTAAGATTGTGGTATAATTAGTTCATGCAAAAAGTCCGCTACGAGCTCGATCCATATAACAGGCTGGTATATCTGCCTAAGTTCCGTAAGGTACTGGACGGTAAGTTCAAGACCGACGAAAATAATAATTTGATATACCATATAAAATTCCCTCTTTCAGGAAACGAGAACATCCCTAACCAGATCAAGCTTTCCGGCAAATGGTCCTTAACTTATAACCATGAATTAAGGTTAACATTGGATAAGTCTGCCAGGAAGACATTTGGCGACCAGGTTACATTGCAGGGAGAGATCCTGGACGTAGATGAAGGATCCCTTTTATTCGCCGTTACGACTATGACAAAAGAGGGTGTGCGGGTAACTTATGTATTGAACATAGCCGGATCGTGGAAGGCCGATAAAAATAACAGGCTCACTTTTCACATAAGAAAAGAAGACGGTAAATACGATATCCTGACTTTTACAGGCATGTGGGAAATAAATAAAAATAACCAGCTTATATACCAATACGAGAAGGCGGAGCTTATACGGAAAAAGAAGCTTGTCCACACGCTGGTATTTAAAGGACATTGGGACATAACGGACAGGGCGCGGATAGCTTATGTGTTGAGCAAAGACACGGGTTCCGTATTTATTTTTGATGCAAGCGCGGCTGTATTTAAGGAAAAATATATCCAATACGAAATAGGGATAAGGGTTACTGAACGCGGCAGGAACGAGCCGCAAACGATCAGGATATACGGCAGCTGGAGACTGAAAAAAGATACAGGCCTGGTCTTTGAAGTGGAATACGAAAACAAGAAAACAAAGGCGATAGTCTTCGGCGCAAATGCCAGGCTCACGGATAAAGATACTATATTATTGAAGCTAAAAAACGATATAGAGAATAAGGACATCGGTATCAGTTTTGAGTTGTCACGTCAAATATTTGCAGGCGATGGCGAAGCCTTCCTGAAGGCGCTTGCGTCAAAAAGAGAAACGGCTATTTATGCCGGCGCTGCCTGGAGATGGTAGAAAAAAGTCAATAAAACCACGAAAAAGTAGATTTACTTAATCCTCCTTAATGATATATTTGAATTGATACCAAATAAAAAGGAGGGTTGATAAATGAAAACGATATTGGCAGTAGATAATGATGTAGATTTTTTGCAAGAGTTCGAAATGGCGCTTGAATTATATGGTTACAGGGTCATAATAAATGACGATCCGTCGGACGCCATAAACCAGGCGCGGCAGATCAAGCCGGACTGTATATTGTTCGACCTGAAGATGCCAAAGAAACACGGGTTCCAGTTCTCCGAAGAGGTCAGGCAGGACAGTGCCCTGCGGCGTATCCCGACGATAGCGATGACGGCTTTTTATAATAAAGACTATGACGTTTGCCTGGACGCGTTCGGAATATCGCGGTGCCTGAAAAAACCATTTTCGCCGGACGAAGCCATGAAGATGATCGATTCAGTATTGGCATGATGTAGCTTTACCTTCCAACTTATACCTGGTATTAAAATAATACTTGATACGGGAATTGTTATATATTACACTTATTAGGTGTAATACACAGGAGAAGGTCTATGTATGAATCTTTTTTTTATCACCCCGCGCATGGCCTGAAAACAGGCCTTTCGGTTGAGGAAATAACGGAAGCCGTCAAGGACGAGCAGTCCCTTATCTGGCTGGATATGCTTGATATAGAGGATTCCGATATTGATTTCCTTACATCGGTATTTAATCTCCATGAACTTACCATAGAAGATTTTATTATGCCCAACGCCCGCCCCAAGATAGAAAAATTTAAAGGCTATTTTTTCCTGATAGCATTTTCACTCGAATCTAACGGTACGAATACGATCGAGAAGGTGAAGACCGCTGAGCTGGACTGCTGCCTGGGCAAAAATTTTCTCATCACATTTCACAGCTGCCCTCTTAATTCCATAGCAGTGTGCAAGGAGAGGAGCAAAAAGCAGTCCCCCATGATGATGCACGGCGCCGATATGCTCCTGTATTCCATAATGGATTCCTGTATCGACAGCTATTTCCCCGTCATACAGAAATTCGATTCTTTCGTGGATGAAATAAGCGACGAGCTTTTTGGCGCGCCTAACAGGGATACACTTAAGAAGATCTATAATCTTAAAAACGAGATCATGTACTTAAAACGCGCGATCGGTCCGCAGGCAGATGTTATGTCCAGCATAGTGCGCGGAGATTTTGAGTTTATCTCGCCTGCAAATGTCATATATTACAGGAACATATACGATAACCTGGTCAGGCTGAATGATACCATAAGCGCCTCACGGGACGTCATCACCGGCGCCATGGAGGCATATACCTCGCTGATATCAAACCGCCTTAATGAAGTAATGAAAACCCTTACCATCATAGCTACTATAATGATGCCTCTTACCTTGGTAGCCAGTATATACGGAATGAATTTCAAGCACATGCCGGAATTAGACAGTAAATTCGGGTATCCGGTCGTAATAGCTATCATGGCGGTCATAACTATCTCCATGCTGGCCTTTTTCAAGCGCAGGAACTGGCTGTAGCATGTATAAAAAAATGTCCAGGGAATACGAGACCGGGAATAAGGACATAGACGGCCTGATAAGCGAACTTGCCGTAAGGGCCGGTTCCGGGAAGACGAGCCGCCTCCTGCGGCAGATACTTACGACCGCGATTAAGCTTGGAATGGAATCCGACAGCAGAGGCGACCTCAAACTTGTTAATAATACCCTGAAAGAACTGCGGTATTCATTCAAGATATTCTCTCCTTATAGAAATATCAAAAAGGTCATCATATTCGGGTCTGCCAGGACAAAAAAAACGTCTCTCGAGTATAGCATGGCTGAAAAATTCTCGGAATTGCTTACGGAAAAAGGATATATGATAGTAACCGGCGGCGGCCCCGGGATCATGGAGGCCGGGAATAAAGGCGCCCTGGCGGGGAAAGAATTCGCGTTGAATATACGGCTTCCCTTTGAACAGAAGCCCAATCCCTATATCTATGAAAAAGATAAAATAATAAATTTTAAATATTTTTTTACCAGAAAACTGGTCTTTGTAAAAGAAACAGACGCTACGGCTCTTTTCCCCGGAGGGTTCGGTACGCACGATGAAGGGTTTGAGATGCTTACCCTGATCCAGACCGGGAAGTCAAAGCCGCGGCCGATAGTCATGATGGAACCGAAAGGGTCTTCTTACTGGGCCGACTGGAAGCGTTTTGTTAAAAGGCAGCTCCTGAAGAAGGGA
>CAZHPY010000045.1:0-12617 GCA_964534705.1 uncultured Planctomycetia bacterium | reverse complement strand
GCGGCAGGACCCAAAAAATTCTAAGCCGCGAACAAAAGACTTTGGGCTGGAACAAACTTTGATCGCAGGCACGCAGTAGTAAATTTTTCTTGACCTTTTGGTGCAACGCGTTATAATTTATCTGTTCTTTGAAACACTACACTATATAGGCGCCCGAAAGGGCTCAAAAGGGAATTCCAATCCCGTCGAATTTTGGGGGGAAAACGGAAACGGTCCCGCCGCTGTAGTCCGGCAATATTAAACCATTTAGCAACAGGCCACTGTTCTGAGATTTTGCAGAATGGGAAGGCAGCTAAAATGGGCCGGGCAGTCAGAAGACCTACCTATATATTATGGCATCGCGAGAATGCCGCTATATACGGGTTTAAGTAAAATCAGGGAACTTACCCCGCGTCTTTATTGATGCGGGGCTTTTTGTTTATGGAGAAACAAATGAAGAAGATATTAGTTGTCTTAGCAATAGTTTTAATACCGGCTTATGTGTATGCCGCGGAAGAAAAAAAGGAAGAAAATATATTAAAGAAGATGTTGGAGACCGCGATCTCACCCATAGAGGCCATCCTTGGCCCCGTTGAGGACCTCGGGCGGATCGTTGTTGCGCCCACCAAGACGCAGGAGAAACTCGGATCGGCGTCATCATCTGTTACCTCAGTAAAAATAGAAGATACGGTAAAGAGAGGCCAGGCAAAGCTTGCGGAAGCGTTAAGGGACATCCCCGCTACCGACGTAGTCGAAGCCGGTATCAACGGCCCTACGTCTGTTTTTATACGCGGCGCTAATTCGAACCATACGCTTCTCTTGTTGGACGGAGTCAAGCTTTATGACCCGGTTTCAACTAACGGCGCTTTTGACTATACGGACCTCACCCTCGATAACATTGAGCGGCTGGAGGTTGTCAGAGGGGCGCAGAGCTCTCTTTACGGGTCCGACGCCATAGGAGGAGTGGTCAGCCTGGAAACAAAAAAGGCGATGAACGATTTTGTGGAGGCGTCGGTCGAGAGCGGTTCATATTACACCACCCATGAATCTTTTGGCATGGGCGCATATGTCGACAACCTGCACTACACTTTCGGCGGGTCGCAATTCAATACGAAAGGGGTCTCCGTTGCCCAGGCCAAGAATAATAACGTTGAACGGGACCCGTATGACCGCACCGTATTTTCTTCCAGGATAGATTATGACCTGCCTGCCAACATGACTGTCGGAGGAACGTTCCGTTATTCGCTTTCACACCTGAAATATGATAACTTCGGGACAGACAGCCCTAACCTTATGGCAAGGCATGAAAATTATAATTTCACGCAATACATCGAACAGAAGTTATTCGAATGGTGGATGTATAAGATAAATCTTGGCTGGATGGTCAGTTTCAGGCAGGATTCCGACGACCAGTATGACGGCCCCAATTCCAATTATCTGCGCGATAAATATTTCGGAAAATATTTCAAGGCGGATTTCCAGAATACGTTCAAGGTATTTGATTTTGATAGTATAGTAGTCGGCTATGACTACACGGAAGAATTGGCGCACAGTTATGTTGAGTCATATGCTTCCGTTAGCAGGATGCAGAAGGTCATTGCCCGGAACGGTTCTTTTTACCTGGAAAACAGGTTAAATTTAAAGGACAGGCTGACCGCGACCCAGGGCATGAGGGTAGACCACCACTCATACGCCGGAACGCACATTACGTATAAGATAGACGGCTCATACCTGTTCCCGACCGCCACGAAGGTGAGGGGCGGCATAGCCACAGGATTCAAGGCGCCGACGCTCTACCAGTTGAACGCGCCTTCGAGCCCCGGATTTTTCGGGATGTTCGCGTTCGGCGGAGGCAATCCCAACCTGCTGCCGGAGACCAGCTTTTCCTATGAATACGGCATTGACCAGTACCTGTTCGGGGAAAAACTAATAGCGTCCATTGTATATTTTCAGAATAGGTTCAAGAATCTTATAGGTACCACTACGGATGCTCTATGGAACACCTCCCAGTATAGGAACATAAGCAAGGCGTGGTCCTACGGGGTAGAGTCCGAGCTGAAATTCAAACCATACGACAAACTTAGCTGCGCCTTGTCTTACACTTATATGCCGACCAGGGATATGACCACGGACGCCGAACTCCTGAGACGGGCAAAATACAAGATGCGCATGCAGCTTAACTGGGTCGTCTTTCCGAAATTCGAAACGGACCTTGTCATACGTTATACCGGCCCCAGGCTTGACACGGGGCAGAATAAATTAAAGCAATATACGACTGTGGACGTGGCTTTTAATTACGACCTCACAAAGAACCTTACCATGTTCGCAAGGATCGAAAACCTGTTCAACAAATTCTACGAAGAGGTCAGGTTGGACGGAGAGCCGGGAATAAACGCTTATGCCGGTATCAGGGCGAAATTTTAAAATGAGGGCCGCTGTTCTCTGGACAGGGGGAAAGGATTCGGCGCTGGCGTTCTATAAGGCGCTCTCGGCGGGGTATGAGGTCGCGTGTTTACTGACCTTCGTTCCGAAAGGAAAGACGGATTTTCTCGCCCATCCATTACCTGTTATAAAACGCCAGGCAAAGGCTATCGGCGTTCCTCATTATGAAATACCGCTCGAACCGCCGCTCGAAACCGCTTATGAAGAGGCTATCAGCTCTTTTAGGGAAAAATATAAAATAGACGCTTTGATAACGGGCGACATAGCAGAGGTCGACGGATATCCAAACTGGGTAAAGCAGAGAAGCGCGCACAGCGGCATAGAGGTCGTCATGCCGCTTTGGGGCGCGGACAGATGTGTTATTTTTAACGAATTACTGGACCTGGGGTTCAGGGCGGTCATTTCGTATGTAAAGAAAGGCTGTCTTGGCGAAGAGTGGCTCGGAAGGGAGCTGGACAGTAAGGCGCTTGACGAACTGCGCGCGATGAACAAAAAAACAGGGTTTGATGTCTGCGGCGAGAACGGGGAGTACCATACGCTTGTCTTCGACGGCCCCATATTCAAGAAAAGCATCAAAATATGAAAAAGATATTACACTCATGGAGCAGCGGGAAGGACAGCGCGATGGCGCTGCATGAGTTGATGAAGAACGCTGACTGCGAGATAGCCTCCCTCCTGACGGTGGTAACGAAAGACTATGGCAGGATCTCCATGCACGGGGTGCGGGAGGAATTATTGGATTTGCAGGCTGCGTCGATAGGGCTGCCTTTGGAAAAGATATTTATTACAAAGAGATCCGGCAACGAGGAATATGAAAGCCTCATGAGAGAGGCGCTCGTGAGGCGTAAGAAAGACGGGGTAAATGCGGTGGCATTCGGTGACATATTCCTCGAAGACTTAAAAAAGTATCGCGAAGACCGACTTCGTGAGGTCGGCCTGGAAGCCGTCTTTCCTATATGGAAGAGGGATACGCGGGAATTGGCCGGCTCATTCATAGAGGCGGGTTTTAAAGCGATCATTACGTGTGTCGACACAAAAGCTCTCGACAAAAAATTTTCCGGGCGACTGTTTGACAGGCAGTTTTTATTGGAACTACCCGCAAATGTAGATCCATGCGGCGAGAATGGCGAATTCCACTCCTTTGTTTACGACGGCCCTATATTCAATGGCCCGATCCCGTATAAAACGGGTGAAAAAGTGCTGCGTGAAGAGCGTTTTTATTACACTGACATATTGACATCCGGCGCTTCCTAATCTATACTTTATTTATATGGAGTTAGGATTAAGGAGCGCGATCATAATTTCGACTATGCTGCATGGCGCTATTGCCGTGCCTTTTTATAATCATAACCTTATAAGGAATGATTTCGTTAAAAAGGACCCGGTGATAGTGGATTATGTGATATTAAAGCATATAAGCAACCTCAGTATAGCTAATGTTTCAGTCCGGGACGCCGCCCCGGATGCGGAAGAACAGAAGC
Source organism: uncultured Planctomycetia bacterium (assembly GCA_964534705.1). Classification (GTDB taxonomy): domain Bacteria; phylum Omnitrophota; class Gorgyraeia; order 2-01-FULL-45-10; family 2-01-FULL-45-10; genus CAZHPY01. The sequence continues at coordinate 8,715 of CAZHPY010000045.1, read as the reverse complement.
TTGACGTCAAAAAGCCGTCCGTTCCGGAAAATCCCGCAACCAGGCATGACAAATCTTACTATAACAGGAAGCGCGCAAAAACCGGCAGCGGCCAGGCCTCTAAAACAGCGGCAGCCCAAAGCCAGGTTAAGAATGCTGACGGCAAGGAAGCAGGCATAAGGTCGAGCAGGGATTATATAAATTATTACGGATATCTGAAGGGCAGGATAAAGGAAAGGCTCCAGGGTAATTACAGGTTCTATAAAGGCGAAGGCGATGTCTATCTGTCATTCATACTTAATGCCCAGGGCGCATTGCTAAGTTATGATATAGACCGGTCGCGATCCACGACCGACGAAGTATTGCTTCATATAACCGGTACCAGCCTTAAGGCGGTGGCGCCTTTTTCTCCGCTCCCCAAAAGCATAGCCGCGCAAAAAAAGATGTCTTTTGCAATAACGGTATCCTTTAAAAAATAGAATATTCCCGATGAGTATAAAAGTGATCCACAAATTGAAATTCAGGCCCAAAGCAATAATATGCGATATGGACGGCGTAATAGTCGACTCCATGCCGTACCATTTTCTTGCCTGGTATGAAGCGCTCAGGCCGTACGGTATAAGCGTAAAGTGCTTTGACGTGTACACAAGGGAAGGCGAGAGGTGGCAAAAATCCATGGAGGATTTTTTAAAAGGCTCGGGGGTAAGTCCGTCTAAACAACTATTCAAAAAGGTCTTTACCGCGCGCAAGAAGCTTTTCAGGAACAGGTTCAAGAGATTCGTATTCAAGGGTGCGAAGGAATTCCTTGCCTGCCTTAAAAAGAAAGGCTTTTTACTGGCGCTTGTAACGGCTACGACGCGATCCGGTGTGAAGGAAATATTGCCCAGGAGCATCGAAAGGCTTTTTGACCACGTGATAACGGGTGACAGCGTCAGGAAGGGTAAACCGTATCCGGAGCCATATCTTAAAGCGGCGAAGGCCCTTAAAATAAAACCTTCCGAATGCCTTGTAATAGAAAATGCCCCTTACGGAATAACTTCAGCGAAAAAAGCCGGCATGTTCTGCGTAGCGCTTACATCGAGCCTGCCAAAGCAATTTCTCAGGGAAGCCGATATAATAATAGACAAGCTGGAAGAAGTAAGCGGCATGATTGACAAGACCTGCAGGCTGTGATAAAATCTTCATTAGCAAATACATGTAAGAAAGGGTGATATAGTAATGCCAGTTGTGAACGTTGGCGAAAATGAACCGCTCGAAAAAGCATTGAGGCGTTTCAAGAAAAAGATCGAACGCGAAGGGATCCTAAGGACCCTTAAAGAGAGAAAACACTACGAGAAACCGAGCGAAAGAAAACGCCGAAAGCGAAGATCGGTGTGATCTCTGTCAAAAGAGCAATATTAACCTGCGCGGTATTTTTTTTATTAGCCGGTAATATTTCGTATGCGCATGAGGCCGTTTTAAGGAAGATCCTTGATAACGGCCTCACTTTTTTGGTAAAAGAATCCGCTCCCAAAGACCTGGTAACGATAGACGTGACCGTAAGGGCAGCGCCTAAATACGAAGGCAGCTACCTGGGCAGCGGCATGTCGCATTTCGTCGAGCACATGGTCTTTAAAGGAACGGCTACCCGGAAGGCCGGCGACATAGAAAAAGAAGCGCGTTCTTACGGGGCCATCCTCGGCGGCGCCGTTTCCAGCGATTTTACCAGTTATCAGGTCACGGTCCCCGCGCAGTATCTTCCCAACGTGCTTGGCATGTTGAAAGACATGCTTTTGAACGCATCGTTCGATCCGGTGGAAATGGAAAAGGAGAGGGAAGTAATACTGAAAGAAGTAAAGCTTAATGAAGATGACCCACAGAAAAAAACCACCCTGTCATTATTTTTAAATTCCTACATAAAGCACCCATACAGATATCCTGCTATCGGTTATGAAAACCTGCTGAAGGGACTTACGCGCAGCGACCTTATCAATTATTACACCGGCCGTTATACACCCAATAACATCGTTATCGCCGTCGTAGGCGGGATAGACCAGGATGAAGCCGCCGCGCAGATCGAAAAAGAATTCAAGGATTTCCGGCGGCCGGATTACAAGCCGCCGTATACTGGAGAGCCGGAACCGCCGCAGCTTGGCAAAAAAGCGGTGGAGATCAAGGCTGCAACATCCCTGTCTTACATGATGATAGGCTTCCATTCCACGGGACTTCTCAATAAAGACCTTTTTGCCATGGATGTCCTCTCGATGATCCTCGGCCGTGGTAACAACTCGCGGCTGAATATTGCACTGGTTGAACAAAAAAGAACGGCCCATTCCGTATCTGCGTCAAACTTCACTCCGGAGGATCCCGGGTTATTCGTTATAAGCCTTGTCCTGGACCAGGACAACATAGAAGCGTCCAGGAGATCGGTCATGGAAGAGATTCAGAGGATAAAAAATGACGGTATAATGGACGCCGAGCTTGAAGCGGCAAAAAATATGGTGCTGAGCGATTATATACTATCGAGGGAAACCATAGAGGCGCAGGCCAGTGATATGGGCGAAAATGAAACGATCACCGGGAATTACGATTTCTCCCGGCGTTATGTTGACGGTGTGAAAAAGGTCGCCAAGATCGACGTAAGACGGGCCGCTATAAAATACCTGGATGACGACAACATGACCGAGGTAACGCTGGTTCCCAGGGAAACTTCTGCGTTGGAAAAGTTAAAGGTGCCCCCGCCGCCTACGGAAGAAAAGATCGAAAAAAAGGTCCTGGATAACGGCCTGGTAGTCCTGGCAAGGCGTGATGCAAAGATACCGGCTGTAAGCGTAACTATAGCGTTCACGGGAGGTTTGCTGGCTGAAAGCAGCGCCAATAATGGCATCTCCAGCCTTGTTTCCAAGATGCTCCTCGACGGGACCACAGAGAAGAGAGAGGGCGATATTAAAGGCGGTATCGAAGAACGGGGCGGGGAATTTACATCTTTCAGCGGGTTCAACAGTTTCGGGGTGAGTTTTACCGTCCTGAAGGGCGATGTTGATTTTATCCTCGAGCTTTCAAAGGATATTGTAACAAATTCCGCTTTTCCCCAGGATGAATTGTCCAAAGAAAAATTACTCGCCATGGCCTCCATAAAAGAAGAGGATAGCGATATTTTTGAAAAAGGGGTGCTTCTGCTGAGAAAAGGTATTTTTGAAAATTATCCTTACAGCATGCGTTATGCCGGGGAAATGGAAAGCGTCCACTCACTGCAGAGGGACGACCTCCTAAATTTCTACCATACTTATTGTGTTCCAAATAACATGGTGATCTCTGTTTCGGGAGACATCGACCCCCAGAGCATATATCGCAAGATCGAGTCGTTGTTCAGGGACCTTCCTTCGCGGGAGTTGCCGAAGAGGCCGGCGCTTGAATTACCTGCGGCCAAAGCGCACAGCGAGATCTTTAAAATGGATAAGGAGCAAACCCTCCTGATACTTGGCTTCAGGACAGTCAGCCTGAGTAGCCCCGACAGGTATCCGCTGGATGTATTGGATACTATATTGTCGGGTATGTCCGGCAGGCTGTTCTCCGCGATACGCGAAAGATCCGGGCTGGCCTATACTCTTGGATGCAGCCAGAAACTTGGCCTGGATACAGGCTTCATGCTGATCTATGTAGCTACTACCAAAGAAAATGTCGGGCTTGTAAAAGAAAAACTTTATAATGAGCTAAGATCGGTAAGGGATACGGCTGTAAGCGACGGGGAATTGGCTTTTGCCAAGAGGGAAGCTTTAAGCAGTTATAAGATGCTCATGCAGACAAATTCTTCGTACTCGTTCCAAAGCGCGCTTGACGAACTTTATGGGTTAGGTTATGACATATTATATAAGTATGAGGACGAGATCAAAAAGGTCACCACAGCGGACGTCAAGAGGGTCGCTGGCAAATACCTTGACCTAAGCGCCTGCACAGAGATCATTATTGAACCGGAGTAGCATGTTCAGCTTATCAACCTCATGGAACGCTTCCAGGCATTCAAGCGGGGCAGGAATAGTAGACGAGATAAGATCGTTGGGTTTTGATACGATCGAGCTGAGTTTCGCCCTGCCGTTGAATATAGTCGATGAGATCCTCGGCCTGTACCAAAAGGGCGAAATAAAAGTTTCAAGCCTTCACAATATGTGCCCTCTACCTCCCGAGATACCAAGCAATAAGGCATCGCCGGACCACTACTCCCTGTCCGCCTTAGACGATAATGAGCGCGCCAGGGCGGTGAAGATAGCTATGAATACCATCGATTACGCGGCAAAGTTCGGCGCAAGAGCAGTAGTTTTCCATATCGGCAGGGTCGATATTAAAGGAAAGACAAGGGAATTGGCCGCTTTGGCCGGCGATAAAGAAAAATTCGAAGCATTAAAGGCCGAGATGATATCCGAAAGGCGCGCCAAAAAAGATCCATATGTAGATAAGGTCATAGACAGCCTGGAACAAATAGCTCCTTATGCCGCAAAAAAGAAAGTGGCGCCGGCGGTAGAGAACAGGTACTATTACAGGGAGATACCCTTGATGGATGAGCTCGAAGAAATATTCTCTCATTTTAAGGCCGGAGAACTTTTCTATTGGCATGACGTAGGCCACGCGGAAGTTTTTGAAAGGCTGGAGTTTTACAGGCACAGGGAATTACTGGACAAATTTTCGGGCCGCTTGATTGGCACCCATCTTCATGATATAATCGGATTAACAGGTGACCACAAAGCCCCGGGCACAGGGACTTTTGATTTTACTATTTTGAAACCTTATATAAAGAAGGATACGATAAAGGTCATAGAAGCCCATCAGCCGGCAAGCGGCGAAGAAGTGCGCCGCGGTGCGGAATATCTGGAAAAAATATTTGAATGATGGGATGAGGGGCGTATGATACGTAATCCGGTGGTTGCCGGACAGTTTTATCCCGGTGAAAGCGATGTCCTGTCGCAGGATGTCGAGGGCCTGCTGAAACAGGACGGGAAAAAAAAGGAAGATGTAATAGGCATGGTCCTGCCTCACGCCGGATACATGTACTCCGGTGAGGTCGCAGGTTCAGTCCTGGGGTCGATCGATCCGAAAAAGGTTTATATAATATTAGGGCCCAATCATACCGGCCTTGGTTCGCAATTCAGCGTTTCGGCAAGCGATTATTGGCGGACCCCGCTCGGTGACGTAAGGGTGAATGCGGAATTAACGGAAAGTATCTTAAAAAGTTGCCGTTTGGTGCGTAAGGATGAGCTTGCGCATATACATGAACATTCTATAGAGGTCCAATTACCGTTCCTTCAGAAACTCGGCAGTAACTTTTCCTTTGTACCGGTCGTAGTCAATCTTGCTGACATTGAAACATACAGGCATATAGGCGAATGCCTGGCAAGATCGCTGAAAGACCTTAAACTGGAAAAGGAAGCGGCCATAATAGCGTCCAGCGACATGACACACTATGAGCCGCAGGAATCGGCGAAAAAGAAGGACTTCGAAGCGATAGATGCGGTGCTAAAGCTTGATGAGAAGGCGCTCGTAGACCGCGTAGAGGAAATGGGAATAACCATGTGCGGCTTTGCGCCAACCGCTATAATGATAACGGCGGCTAAAAAACTTGGCGCTAAGAAAGCCCGCCTGGTAATGTACCGGACAAGCGGCGACGTTGCCGGTGATCATTCATCGGTTGTCGGATATGCCGGCATCATATTAAATTAGAGGAGTATAAAAATGCTCCAGTTCCTTAAGAAAAAAAGAAGCGTTGTGCTGGTGCTGGGAGGAGGCTCCGCCCGGGGACTGGCACACATAGGCGTATTAAAGGTGCTCGAAAGGGAGAAGATCCCGATACACCGGATCGTCGGGACAAGTATGGGCGCGCTGATAGGGGCCTCTTACTCCGTAGGATGCCCGCTGAAAAAGATGGAAGCGATGGCCCATAACTTTAACTGGAAGACGGTGTTCGATCCTACCATTCCACGCATGGGCCTGCTTGCAGGCAAAAAACTGGAAAAAATAGTAGGGGAGCTGACGGAACACAAAAGTTTTAACGATTGCAGGATACCGCTCGCGATCGTTACGACCGACATAGAAAATAACGAAAGGATCGTTTTCCAGAAAGGCAACCTGCAGAAGGTCGTCTGCGCAAGCTGTTCGTGGCCGGGCATATTCAATCCTGTCAGGATAGACGGCAAGCTCCTGGTGGACGGCGGCATAAAGAACAGCGTCCCGACAAGAGTTGCAAGGTCGCTGGATCCGGGGTATATGATAGCTGTCGATGTCGGGTTCTGCGTAAAAGAAGGAAAGATAGCGAATATATTCCAAATGCTTTTGCAGTCATTCCAGATAATGGGAGAAGAGCTCAATAGATACCAGTCACGCATTTCCGATACGCTGATAAAAGTGGAATTGGGTAATATCGACCAGATCGGCTTCGACAAGGCAAAAGAAGCCATATATAAGGGTGAAAAGGCGGCTGAGCAGAAGATAGACCAGATAAAGAGGATGTTGAGTATTTATAATTTCCCGTCAATGAAAATGGCGGGGCAAGAGGAATGGTGGGATTAAATGGACGAAGCAAAAAAACACGTAGATGAATCATGGAAAAATTCTGTGCAGAAGGAAAAAAGTTCCGATAAACCGGAAGATAAAGGCCAGCCGCAACAGTTTGAAGTAAGCTTTGGATTATTCATAACGGGCCTTATGATGGAAGCTCTTATAGCCCTTGGCGACCTGGAAAATCCGGCGACCAGTAAAAAGGAATTGAATGTCCAGCATGCGCAGCTTCTGATCGACACCCTCGACATGCTCCAGAAAAAAACCAAAGGAAACCTGGAAAAAGGCGAGGAAGAGGCTCTGGGTTCCATGTTGTATGATCTCAGGATGCGTTTTGTAGCAAAATCGAAGAAATAGGCTAAACTACCATGATATTTATAGGATTAGGAATATTTGCAGCCGCACTTATACTGATAGCCGGAGGCTTTATGTGGCTCAACCGGCAGGCGCGGCTCAACCAGGCCCAGTTGAAAGAGTCTTTCAGCGCGCTTTCCTTCGAAGCTCTTTCGCAAAGCATGGAGCAGTTTTTAAAGATCGCCAATGAGACCCTTTCAAAACAGACCGAGGGAGGGGAAAAGGAGCTTGAGGCCAAAAAGAAGCTCATAGACCAGACCCTGGTCTCGATGAAGGAAGAGCTCCAGAAGGTCAACAACCTCGTTTCGAATTTCGAGAAGGACCGTGAGATGAAATTCGGAGAGCTTTCCGGACAGCTTAAGATAAGCGCAGAGCAGCTTGGTAAGCTGCACGATACGACCACGCAGCTGCGCGCGGCCCTGGTCAGCACAAAGGCGCGCGGGCAATGGGGGCAGAGGATAGCCGACGACATACTAAGGCTTGCGGGTTTTGTCGAAGGGGTGAATTACCAGAAAGACAGGGCCCAGGATACCGTCACTACCAGGCCCGATTACACATTCTTTTTACCGCAGGGCCTGAAAGTGAATATGGATGTAAAATTCCCCATGAACAGCTATCTGCGCTACCTGGAGACCGAATCCGACACTGACAGGCAAAAGCATAAGGACCAGTTCCTGCGCGATGTCAGGGCGAGGATGAAGGAGGTCACGAACAGGGACTACATAAACCCCGAAGAGAAGACGGTGGATTATGCCATATTATTCATACCGAACGAGCAGCTTTATTCTTTCATAAACGAAAATGACAGGTCATTGATCGATGATGCGCTTAAGAACAAGGTTATCTTCTGCTCGCCGCTTACCCTTTATGCCATACTGGCCGTTGTGCATCATGCAATAGATAATTTTAACCTGGAGAAGACCGCAGCCCACATGCTGTCCCTGCTGGGAGCGTTTAACCGGCAGTGGGAGATGTTCACAAAGTCTTTCGATGACCTTGGGGATAAGATCGCGGCTGTCCAGAAGGAGTTCGACAACCTTACCACTACCAGGCGCAAGCAGCTTGACCGGCAGATCAAAAAGATAGAGGACCTCAGAAAGCAGGAAGGCATCCCCGAATCGTTAACGATCCTTGAGGAACAGGATTCCAACACCCCCGCACCGTTTTAAACCGACTTTTTCATTCAATTTTCTTTACAACATAATAGCTTTATGATACATTATTATACTCATGAAAAAACTGTTATCATCTGCTATCAGGGCATTTATAAGCTTATTCTTTATAGTATTATTACTATATATTATGAGGGATAAGTACCCACAGATAATCAAGGTCTTTACCTCAACCAGGGTCCCAATATTCCTTCTAAGCGTATTTCTCTTCATCGTTGCCATATTTGTTGCTTCCGAAAGGCTCAAGCTGATAACGCACGCGCAGGAGATACCCGTTACGTACAAGGAGGCCGTGTCATTGACCTTTATTGGCTATTTCTTCAATAACTTTCTTCCGACAGCGATAGGAGGCGACCTGGTAAAAGCGTATTACTTATCGCATAAAACCGATAATAAGGCGGGATCGTTGGCATCTGTGCTTATTGACAGGATAATGGGCCTTGTCACGATGGTATTCATGGCGTTCATAGCCCTGTTTTTCGTCAAGGAAGGCGTCGTTGATAACACAGTCAAGTATATAGTGTACTTTATTACGCTTGGCGCGTTGCTGGCCATTATATTCATGACAAATGAGGCGCTTGCAAAAAAATTCTCGTTTTTGTTCTTCTTTGTAAAACCCCTGGAACAGAAATTAAAGAAGGTGTACTCCATAATACATAATTACAAATATAAAAGATCTCTCATG
>CAZHPY010000044.1:0-13203 GCA_964534705.1 uncultured Planctomycetia bacterium | reverse complement strand
TACGAATATTAATACAAATGTATTTCTTGCGCCGATGTCGGGATGCACGGACATGCCGTTCAGGCTCATCGCGAGGGAGCACGGCGCCCAGTTCTGCTTTTTTGAGATGCTTGACTCTAATTCTCTTACACACAATCGCCGCCAATCATTCAATATCCTTAAAACAACCGACCTGGACAGACCTATTGCCGGACAACTGCTGGGATCGGACCCCGCAATAATGCTTGATGCGGCGAACAAGGTCCTGGAGAGGGTGAAACTGTCGTTCCTCGACATAAATTGCGCCTGTCCTGCTAAAAAAGTAATAAAGAAAAAATCCGGCGGCCACCTTATGCGCGATACGCCACGCCTATACGGCGTAGTAAAGAAGCTATCATCCTCCCTTAAACTGCCTGTAACCATAAAGATCCGCATCGGATATGATAAAAAGATCGCCAGGGATACTATCGATATGGTAAGGCACTGCGAAGATTCGGGCGTAGCGGCAATTTTCGTTCATGGAAGGCTTGTCTCCCAGGGCTATTCGGGAGACATAGATTACGCTTTTATTAGGAAGATAAAAGAATCCGTAAAGATACCGGTATTTGGTTCGGGTAATATCTTATCCGGTCCGCTGGCGAAAAAGATGTTCGATGAAACTTCATGCGACGGCATACTCGTTGCGCGCGGAGCCCTCGGCAACCCATGGATATTCGAACAGATAAACAGCACGCTTACGAACGGAACTATGCAGAAGGATATTTCGTTGGAAGAAAAAAAGAAAGCGCTCAAAAAGCATCTTTCCTATGTGGACAGCTACAGGGATATGAGCAAAACAGGCAAGATCGGATTTATGAAGAAGATAGCTATCTGGTATTTAAAAAGCGTGCCCCAGGCTTCACGCCTAAGAGAAAAGATAACGTCCGCAAAGAACTATGAGGGGATCCTCGCTACAATATCCTCAATAAATTAAGCCCGGTTTCAGGGTCGATATCTTTTACCGCCTTTACGCCCTTGATCTCAAAAACTATGGCCTCGATCACAAGGAATACCTTGGAATCCTTACGGACGCATCCGGTAATGACCTTGTTCTTCTTGCCCATAGACGCGTGAATGTGTATCTGAGGCCCTTTTTTATTTGTAAATACAGTGCCGATACCCATTACTTCCCAGCCGTCTTTGAATTTTACCCAATTCGGCTCAGGAGGTATCACGGGTTTCTTAGGTCCCGTTACGATATCGCCCTTCTTAAGAGCTCCCAAAAAGATCATGGCTGCGCAATTCAGCTTTTCATGCCTGGCAAACTTATTGATCTCATCTAACAGCACATCATCATCATCAAATTTCAGTAAAAATATCCTGCCTACGGTTCCTTTTGAATATCTCATATTTATCCTATCTCCGCTTCTATCCTGTCTATAAGCATTTTGGTCTGTTTTAATACGTCCGACGGTAATACCTTCGTCATTTCTATCTCTGTCTTGAGGCCGCGCAGCGTCGTCAATAACCGCTTAATAGTGGCCTCTCTTTTCTTTCTGCGAGCCTCTTCCGGCTCAAGCTCTTCCCGCTGCCTCATCAAAGCGGTAAGGTCCTTCTTTACCTCGCGGCCATCCCTCCCGTTCTCAAGCACATCTCTCTTGAACCGCGTATAATCTTCCTTGTCCAGCAGTTGTTTTTTCTTCGCAAGGCGCAGGACGTCTACGGATTCATAGGTAGGTACCTCAGCTGCGTCTTTTGTCTTTACATAATCCTTGTCGATAAGATGCGGTTCTTCCTTTTCGAGGAAATAATATGTTTTCAGCAGTTTGAGCGCCGTATTTTTCCTTATGCCGATCTCCTTGGCCGTGTAAGCGTCAAAGGTAAGAAAGCCCCAGTCCTTGAAGATCTTGTCTTTCCATACGCTGTAGAGCGCCTGCCCCAGGTCTATCCATGATGTCTTGAAGCTCTTAGCGTTCTGCAGTATCTGGAACCTCAGAGATTCTGTATCCATGCCAGACATCTTTTCTTCGATATTTTCGAGCGATTTCGTCTTAAACCTGTTCATCTGGTAATCCTTTCAGTTAGTGGAGAAAGATTATACTCCTTCACATGAAATTTTTCAACTCTTGTTACAGCCCAAAGTCGCTTTGTGGAGCGGCCATGAGAAAATTTTTTGGGTGACGCTGCGAAACCTTTTCGAAGTATGGGGGCGACATATGGGATGGGGTTGCCCGCCGCTTAGGATTATGAAATTATCGTATATACATTTTATCTTATAGTTGGGGATAGGGCTAATCCTGGCGGGCATATAGATACGACGCAGCTATAAACACTATATTGTAAACCCCATAGGAGCCCCCTAGAAAGAAAAGGTTGAGCAGCGGCAGGACCCAAAAAATTCAGGCCGCGAACAAAAGACTTTGGGCTGGAACAATCCTCGGTTGCAACAGGACCCGCGATCAGTTAAGTGGAGACACAGAAAAGTTTTATGGGTTCTTGAGGAGAAAGCGAAGGCGACCATCAAGGTTACCGCCGTCTGGGTTGTTTGTGCGCTAAAACTGTTGATTTTAATTATACGGCGTGCTATTCTTGAGGCGAGGTGAGCGATATGAAAAGATCGAACGAATTGGAACGGGATGGCATAATAGAAGTCATTAAACATATGGCTGTCGCCGCACGGACAGCGGCTAAGACGCGCGGCATCGATAATATCGAGACGCTCGTGATCGATGACGAATCGACGAAGAAGAAAATATGCGAGAAGATGCGGGAGATCTCAAAAAATGAGAGCCGCCTCAGCATGGAGCGCGACGCAAACTCTATCGCAACATCCCCTGCCATATTCGTAGTAGGCGTTAAATCCAACCCTGCGGGCCTTAACTGCGGTTATTGCGGCTACCCTACCTGTATTAAACTTAAAAAAACAAGTGGCATATGCGCTTACAACTCGATAGACCTGGGAATAGCCATTGATTCTGCGGCGGGTATCGCTAATCTGTTCCATGCCGATAACAGGGTCATGTATTCGATAGGAAGGGCCTGCCTTGACCTGAAGCTATTTTCTGAAACGGTTAAACAGGCGCTAGGAATACCTTTAAGCGTTACGGGGAAGAATCCATTCTTTGACCGGTAGCAAAAGGTTTACACCCCTGCATTAGATCTTATACTTACCCAATACCGAATTAGCCTTATTTACTTCATCGCTAAGTTTGTCTATCGTGTTTTCAAGCGTGCCATGGTCTATCGACTTTGAATGGACTGTCTTCTTTAATGCATCTATTAACGCGGCGCTTTTCTCAAGATGCTCCCTTTCCTCCCTGATGCTTGTCTTAACGGAGTCCGCTAAAAGGTTTATGCCGTTCGCCAGCGATACAAGCTCATCCTTCTTCCTCAACGTTAATTTTTCTGAAAGGACCCCCGAAGTCATTGAACCAAGGTACTTTTCTATCCTGTATATAGGCCCCGCTATCTTATGGGAAGCGAGTATTCCCAATATGAATACCAGCGGGATCAGGAATACCATGCTTAAGAGTATCCTCAGGTTTACCATATTGACTATGGATACAAGACGCCCCTGCGGATAGACATTCGCCAGCTTGTCTCCCAGCACAAGCATAACGGTGTAATAAACAAAATAAGAACATGCTAATGCTGTCAAAAAAACAAGCGCCAGTATAAGCCCGACATACTTCAACTGGAACGCCGGCGCTATTATGTATTGCCTTCTTTTATACTTTATATGTGCCGCCATGATCAATACCCTCCATTACCCCACATTGTGATCTCTCTTCTAAACGTTAATATAACAACATTGTCCTGCTCTTTCTTTATCAATTCAAGCGCCTTTTTAATAGGCATGTACCGCGTGGGACGGTCATTTATTTCCATTATTATATCGTTTTGCTTCAAACCTACACGTTGAGCGGGAGAGCCTGGGTTCACATCCGCTACTGTCATGCCGCCCAATTGCATTTTGAAATCAGCCCCTATATCGCCTCCTGCCAGGTCAACGCTTCGCTCAATGGTACAGGCCGTCTCTATAGAGGTTTTTTCAAGCAGCCTTTCCGCAACCTGTTGGAGAGAAAGGTATCCCACCAGCCGGCCCCATACCGCTATTAACACATCACCTTTTCGCATCCCGGCCTCGTACGCCGGGGAACCGAGCCTGACGCTGTCGATCCTGGTAATTGCCCCGTCGGACGCAAGGGATATCCCGATCGTTTTCTTCAATTTTTCAAGAGCTTCTTTGAACCTTTCCTCATCCGTCTTTATCAATGCGCCGCCCGCGCCTTGCTTTTCGAATTCGTTGCGCCTCATCACATCCTGTTCCTTTTTTGACATATCTTTTTTAAAAAGATACCCCTGGAGGAAGACTATACCGTCTTTTGCGGCCTTCAGGTCAGGATTTATCTTAAATGCCTTGTCGTAATACACAAAGGCCTTGAGATAATCACCCCTATCCAGCGCCTGCTCCGCAAGTTTGATCAGGTTCTGCTCTTCAGTATCAAAATACAGCTCTTTGATGTCGTCTTTCATTATCATCTTCTCGCCCTCTGCGGTGGACATCAGTATCCTGTCCTTATATTCCTCGACGATAATACCTTTGATCTCCTTATCTTCTTTAGTATAGATAGTATCGCAAGATCCGCGGCCAGCCGCCGATAATAAGCAGCCTAAACACAATAAAACCACCAAATAATTTTTTTTGTCCATATTATAACACAACCGCCATTTTTGCCGCGTCATGCACTACCTTAAGCGGCACTTGTTTAGATCTCGCGAGCCTGGCGCAATCCTCATACTCAGGCGAAACTGTAAGGATGTCATCCGGGCCCCTGCTCAACTTTACCCTTACCTTGCCGTATCCTGTATCTACTTTTACTATCTCCCTGTCCAGTTTTAACCTGCCCTGTTCATGGAACCTTATGCCGATCGTGGGTGTTTCTTTGAATATTACCGAACATATCCTGTCAAATACAGGAGGAGCTGTAAGGACCGTAAGTTTGAAAGCGGGCCTTGTTTTTTTCATCTGTATAGACGTTGTGTAAGCATCAAGGGCGCCTTCCTTAAATAATTTTTCAAATAAATATTCGAAATGCTGCGGGCTCATGTCATCTATGTTGGTCTCTATGACAAATATATTATCTTTCTTAAAGGCCGCCTGTTCCTCCCCTATTATGATCCTAAGCATGTTAGGAAGCTCTTTAAGGTCCCTCGTCCCTGCGCCATGACCTATGCGAGACATACGCATTTGCGGCATCTCACCAAAGCTTTTTACCAGCGTCTTTAATATGCCTGCCCCTGTTGGCGTTACAAGTTCCGCATCAATATCAGAGATCCTGAAAGGGGCCCCCTTAAGCAACTCCAGGCTTGCCGGAACAGGCGCAGGTAATACACCATGCATGGTATTGACCAATGTACTGCCAAAATGTATGGCGGAGGAATACACCTCTTCTATGCCTAATGTATCGATCCCTATAGCAGTACCTACGATATCTATGATAGAATCTATGCCGCCAAGCTCGTGCAAAAAAACATTATTTTTATCCCGGGCGCCGTGGATCTTGGCCTCAACTTCACCTATATTATTAAATATGGACCTGGAGAGGTCTTTTACCCTACGGTTAAGGGAACTGTCATCTATAAGTCTCAATATTTCCCCTAAAGTCCTGTGGGTATGCCCTCCGCGGCCTTCTTTGATCACAACGCTGAATTTTATCCCTGAGAGCCCTCCGCGCCGGACCTTTGCTTTTTTCAACTCATAACCGCCTACCTTAAGTTTTTTGAGCTCTTTAGCCAGGAATTTAAAATCCAGGCCGGCATCTATAAGGGCACCGACCATCATGTCCCCCGCGATACCGCTAAAGCAATCTATGTAAGCTGTATTTTTCATGGATTTAATTGTTTATCAACGACGCCATATACCCTGCGCCAAAACCATTATCTATATTAACTACGGCCACTCCGGGAGAACATGAATTCATCATTGTCAGTAAAGGCGCCAGGCCTGAAAAAGACGCCCCATAGCCTACGCTTGTGGGCACAGCTACAACAGGCCTTGATACAAGGCCGCTAACAACACTCGCAAGCGCCCCCTCCATACCGGCAACAACGATTATAACATTCGCCCCTTCCAGCATCTCTTTTTTATCAAGCAGCCTGTGCACGCCCGCCACCCCTACATCGTAAAGGGTCTGGACCTTATTCCCCATTACTTCAAGCGTAACCCTGGCCTCTTCGGCTACCGGCAGATCTCCGGTCCCTGCTGTTACTATGAGAACCGTCCCCTTTTTAATAACCGGCTTGCGCTTCGTAAAATATACGATCCCTGCCTTTTCGTAAAACCTTGCCTTCGGGCAAACCTTTTTTACTTTAAGAAAAACTTTTTTATCCGTCCTTGTTATGAGCAGCGTCCCATCATGGAAGATTATTTTTTTTGCTATCTTCACTATCTGCTCGGGGGTCTTTCCCTTGCCGAATATGACCTCCGGGAACCCCCTGCGCAGCCTCCTGTGGCAATCCACCTTGGCAAAACCAAGGTCCTTATAAGGCAGGTCCTTTAAAATACCCATCGCCTTCCCCGGAGACAGGGCCCCGGACTTAACCCGCTCTAACAAACAATCTAGTTTTTCTGACATGGCTCTTTTCAGGATTTCAGGATTATTACCAAAAGGATAATAATCACGACGGCTGAAAATATGTAAAAATCGTTATAGTAGAAAAAGTCTCTCAGCCTTTCGGCTCCCGTATAGTCAAACTGGCGTACTGCCGGCTGTTTGTGCTTTATATCTTTTTCGAGATCAGTGAACGGATGGGTCGGTTTGCCGGAATTATCCAGTTTTATCTCTACGCGGTCCGGATCCTTCTTTTCCACATCACCTATTTCTGATTTAACGGCGTCTACCTGCTCCTTGCGGAACCTCAGGAAGCTGTCCCCTATCTTATAGGCCGGCATCTCGCCAATATCGACAAGGCGCTTTACTTCCTCTTCGGAGACGCCGAGGTAATCGGCGACTTCTTTTATATTTAACAGGTGTTCTGGCATATTTTATTTGATCTTTCCTTGAGCTACCCACTCATCTATCCTGGAGCGCTCAAATTTCCAGCTATTTCCGTCTTTTGTAGCCGGGAGCCTTCCGGAATTTGCCCATTCATGGACCAGGTTCATGTCGATCTCAAGATACTTGGCCAGCTCTTCCGCATTAAGTATGTTCTCGATATAATCCCCGGTTTGCGCAAACATCTTCGAATTGCCGTCAAACATAGCGCCTTCCGCTATGCTCAGCATAGGGGTGGTTATATCCCCCCGCACCTGCGACGGCGCAATGAGCTTCAGGTCCTTGAGCGCTACGATGTTCCCGTTAACCTTTCCGGCTATGATGATCGATTCGCCGGTAATATCGGCGTTTACAGTTGCCTGCTCGCCGATCATCAGGCTGCCCTTCGTGTTAAGGACTCCCTCGAACCTCCCGTTAATCCTCAGGTTGACTGGATCTTTGAAGACGAGAGTCCCCTGCATGGAAGCATCTACATCAAGCACCTTTTCCACTTCTTGCCTCTTATCTCTTTTCGTCATCATACATCCACCTCCCTCTTTCTATTTTATTCCACTTCCCATTTCGCGTTCTTCACGCCTTCAATGCGGCTTACATCCTGTATCATAACCGCCGTATGGCGGGATGTGGAAAGCTTCACTCCGATCTTTAAGATCATGCTTGCCCCGTCCGTGGAGCGTCCTACTTCAAAATCCGTTATATCAACGCCGTATTCCCCCAATACCTCCCTTATCCTGCCCAGTTGCACTAAGCCATCCCCGGACTCTATGATCATTGTTTTATACCAGTCTTTGCGTATCATAGCATGCTCTAATCGCCCGAAAAACATAAGCGCGATAACCGCAAGAGCCGTTGTTATTATGGCGCCGAAATACAGTCCCGAACCGACTGCGAGGCCGACACCCGTAACAACCCAAAGGCTCGCAGCTGTAGTCAGCCCCCTTACCGATGCTTTGTAACGCATAATGGTTCCCGCGCCTAAAAAACCTATGCCCGTAACTACTCCGGCCGCCAGCCTTGCCGGATCTATGGGAACCCTGCCGGAATAGACATCAAAGATATGCACTGAAGTTATCATTATCAAGGTCGTTCCTACGCACAAAAGTATGTGCGTCCTGAAACCCGCGGCGCGGCCATGGAACTCTCTTTCGAAACCCAGAATACCGCTTAATACTGCCGATAATATCAGACGGAATATTATGACCCACTCGTTAAGCATTTACTACCTCCAAATTCGGCTCATACTGCACTATCAACTTTCATATTTACACGTGGTCCAGTATTTCGCATGAGTCCATAGACGGCTCAGCGCTCAAATAAAGATCGGATCTATGCCCTATCTTATACAGCTCTTCACCCAGGACGCCTACCATAGCAGCGTTGTCCATGCAATACTCCCGGCCGGGAAAATGGACCCTTATCCCTTCAGAGAACATTACCGCCTCCCTGAATTTCTCCCTAAGCATAGAATTGGCCGCTACTCCTCCCCCCACGACTATGTCCTTTACATTATGCGACCTGGCCGCAAAAAAAGCTTTTTCAACCAGCATATCGAGGGCGTTCTCCTGGAACGCATAGCATATGTCGTTGATCAGATCGTCATCGATCTTGTGTATTGCGTCTTGTGTCTTGTGCTCTAATTTTCGCACGTAATACAAAACCGCTGTCTTCAAACCGCTGAAACTGAAATCGAGCGAATCTTTTCCAAGGAAAGTTTTCGGGAATCTTACCCTGTCCTTATTCCTGGAAAGGGCCGCTCTTTTTTCTATTATAGGGCCGCCAGGGTAACCAAGGCCCAGTATCTTAGCCACCTTGTCAAATGCCTCGCCGACAGCATCGTCATGCGTCTGCCCGAGAAGCTTCTGTTTATATTCCTTATCACAATAAAAAAGAGCTGTGTGCCCGCCCGATACCACCAACCCTACAAAAGGAAAGCCCGGCACATCTTTATCATTTAAAAAAGCGCTGTATAAATGCGCAAGCACGTGGTTCACGCCTATAAGCGGGACATTCAGGCTGTAACTCAGGCTTTTGCCCAGGGATATTCCCGTGAGTAAAGCCCCTACCAGCCCCGGCCCGTTGGTCACGGCTATTAATTCTATATCTGCCAGCTTTTTGCGCGAATCCTTCAATGCCTTATCGAGAACCTCCAATATAAACTCTACATGGAATCTTGAAGCGATCTCCGGCACCACGCCCCCATACTTCTTGTGAAGATGCACGCTGGATGAAACTATATTCGAAAGAACCGTCCTCCCGCTCGTAACCGAAACGCTTGTTTCATCGCAGGAAGTCTCTACCCCTAATGTTAACATACTGCACCATCAACTCTCATATTTATACGTTGTCCAGTATTTCGCCTGAGTCAATAAACGGCTCATTATTTTACCATATCCGATAAAGTTACGAACTCAATACCTTCAGCCGATAACTCAGGCATCATTCTTTTCAGCACAGCCAACGTATTCTTCCTGTCATGCCCTACGCCTATTGCGCTGCCCCTCCTGAAGGCAACCCTGCGCAAGGATAGCACCTGCTTTTCTATGTAATCCTGCGACATTTTATCATCAAGGAATACGTCCCTTTTTGCGTAACGCACGTTGAATTTTTTTGCCACATCCCTGCACACCGACTTATCAGTGACAAGGCTGTCGAAAAAATAGAGGCCTCTCTTATTCAAGTCAGCCATTATGACAGACATGGTAGCCACATTCTCAGTTGCCTTGGACCCCTGGTGATTCGATATGCCCGTCAGGCCGGGCACGCTCGCTAATTCCTGGTCAAGCATGGAAGTTATCGTCTTCTCGCTCATACCTGTCCTTATTGTATCTGATTCCGCAGGCGCTGACTTATCGTTCGCCTCCAAGGGCAGGTGCAGGATCACTTCGAACCCCTTGGACCTGGCCAGCTCAGCGACACGGCGCGAGTAAGGCAGGTTAGGCAGTACTGATAAGGTCACGGGCAACCCGGGCGAAAATAATGCATCCAGGTTGTTCATGTTATAGCCAAAGTCATCCAATACTATGGCGACCCTCGGCCTTGGACTTTTTTTCTGTACCTCCGGTAGCGTTTTTTTCTTAGCCGCTTCCCTTACGGCAGGAACACGCTTTTTAACTATGATCTTCCTTTTGGGCACATGTGTCATCCGCCACGCCATAAACAACGATGCTGTTACCGCCACGATCGACGTAACTATCAAAACGATCTTAACATACTTATTCATACCCTAACTCTCGACTCCCAACCCACTATTCTCAACTTTATTATATACTTTTATCGCTTTAAGCAGATCTACCGCTACCTGCAGCTGTTTATCGCGTTCCATCATTTCTTTCGTTTTTGCGCCTTTATTGGATCCCTTCTCCCCTTCTTCGATCTTATCAAATATATCCGGCGGAGATTTTTTATTCTCTTTAAGCCCTTCCTGCTCGACAACTATATCCGGCGTAATGCCAAGGTTCATTATGCTCTTGCCGTTCGGCGTATAATAAGAAGCCGTTGTCAGCCTGAGCGCGGATCCGTCTTTTAATGGTATAACCGTCTGCACCGACCCCTTACCGAAAGTCTTTTTACCAAGCAGCAGGGCCCTCTTATTATCCCTTAATGCGCCGGCCACTATTTCAGAGGCGCTTGCGGAACCTTCATTGACAAGCACGATGATAGGATATTGCGGATGCACCCCCACGCCTTTCGATCTAAAGACGGCGTTCTGCGACGGGTTCCTGCTCTTGGTGGACACTATGACCTGGTCCTTGGCAAGGAATTTTTCAGATACATCTATCGCGGAATCCAGAAGCCCTCCGGGATTATTCCTCAGATCGAGTATCAGGCCATTCATGCCTTCCTTTTCCAGTTTTTTAAGCCTTTCTTCAAGCTCACGGGCAGCTTTTTCCTGGAACTCAATAAGCCTTATATAGCCTATCTTGTCTTCCAGCAAATAGGCATCCTTGATACTCGTAACATTTATGATAGCGCGCTTTACAGTCACATCGAGCACTTTTTCCTCTTTTTCTCTCCATATCGTAAGCACCAGTTGGGTACCCGGCTCTCCGCGCATCATCTTTACGGCATCACTCAGCGTCAGGTCCTTGGTGGTCTTGCCGTTTATCCTTACTATCTTATCGCCCGGCTTTATACCGGCGGCATCGGCAGGCGTCCCTGCTATCGGCGTTATTATAGTGATTATGCCGTCTTTTACCGCTATCTCTATACCTATGCCGCCGAATTCCCCCTTTGCTTCGACGGTTATTTCCTTATATTCATCCGGATCAAGGAAGGAACTGAAATCATCAAGCGACGAAAGCATGCCGCGTAAAGAACCGTATATCACTTTCTTGGAATCGACGTCCGTAACATAGTCGCTGCGAATAACGCTTATCGCGTCGCCGAACAACTCTATTTCCTTGAAAATATCATCCTTTGACTGCGTCTTATTCGCTTTCTGGGAATCATAAGCGCCCATGGTAAGTGAAGCGGCTAATACGACCATAAATATCACTAACGGGACACTGGCCCTTTTAAACATGTTCATTCCCCAAGTACTTCTTTCAGTATCTGATTAACAAGCGCCGGGTTCGCCTTCCCCTGGGTCTGGCGCATGACCTGCCCTACAAGAAATGTTATCGCCGTTTTTTTACCGCCTTTATAATCATTTACGGATTTTTCATTTTTAACAAGCACTTCTTTTACCGTTTTCTCTATGGCGGCCTTATCGCTGATCTGCGACAGGCCCTTCGACCTGACTATGTCTTGCGGCCGTTTTTTAGTATCGATCATTTCCGCAAGGACATCCTTGGCGATCTTGCCGCTTATTGCCTGGCCATCGATCATATTTAACAATTCCGCTAACGCCACAGGTTCTATGCCCAGGCCGTAAATGGAGACGCCTTTAAGGTTCATTGCTGCCATTACGTCGCCGATAACCCAGTTAGCCAGCCCTTTCCTATTGGAATACATCTTAGCGCACTCCTCAAAATAATCGGCAATGGATACATCGCTTGTAAGCACATGCGCGTCGTATTCCGGCAGCCCATAAGCTGCGACAAACCTTTTTTCTCTTGCCTCCGGAAGCTCAGGGAGCGAATTGCGGATACCGTCTATCACTTTCGCATCTACCGTGAACGGGACCAGGTCCGGTTCCGGAAAGTAGCGGTAATCCTGCGCCTCTTCCTTTGAGCGCATCGGCATCGTAATAAGCTTTTCCGCATCCCAAAGCCGAGTTTCCTGGGTCAGCTTTTCTTTAGCGTCAAGGGCGACGGCCTGTCTCTCAACTTCATATTGCAGGCCCTCTCTTACCCATCTGAAAGAGTTCATGTTCTTTATTTCCACTTTTACGCCCAGGTTCTTATCTTCTTTCTTTTTCAAAGATATATTGGCATCGCACCGCAGGCTCCCCTTCTCCATATCGCAGTCGCTGACTTTAAGATATTGCAGGATGGCTTTTAAGGCAGTGAGGTAATCATACGCCTCCTGCGGAGAACTTATGTCGGGTTCCGTTACTATTTCCAGCAAAGGCATGCCGGCCCTGTTAAAATCGACGAAACTGTGGCTTGCCTTAGCCGGATGGATAAGCTTTCCGGCATCTTCCTCGAGATGGACCCTTTTTATCCTTATTTTTTTTCTTGAGCCGCCTGAAGTGATATCGATAAAACCGTTATATGAAAGAGGCATGTCATATTGGGATATCTGGAAATTCTTTGGCAGATCGGGGTAATAATAATTTTTCCTGTCGAATTTTATCAGGTTCTGTATGCTGCAGTTAAGGGCAAGAGCGACCTTTATCGCAAAGAAAAACGCCTTTTCGTTCAGGACAGGGAGCGACCCTGGAAAACCAAGGCATACGGGACATGCATGGCTGTTAGGCCTTTGCCCGAATTTTGTGGAGCAGCCGCAAAAAGCCTTTGTTTCGGTCGCAAGCTGAAGATGGACTTCCAACCCGATCACTGTTTCATATGATGAATTCATAATATTGGTTTTTTTGTATGGTGGTCCGTACTCTGTTCAAATGTATAAGCTACCCTGAATATCATTTCCTCATCAAAAGGTTTTGCCAGGATATGCATCCCTATCGGCAAGCCGTTACCGGAAAATCCGCATGGTATGGACATTGCGGGAAGTCCGGCGAGATTGGCCGATATGGTAAAAATATCCGAGAGATACATGCTAAGCGGGTCCTCCATCTTCTCCCCGA
>CAZHPY010000043.1:0-13321 GCA_964534705.1 uncultured Planctomycetia bacterium | reverse complement strand
GCGGGGGAGCCACTGTAGGAAAAACCCATCTGTTAATCAGGTGGGTTTTTTCTTTATACTACAAGTGGAAAAAAGTCTAAAAAAGAGCGCGCTTTGCCTATAGCCATTTTGTATAGATTAGGCTATATTAAAATAATACTAAAGGAGGGTTTTTTACCATGAAAAAGAACGGCAGGCTTCCTGAAGAAGTATACAGGAAATTACCGGAAGAGATCTATGACGGCGTATTTTTTGTAAATGAAGCCAAGAAAATACTTTTCTGGAATAAGAGAGCCGCTGAAATAAGCGGGCACTCAAAAAAAGAGGTCATTGGAAGACCTTGTTACAATGATATAGTGCGATATGCGGACAGGCGAAGCAACAATACATGCCCGGTCAAGATCTGTCCTGCTGTTATCTCCATGAGAAATAACAGGCCATATTCCTACAGGGCATACCTCGCAAGAAAAGACCAGACAACGATCCCGGTAGATATACATACAAAACCTATAAAGCACAGGAACAAGGTCGTAGGCGCCGTGGAAATATTCAGGGATGCTTCAATATATGATAGGGTGGAAAAACAGAAGGACAAGCTGAGAATGATGTCCTTTATGGATTTTATCACCTCCCTGCCTAACCGTAGATATGCAGAAAAAAAGATAAAAGTGGAGTTGTCCAGGTTTAAAAGATGCGGCTATGCCCTGCATGTGGCTTTGATAGACATAGACCACTTCAAGAATATAAATGATACCTACGGGCATGGCGCAGGAGATGTTGTTTTGCGGAAAATGGCGTCCCTGTTAGAGGATAATCTCAGGGCTACGGACTTTATAGGCCGATACGGCGGAGAAGAATTTTTATTGATATTGCCTGATACCACCAGGCGGAACGCAGGCTTTATCCTTGAAAAGTTCCGCAAGCTCGTAGAGATGCATAAATACCAAAAAGGCAAAATGGCAATGACCATAAGCATAGGGGCCACAAAAGCGCTAAAAAAAGATACCCCTGAAACTATTCTTAAGAGAGCCGATAAGGCATTGTATAAAGCCAAGAACAACGGCAGAAACAGAGTTTGCTTTACTGGATAAATAAAAAACCCGGCGCTCTTCCCTGTGCTATAATAATACACGTAGCAAAAAGCCGTACGCATATAAGAAGAAGGAGGATACCATGACTGCTAAGAAAAAGATCCTGGTCATAGAGGATGAAAAAGATATAAGAAGGACCCTGCAGTTACAGTTGGAGGCAGAGGGTTTTGAGGTAATTACCGCATCGGATGGCGAGGAGGGTCTGCAGAAAGCAAAGACGTCGGGATCGGACCTTGTGATCCTGGACCTAAGGCTGCCTAAAATAGCGGGAGAAGAGGTGTGCAGAGAGCTGCGCAAGGATGAGAAATACTTGTCGTTGCCGATCATAATGCTCACAGCAAAGGGCACGGATGCCGATTGGGTAAGAGGCATGGTAATAGGAGCCAATTACTATATACCTAAGCCTTACGACATAAAAGATCTTCTTGCGACAATGCAGTTGTTGCTAAGGGGTGAACAGCCCGTCGATAAGCCGCCTCTTAAATAAACGATAGGCATGTTTTAAATATGCAGGATTTCTTAAAAAGCCAGTATGACTACGTATGTTTTTTCTACGGACTGGCTTTTTTTATTTTATCCATAATATGTTTCAGCCTGGGCAAAGACAGGTTCCGTAATATACCGTGGGTTATTTTAGGCTCGTTCGGCCTGGTCCATGGCATTTATGAATGGGTAGATATGGCTGCCATATTTGGCGCGGACATACAGCATTTCTCAGGCGTACAGCTTGCGATGCTAGTGGTTTCGTACATGCTCTTATTTGAATTTGCCAGATCGACCCTGTTCGGCCGTAAATGGAGATGGCAGGTAATAACGGTCTATATATTAATTGTGGCAGCTGTTTTCCGCAACCTGCTGCATGATCCGGCCGGACTTAACGCTGCAACGCGTTATTTGCTCGGATTCCCCGCGGGCCTTCTTGCCTCCGTAGCCATGGTCTTTGCATCCCGCCTGGAAACAAAAGGGAGAGGAGCGCTTTTATTCCTTAGCGCTACAATGGTGTTTTACGCAATACTCTCCGGGTTGGTTGTACCAAAAACGGATATCTGGTTCGCCAGCTACCTGAATACAGAATCCTTTTACCGCCATATCGGCTTCCCTGTCCAATTCATCCGCGGATTATTGGTATTATGCTCGGCCATGGCTGTCTGGTTCTATTCGCAGGCCTTGCCCAGCCGGGAGTCGCCGCACATGGAATATCACTTCCATTTTAAGCCTTCCAAATGGACGATAGCCCTTACCATGATCGTCCTTATACTGCTCGGCTGGGTATTTACCAATTACTTTGAGTATTACGCAAGTAACCAGATCGTGAAAAGCAGCAAGGCCGACATGAATTCACCGCTGAACAAGCTTAACAGGGAGTTGACAAAACTTGAGTGGGGCGCCATATCCATGAGCGTATCTGCCCGCCTCATATACGTGCTTACACTACCGGAGCCACGGTTTACAAACAGGGCCCGGCGACTGCTCGAAGATTATAGAAAAAGCTATTCGGCGCAGGATTGTTTCATTACAGATGCGGAAGGCGTCATACTGGCTTCTGCCAGCGGCAAGCCAACTGAAGCGGCCCCGGGAGGAACATGCGCCGGTACGCCTTATTTCAAGGAAGCGATCTCCGGGAATATAGGGCACGATTTTGTCCGCGGCGCTACGAACGATGAGCGCATATATTACGTGAGCGCACCCGTCAAAAAATCGAAAGATGTTATTGTCGGCGTTGTTGTCATTAAAAAGAACATAGCTATAAAACCTATATTGCAATACCGCATTGTCGGCATAGTGATCACGCTATTCATGTGCGCTTTGGCGATCTCCTTCTTTGTTATCCTGAAAAGGCGGGAACGGCTCATCGCTTTTGCGGAGGAGGCAAACAGGCAACTGCATACGATCGACACCATGAAGAATGACTTCATCTCGATCGTATCCCATGAATTACGGACTCCTTTAACGGCTATAAAGAACGCCGTTTCGCTCCTGTACAAAGGTTGGCCTGATAAAAAGCCCGTCGACAATAAGGAAAAAGAGCTGCTGGATATTATATCGAATAATACAACCCGGCAGATACGCATGATAACGGACCTGCTCGACATATCCAAGATAGAAAATGGCGTCATGAGCGTCAGGCCTGAAAATATAGATATGATAGGAATTTCCGCCGAAGTAATAAATTATTTTAAGTCCGAGGCTAACGACAAACAGATAACGCTGGAGATGGCGTTTGACAAAAAACCATTGGTAGCATATGCCGATCCTGAGCATGCAAGACGGGTTTTATCTAATCTTGTGCATAACGCTATTAAATTTACGCAGAATGGCGGAAAGATCACGCTCATGCTTAACATGCTCCAGGACGAAGCAATGGTAACGGTATCTGACACAGGGGCGGGGATCCCTCCTGATAACATAGATAAACTATTTAACAAATTTTACAGGACGCCATCCGTATCAAATTATAAAGAAGGAAGCGGCCTGGGCCTCGCCATATCAAAAGGACTTGTTGAAGCCCAGGGCGGCAGGATCTGGGTGGAATCCGAGATAGGCAAAGGCAGCTCGTTCCGCTTTACATTGCCTCTCGAGAAAAGGGGTGGTATACTTGCAACTATATAAAAATCGGAGGTATCTATGAGGTTTTTTGGAATAGGCATCCAGGAATTACTGATAATATTGCTTATCTGTCTCTTGATCTTCGGGGCCGCTAAGCTTCCCGAAATAGGCCGCGCTATCGGAAAGACCATAACCGAGCTAAAGAAGGCCATGAAAGAAGGCTCGACCGAAGATAAGGATAAAAAGGACCCGCAAAAGTAGGACCGGGCCAACAGTTGCATCTATGGATAAAGAATTTACCGTAACCGAACATCTCGACGAAATGCGGAAAAGGATCATCGCCTCGCTCATAGCGGTCATATCAGCGACGCTTATAAGCATCCCCCTGGCTTCCGCTACATTGAAATTTTTAAAATATCCTGCCGCCGGCCTTATAGACCGGCTCGTTTTCTTCGGGCCTGAAGAAGCCTTCATGATCTACATGAAAATAAGTTTCATGCTGGGCCTTATCATAGCCTTCCCTATCATCATGTCCCAGCTTTGGATGTTCATCGCTCCCGCGGTAGAAGAAAAAGTAAAAAAATACGCCGCCTTTTTTGTATTTTCTTCGTCCCTTGCGTTCATACTCGGCTGCCTGTTCTCATATTTCGTCCTCTTGCCTACGGCGCTAAAATTCCTTCTTGGCCTTGGGACCGGCGAACTGGAACCGGTAATATCCGCCACGCGTTATATATCCTTCATATGCGGCCTTATGCTTGCATGCGGCCTGGTCTTCGAAATGCCGGTCTTAAGTTTCTTTCTTACACGGATAAATGTAATAAACGCAAATGTCCTGAGAAAAAAATTCAAATATGCGCTCATAGCGATAGCCATTGCCGCAGCCGCCATAACACCTACCGGGGACGCATTTAATATGACGATGCTCGCGCTGCCCATGCTTGCCCTATACGAAGTAAGCATATGGATATCGTATTTTGCCGGCAAGGAAAGGATAATAAGATGATGATGAATAAAAAAATATCCAGAAAAGGCTTCTTGAAATTACTATTATCTTCCCTGGCGCTATTATCGATATCCGGCTACTTACCCAGGCCATCTTCAGCGGAAAATACGCCATCTACCGGAAGGCCTAAAAAAAATATAAAGGGAGACCATGACCTGGTAGTAGCTGAGGGCGATTCTCCTTACGCTGCAACGGTCAAGGCTGTGGAAGCGATGGGCGGCATGGAGAGATTTGTAAAGAAAAACGATGTGGTGGTGGTAAAGCCTAACATAGGATGGGACAGGACGCCTGAACAGGCAGGCAATACAAATCCGGAAGTGGTTGCGGCGCTTATAGATCTTTCATTCAAGGCCGGAGCTAAAAGGGTCAATGTATTTGATGTTACGTGTAACGATCCCCGCAGATGTTATGCGACCAGCGGCATAGAAAAGATCGCGAAAGAGCATGGAGCAAATGTATATTTCCCGGAAGACTGGGACACGGTGCCTGCGCATTTTGCCGGTCCGAGCCCTATGGAGGGATGGCCCATCCTGAAAGACGCCCTGGAATGCGACGTCTTTATAAATGCGCCTGTATTAAAGCACCATAGCCTTACACGGCTCACATTATCAATGAAAAACCTGATGGGTGTATGCGGCGGGAATCGCGGGATAATACATCAGGATATAGGTGAAAAACTCGTAGACCTCACAGGTTTTATCAACCCGGACCTTACGGTTATAGATGCATACCGGGTGCTCTTAAGGCATGGCCCGACCGGCGGTAACCTGTCAGACGTAGAAAAGCTCGGTAAGGTCGTTGTAGGCACTGACCCGCTGCTGGCAGACACCTATGCCTGCAGCCTCATGGGCGTCGAACCTTCCCAGGTGCCATATGTACGCATTGCCGCTGAACGGCATTTCGGTATTTCGGATATGGCTAAGGCCGATATCCTGAACATAAAGGCCTGATCATGAAACGCATGGTCGTAACAAGGAGACTGTCGCAGGCGTTCTTTTTGCTGCTGTTCCTGTATATCTTATGGTCGACAACATATCCCCTCACAGGATTACTGAAACCCGATATATTATTCAAGATCGACCCTCTTATAATGATCGCTACATCCATAAGCGAAAGGGTCCTTCTGCCCGGCATATTCTTTTCTTTCTGCATGATGGCCCTTTCACTTGTTTTAGGGAGGTTCTTTTGCGGATGGGTGTGCCCTCTCGGAACCGCCATCGATATGGCCGGGGCGCTTAAGAAAAAGAAGCGCAAACTAAGCGACGCGGCTAACGCAGTTATCAGAAAGATCAAATTTTGTTTATTGGGTGTCATCTTTATGTTCGCGCTTTTAGGGAAACAAATAGCGTGGATATTCGATCCTATCGTTACGATGGGCAGATTCGTATCGTTAAACCTCATTCCGGCAGTCACGTTCATGATAAATTCATTTTTCATGTTCCTTATCAAATATTTAAATGCCGGCGAAGCTGTCAAGGACATCTACCGGGCGTTAAAGCCCACTATACTGGGAGTAAAAACATATTATTTTACGCATGCCGCTATCATATTCGCCTTCTTCGCCGTTATCTTAGCGCTCACCTTTATCATATCTCGCTTTTGGTGCAGGGCTCTTTGCCCTCTTGGCGCAATTTACGCGTTTTTGGCCGGATTTGCGCCATTAAAAAGGACCGTGGAGAAATGCACCAGCTGCGCTTACTGCAAAAGCCATTGCAGGACCGGCGCCATCAGGGATAATATCGATTATGTAGCCGGTGAGTGCATACTTTGCATGGATTGCATATACGACTGCCCTTCCCACATAACGCGGTTTAAATTTGTTTTGCCCGGCAAAATAACAAAAAAAGAAGAGCCGGCTCAAAACGGCTCCGGCCCCGGGATGTCCCGGAAGAATTTCCTGTTGTTCTTACTGGGGATCGCGCCTCTTATCGGCGCGAAGTTCAGCGAAGCCAAAGGCGGCGAACGCAGCGAGGTCATAAGGCCGCCGGCTGCCCTTAAAGAAGACGACTTCCTGAACCGGTGCGTGCGCTGCGGTAATTGCATGAAAGTGTGCCCGACCAATGCGCTCCACCCTGTCATGTTGCAGGCGGGTATCGAAGGGATATGGACCCCGCAACTGCTGCCTGAGATCGGTTACTGCGAATACAGGTGCACCCTTTGCGGCAGTACATGCCCTACCGGAGCAATACATCCGGTGGATCTGGAACAAAAACTGAAAACAAAGCTAGGGCTGGCTGAAATCGATAAGTCAATATGCCTGCCATGGGCAGAAGGCAAGGAATGTATAGTGTGCCAGGAGCATTGCCCCGTAGCGGACAAGGCCATAAAGCTCGATACTTATGCAGGCGGACCGGCCAGGCCCTACGTAGACCCATCCCTATGCGTCGGTTGCGGTATCTGCCAGAACAAATGCCCTGTGCGCCCCATACGCGCAATAAGGGTAAGCCCAAAGAACGCCGACAGGATCAGGGTATAGGGGCAGACACCATTTATATTTACAATAAATGGTGTCTGCCCCTGTTTACTTTTAATATTCTATGATATACTTAGCGCATGTGTAATAAAATACTGTTTGCCATAATCATTGCCCTCACATTTCTATCGGCTACTCATACATCCTACGGAGAAATAGACCATATAACATTCAAGCTTGTGCTCAATAAAGAGGAACCGGAGATAAAGGAGTTCGATACCGTTATAAGCGGTAACGAGGCCCTGAATATTTCCAAATTCTATTTTTTGAATGATGCTAGCATAGAAGAGGTCATGATATTCCACTCTGGCGTTACGCCTGGTAAGATAATGACCGGGTTCAGGTTCAATGAGCAGGGCAAAAAACAATTTTCGCTCGTCTTAGCGAAATTCCCTAATCACAGGATAGCCATATTTGCCAGCAAGACCCTGATCAAGGTCCTGCCGCCGCTGCCTGCCGATTTTTCGAGCGATATGATAGTAATACCATGGCCCGGGAAAGCAAAGGAATTGGACTGGATCGCCCGCGAGATCAACAAGAAACCGCCAAGCCTGCTGACGCTTTATATAGATGAAACCGCCAAATACAATGAGGCGGCTGCGGACGAATGGGCCAATATTTACAGAAACCTCGCCTCTGCATTAGAGGAAAAGGTCAAACAAACCCCCAAGCAGGAACTGGAAGGCGATTAGACCCCCACTTATGGAACCGGCAGCGCCCAATTATAAAATCAGTTGCAGTAAAAGGCACTTTAAGCTATAATTCTCAATCACACGCTTATTTCCCGAAAAATCATTGAACTTATAATAAGGAGGAAATATGGTTAGATATTTTGCAGCAGCGCTTGCGGTATTATTTATTGTAACGATGGGCATGACCACAAAAACGGAGGCTCAGGAAATGAAAGATAAAATAGTAGTCCTTGAAACGACACAGGGACCGGTAGAGATAAAACTTATGCCAGATATCGCCCCTAAGGCATGCGAGAATTTCGTAAAACTTGTCGAAAAAGGCTACTATAACGGCCTTATATTTCACAGGGTCATAAAGGGCTTCATGATACAGGGCGGCGACCCTACGGGAACGGGGACGGGCGGCGCTTCCATATGGAACAAACCGTTCGAGGATGAATTTAATGCAAAGGCTGCCTTCGATTCTCCCGGCATCCTCGCCATGGCTAATGCGGGACCGAATACCAATGGAAGCCAGTTTTTCATCACTGTGGCGCCTACACCGTGGCTGAACATGCGTCATACGATATTCGGAAAGGTCATATCCGGTTATGACGCCGTCCAAAAAATAGAGAATACTCCGACAGGGCCGTACGATAAGCCTGTTACAGAACAGAAGATAATCAAGGCATATCTGAAATAAAGGACATGACCATGAAAACACTTATTGTATATTACTCCTTTTCAGGCATTACAGAGCGAGTTGTGAACACGTACGCAAAGGAACTCGCTAAAACCGGTGAAATAACAGTACAAAGGCTAAAGCCAAAAGCCGAGATAACGACCTTTTTCGGGCAATGTAATGCCGCATTCATGAGAAAAAGGGCCGAGCTTGAAGGGACTCCCGCTTTTGACGTAACGGGTTATGACCTTATAATGATAGGCTCCCCCGTATGGGCATTCACCCCGACTCCCGCGGTAAATACTTATCTTGATAAGCTATCCGGCCTGGCAGGAAAGAGAACGATAATATTGCTTACTTCCGGGAGCGGTACAGGGGTCGGGAACTGTTTTTCTATGATAAAAAAGGCGCTGGAAACGAAGAAGGCGGCGAAGATCGACACGATAAACATCCCGAACAGGATGATGAGCGACGAAAGTTTCATTGTAGGAGCTTTAAAAAAAGTTTTATAGCAATTCCTGCTATTTGTGATACAATACTTAGTTAATTTATCCTAAACAGAAAGACTTCAACGATCATGGCAACACCGCTTGAAAAATGGGTTGACGAACAGGCCAGGCTTACAAAGCCCAAAAAAGTCTATTGGTGCGACGGCTCCGAAAAGGAAGCCCAGCGCCTGATAGAGGTAGGCATGCGCGAAGAGCATATAAACGGCCAGCCCGTATTTACAGAATTAAACCATGAAAACTGGCCGAATGCTTACCTGCACAGGAGCCATCCAACGGATGTGGCCCGCACAGAACACCTTACCTTTGTCTGCTATCCGGATAAAGAGACTGCCGGGCCGAACAATAACTGGATGCATCCCGATGAGGCAAAGGCCAAAATGCGCAAACTGTCCGAAGGATGCATGAATGACAGGACGATGTATGTCCTTCCCTACATGATGGGACACCCGGATTCTCCTTACGCCAAGGCATGCGTCCAGATAACAGACACATCCTACGTGGCTGTCAGCATGAGAATAATGACCAGGATGGGAAAGACGGCCATTGAAAGGATAGGTAATAAGGAAGATTTCGTAAAGGGGCTGCACTCTATCGGCGACCTTTCGCCTGATAGGCGCCTTATCACACACTTCCCTCTCGAGCACTTTGTATGGAGTATTGGATCGGGATACGGAGGCAACGCCCTCCTTGGCAAAAAATGTTTTTCTTTGAGAATAGCTTCGTGGCTCGGCCTCCAGGAAGGGTGGCTTGCGGAGCACATGGTAATAATAGGCGTCGAGGACCCGAAGGGCAACATAACATATATGACAGCTGCCCTGCCATCGGCCTGCGGTAAGACAAACCTTGCGATGCTCCAATCAGCGCTTCCCGGTTATAAAGTATGGACGATAGGCGATGACATAGCATGGCTGAACATAGGGCCGGACGGCAGGCTTTGGGCCATAAACCCTGAGTGCGGACTATTTGGAGTGGTCCCTGGCACCTCCACAAAAACAAACCCCAACATGATAAAGGGCTTAAAGAAAAAAGGATTTTATCCGACGCTTTTCACGAACACAGGATTAAATACAGACACCAATGAGCCGTGGTGGGAAGGCCTTGACGGCGATATACCTAAGAACGTTTTGGATTGGCAGGGGAAAGAGTGGGACCCTTCGTCAGGAACAAAAGTGGCGCATCCTAATTCCCGTTTCACGCTTTCTATCTATAACTCCCCCACCCTGTCAAAGGATTTTGATGATCCAAGGGGCGTACCTATTTCGGCCATAATATTCGGCGGCAAGCGCACAAAACTGATCCCGCTGGTATATGAAAGCACGAGTTGGCAGAACGGCGTATTCCTGGCAGCGCGAATGGGCTCGGAAACCACAGCGGCCGCGATGCACCAGGTCGGCGTATTAAGACGGGACCCTATGGCCATGCTGCCCTTCTGCGGATATAACATGGGAAAATATTTCGGGCATTGGCTGGATATGGGCAAAAAGCTCAAGGATCCCCCTAAGATATTTTTTGTAAACTGGTTCAGGCAGGATGAGAACGGTAAATATATGTGGCCGGGTTTCGGCGATAATATCAGGATATTAAAATGGATGATAGACAGGGTCAATAAAAAGGTGGACGGCAGGACGACCCCTATAGGGACAATACCAAACCTTGAGGACCTTGACATGAGAGGCCTTGACATACCAAAGGAAATAATGGAGAAGCTGTTCGGGACAGACATGTCCTGCTGGAAAGAAGAACTGCAGGGCGTCAGGGAATTTTTATCTCAATTCGAAACGCACATGCCGAAAGAGATATGGGAAGAACTGAAAAATCTTGAGGCGCAGGCAAAGTAACAATCCCCGCCGATAATCTTTATAGAGACGGGGCGGGGTCCCGCCCATTCTTTAAAGCGCCGTGGCGGGAAAATAAAGGTTGATTTTTTTTATAAATAGGGCTATAATTTCAAAAATACCCAATAATAGCAAAACAGGAGGCGTTGATATATGAAAAAAATTTCGTTTATAGCTATCGCACTTATAATATGTGCGTCATTAACTGTTTCCGGGTGCAGCTCCGCCCAGAAAAAACTTTCTGAAGAGGTAAAAGGCATAAAGACCAAGGTTGAAACGCTTGAAACAAGGGTCGAGGGCGTCGAATCCAAGCAGACCGAAACAGAACGCCTTGCAATGGAACAGGCGCAGAAAGCCGAAGAGATGAGAGCGGAAAGGGCCCGCCCTGCCGCAAGCTCAAACGTCGGGATAAAGCATAAAGGAAGCGCCCAGAATAAGGCACGCATAAGAGAGATCCAGACATGTTTAAAGAACGCCGGTTTTTATAAGGGTGATGTCGACGGCGTTAAGGGACGAAAGACAAGAGCCGCGATCAGGAAATTCCAGAAAGAGAACGGCCTTGCAGCTGACGGCGTAGTAGGCAAGAGAACGTGGGAACTTTTAAGTAAATATTCATCCGGCGCATCTGCGGCTGCCCCTGTCGAAGAGGAGGCAACCACTAAGTAGATTTTTAACACGGATACATTTTGAACTTAAGGGCTGGCCTTCGTAACGTTGGCCGGCCCTTTTTAGTAGTGTGTATTGAAAGGAGATCCGCATGAATGAGATATTAGAGATACTTGAAAATGATGCTCGCGCAACACCGGAAGAGATAGCCAGGATGACCGGCATGAAGGTGCAGGCAGTAAAGACCGCTATTAAAAAATTTGAAAAAGACGGGGTTATACTAAAGTACAAGACGATCATAAACAAGGAACTCATAAGGGATGAGCAATCTGAGGTACGCGCCCTTATAGAGGTAAGGATAACGCCTAAGAAGAATCTCGGTTTTGAATATCTTGCCGAAAGGATATACCAGTTCCCCGAAGTGAGCGCCTGTTATCTTATGTCAGGCACTTACGACCTGCTGGTAGTAGTGGAGGGTAAAAACATCCATACTATATCGGATTTCGTGTCCTCCAAACTGGCTCCCATGGAAAACGTCCGTGGTACGGTTACACATTTCATATTGAAAAAATATAAAGAGGATGGAGATATCTTAAGACAGGCAAAAAGGGATAAAAGAGAAGCCATCTCGCTATAAATTTAGGATTTAAAATGAATACTTCAAAACTAGTAGAAAAGATCCCCCCTTCCGGAATAAGGGTGTTCTTCGACCTTGTACTTGGAATGAAGGACGTTATCTCCCTTGGCGTCGGAGAACCAGATTTCGTCACGCCATGGAATATACGTGAATCTGCCATCTATTCCCTTGAGGAGGGATATACTTCATATACTTCAAATAAGGGGATGGCTGAGTTAAGAAATGACATATCTCATTACCTTAAACGCGAACATTCCCTCGATTATGACCCGGCAAACGAGATATTGATCACCGTAGGGGTCAGCGAGGCGTTCGACCTGGCCCTGAGGGCCATAATCAACAGGGGCGACAGGATCCTTATACCCGAGCCTTATTACGTATCTTACGGCCCGCTTGTCACCCTGGCCGGCGGCACACCTGTCTTCATAAAGACCGATCCGGAAAAAGGTTTTAAAATAACGGCAAAGGACATAGCCAAACACTGCGACAGCAAGACAAAGGCCATTGTCCTTAATTACCCCAATAACCCGACAGGCGCTTCATATACCGCGGCTGAATTAAGGCAGATCGCAAAAGTCATAACCAGGCATGACCTGATCATGATAAGCGATGAAATATACGGCGACCTTACGTATGATTTTGAGCATGTGCCGTTCCCGACATTACCGCGCATGAGAGAACGGACCATTTACCTGAACGGCTTTTCAAAATCCTATGCAATGACCGGCTGGCGTATAGGTTATGCCTGCGCGCCCGAAAAGATAATATCACTTATGACAAAAATACACCAGTACACCATGCTCTGCGCTCCTATCATGTCACAGATGGCAGCGAGAGAGGCCCTGAAGAACGGCGAGAGGTCAACCCGGCAGATGAAGCGCGAATATAAAAGAAGGCGCGAACTGGTCATATCGGGCCTGAACGAAATAGGGCTGTCCTGTCACAAGCCTGAAGGCGCTTTTTATGCCTTTCCTTCCATAAAGGCTTCCGGCCTGTCATCCATGGAATTTGCAAAGTCGCTACTGAAGAAAGAGCGCGTAGCCCTGGTGCCTGGTACGGCTTTTGGGCCTTCGGGAGAAGGATATGTGCGCATATCCTATGCTTCGAGCCTTACCAACATAAAAGAGGCTCTTTTCAGGATAAAAAGGTTCCTCGGGCAGATCAAAAAATAGCTGATGCTTATAAACCTGATAGCGGTTCTACTTATTCTTATAGGGATTGCGGGATTGGTCCTGCCCGTAATGCCGGGCATACTTCTGATAACAATAGGTATACTGCTCTTCTACAG
>CAZHPY010000042.1:5653-13371 GCA_964534705.1 uncultured Planctomycetia bacterium | reverse complement strand
GGACACAGCTTTTGTTAAGAAGTTATTTGAGATAGAAGTTCCGGAAATAATGGACGGTATAGTTGAAATAAGGTCCATTTCAAGAGAACCCGGAGAGAGGACAAAGATAGCGGTATGGTCGAAAGACGAAAAGGTTGACGCTGTCGGAGCCTGCGTAGGAATGAGAGGATCTCGCGTAAAGGATATCGTGAACGAATTGAGGGGTGAACGCGTTGATATAGTAAGGTGGAGCGATGATATCAAAGAATATGTAAAAGCAGCTTTAAGCCCGGCCGAGCCGCTCGAGATAACTATAGACAAGGCCAGCAAGAGGGCGGCGGTTACTGTTGCCGATGACCAGCTTTCGATAGGCATAGGAAAACATGGCCAGAATGTCAGGCTTGCATCCAGGCTCATAGGGTGGGAAATAGATATTCGGGGCAAGGAAGAAAAGGCTAAGAAGGCTGCGGAAGCAGTTCTCTCCGGCACGCCTAAAGAGGCTGAAAAGCCCGAAGAGCCAAAATCCGCGCCGGAACAGGCCGGGTTCAACCTTACGGATATCGAAGGCGTCGGTTCCAAGACGGCCGATATACTCAAAGGAGCAGGATACGACACTCTTGAAAAACTGAAAGCCGCAACAGCGGAAGACCTGACAAAGCTAGAGGGGATAGGTAAAAAGACCGCAGAAAAGATCATCAACGCGGTAAAGGAAATATGATTAAAAAAACCAAAAAAGATACTGAAAAACCTGTAAAAAAAGTTGCCGTAAAAGATCCGGAAGCAAAACCAAAAATAGCCAAAAAAACACCGGTAAAGCCCAAGGCGGTAAAAAAAGAAGCCAAGCCATCCAAATTACCCGCTAAGAAAGTAGCCAAGGCGGAAGCGGTAAAAACAGCCGCTCCTTCACCGGTAACCGAAACTCCAAAAAAGATAGAAACTCCTAAGCCGGCAGAAACCGTAGTTAAGGCCGCAGTTCCTCCTAAGGTCGAACCACCCAAGAAAGCGGAAGCGCCTAAAAAACAGGAAATACCCGCGGTAAAAAAGGTTGAACCTGCCAAGGTTGCCGAGGAGATCAAGGTTGCAGAAGAAGTTAAGGTGGCCGAAGAGAAGCCTGCGTTGCGGGCCCTTGAATTAGACCTTCCGATAGCGCTAAAAGACCTTGCTTCCAGGATCGGCGTTAGATCGAACGAACTTATCGTAAAATTAATGGCGAGAAACATATTTGCCACTATAAACCAGAACCTCGGCGAAGAGATGGTAAAGGACCTGCTGAAAGACTACGGTATCGAGTATAAGAAGCCGCCTAAGGTCGAAGCCGAAATGGTAAAGGAGCACAGGGAGCTGGAAGAAAAACAGGACTTAAAGAACGTGGTAGGGCGGCCTCCTGTAGTAACGTTCATGGGGCACGTTGACCACGGCAAGACATCGCTTTTGGACTTCATACGTAAGACAAGAGTTGCCGACAAAGAAAAGGGCGGCATTACACAGCATATAGGCGCATACGAAGTAAAACTTCCTACGGGTTCCGTGACTTTCCTGGATACCCCGGGCCATGAAGCTTTTACGGCAATGAGGGCGCGCGGCGCAAACGCGACAGACGTAGTAGTCCTTGTGATCGCGGCTGATGATGGCGTGATGCCCCAGACAAAAGAGGCTGTTGACCACGCGAGATCGGCGGACGTTCCGATAGTTGTAGCGCTGAATAAGTGCGACTTGCCCACAGCTAATGTAGATAAAGTTAAAGGGCAGCTATCGCAGATAGGTTTGATGCCGGAAGATTGGGGCGGTAAAACGATCACGGTACCTGTATCTGCAAAGACAGGCGAAGGCGTGGATAGGCTGCTGGAACTGCTCTTATTGGAAGCGGAAATGCTGGAATTGAAAGCCAATCCAAGCTTAAGAGCAAGAGGGGTCGTCATAGAAGGCAAGCTTTCCAGCGGACAGGGCCCTGTAGCGACCGTGCTTGTAAAGAATGGAACTTTGCATGTCGGAGATATGGTATTAAGCGGCTCCAACTATGGCCGAGTAAAGGCCATGCTTAACCATAAGGGCGACCGTATAGAAGCGGCGCCGCCGTCAAAACGATCACGGTACCTGTATCTGCAAAGACAGGCGAAGGCGTGGATAGGCTGCTGGAACTGCTCTTATTGGAAGCGGAAATGCTGGAATTGAAAGCCAATCCAAGCTTAAGAGCAAGAGGGGTCGTCATAGAAGGCAAGCTTTCCAGCGGACAGGGCCCTGTAGCGACCGTGCTTGTAAAGAATGGAACTTTGCATGTCGGAGATATGGTATTAAGCGGCTCCAACTATGGCCGAGTAAAGGCCATGCTTAACCATAAGGGCGACCGTATAGAAGCGGCGCCGCCGTCAAAACCTGTAAGCATACTTGGCCTGTCGGGCGTACCGATGGCCGGCGAAGAAATTTTCGTGGTTAAAGATGAGAAGAAGGCCAGGACGCTGTCATTACTAAAACAGGATGAAGAGCGCTCACACAGGCTAAGGTCTTCCAGGCGCATCACCCTGGAGGATTTCTATAAAAAGATGAAAGAAGGCGTTACCAAAGAATTGGCAATACTTTTGAAAGGCGACGTCCAGGGCTCCATAGAAGCCTTAAAGAAGTCATTGATGGACCTTAATACAAAAGATGTAAAGATAAATGTAATACATTCGGATGTCGGCAATATCAATGAATCCGATGTCATGCTTGCGCTTGTTTCGAATGCGGTCATCATGGGTTTCAACGTGAAGGTCGACGAGGGCGCCCAGGAGCTTGCCGCCAAGGAAGAGATAGAAATAAAGATCTACGGGATAATATATGACGCCATACAGGACGTCGCTGCCGCCATGGAAGGTTTACTGGAGCCTGTCTTAAAAGAGATACTCGTCGGCAGGGCCCAGGTAAAACAGGTGTTCAGGGTTTCCAACGCGGGGATCATTGCCGGTTGCCAGGTTATGCGCGGCAAGATAACCAGGCATGGTTTGGCAAAACTGGTAAGGAATAAGGAAGTCGTGTACGAAGGCAAGATCGGCTCCCTGAAACGGTTCAAAGACGACGTGCGTGAAGTAGGCGAAGGCGTAGAATGCGGCATAGGGCTGGACAGGCGCGACGATGTCAAAGAAGGCGATCTCATTGAATTATATACTATCGAGAAAGTAGCGCGCAGGCTGGAAACAAGGAAAGATTAAAAATGGCCGATCCGAAAAAACGTATCCTAAGCGGCATGAGGCCCACGGGCAGGCTGCATCTGGGCCATCTTGTTGGGGCGCTCAATAACTGGGCGGATCTCCAGACCACGTACCAGTGTTTTTACATGATAGCCGACTGGCACGCGCTGATGAGCGAATATGAAAATCCTAAGGATATGGAAAAAAATTCGTATGAAGTGGCAAAGGATTTCATAGCTTCAGGCCTTGACCCGAACATATGCACGATATTTATCCAGTCGCAGGTGCCTCAGCACCTGGAGCTTGCGATGATATTTTCAGACATCACGCCTCTTGCATGGGTGGAAAGATGCCCGACATATAAAGAGCAGCTTCGCGAACTGAAAGGCAGAGAGCTTACAACATATGGTTTCTTAGGGTATCCGGTCCTTCAGGCGGCGGACATAGCCCTTTATAAGGCAAATGCGGTCCCTGTAGGCATAGATCAGCTGCCTCATCTTGAGTTGACCAGGGAGATCGTGCGCAGGTTCAATACTCTTTACAACAAGAACGTCTTTCCGGAACCAGAACCTATACTCACAAAGGCGTCGAAGCTCTTAGGGTTGGACAACAGGAAGATGTCGAAAAGTTACGGGAATTTCATAGCGCTCTCAGATCTTCCGGAAACCATAGAAAAGAAGGTTTCACAGATGGTAACCGACCCTCAGCGTATCCATATAAAGGATAAAGGGCATCCGGAAATCTGTACGGTATTCAATTATTTTACGAATTTCGGCGAAGACGCGATCCGGGAAGAGACGAAACTGATGTGTGAGAGCGCAAGCATAGGCTGTATCGCATGCAAGAAAAGGCTGGCGAAGTTGCTGATAGATTATCTTGAGCCTATCAGGAAAAAGAGGGAAGAGCTGTCTGATCCGAAGATAAAAGAGATCTTAAGAGAGGGCGCAAAGGAAGCCGTTGATTTTGCGGCGCGGACGTTGGACGAAGTAAGAAGCATCCTTAGCCTGGCGCGATAAATGACTTATAAAGTAAAGCTAGAAGTTTTTGAAGGGCCGCTCGACCTTCTGCTGTATCTGATAAAGAAGGAAGAACTTAACATATCCGATATTCCGATAGCAAAGATCACGGACCAGTATCTGGAATATCTCGAACTCATGCAGCTCCTGGACCTTGATATAGCCGGCGAGTTCCTGGTCATGGCCGCCACATTGATGCATATAAAATCCAAGATGCTGCTGCCTCCGGATCAGCTTGAGCAGGAAGAATTAGAGGAAGATCCAAGGGCGGAGCTCGTAAAACGGCTCCTGGAATATAAAAAATTCAAAGAAGCGGCGTCGCAGCTTGCATCGATGGAGTCGCAGCAGAAGCACCTTTTCCCGAGGGTGGGGATCGTTAAGCCGGATGAAACAGAGATCCCCAAGGACATGCTCTTTGAGGCAAACCTATTTGACCTCATAACGGCGTTCACAAAGGTCCTTAAAGATATACCCAAAGAAATATTCCACGAGGTCGTAAAAGAGCAATTTACGGTCTCGCAGAAGATGCATGATATATTGCACATGATGGTCGAGACACAGTCCATATTTTTCCTGGACCTGTTCAAGGCCGCGAAGACAAAGAGGGAGATGATAACGATATTTCTGGCGCTGCTGGAATTGATGAAGCAGAAGGTGGTTGTCGTTAAACAGGCCCATGATTTTGGCGACATAGAAGTGTTCCGCTGCGCGGACGAGATAAAACCTGTGGGTGAAAGCAATGGATAGACAAGAAGCAAAAAGGATAATAGAGGCCGTGCTGTTCGTGAGCGACAAGCCGGTGTCTATAATGACGCTTAAGGATGTATTG
Source organism: uncultured Planctomycetia bacterium (assembly GCA_964534705.1). Classification (GTDB taxonomy): domain Bacteria; phylum Omnitrophota; class Gorgyraeia; order 2-01-FULL-45-10; family 2-01-FULL-45-10; genus CAZHPY01. The sequence continues at coordinate 8,383 of CAZHPY010000042.1, read as the reverse complement.
AAGGAGATCGAGCCGACTGAAATAAGGGAATGCATAGAAGAGCTGAACAGGGAATATGATTCTTCGCAAAGAAGCTTCAGCATAAAAGAGATAGCGGGCGGTTTCCAGATGCTGACGGACCCCATTTACAGCACCTGGATAACGTCGCTTTATAAAAGGCCGCCTGACAGGATGACAGGGCCGGCGCTTGAGACCCTGGCAATAATAGCGTATAAGCAGCCGCTTACAAGAAGCGACATTGAAGTAATAAGAGGCGTGAACGTTGACGGCGTCCTGCATACCCTGGAAGAGCGGGGGTTGATAAAGACAAGAGGCAGGGTTGACGGGCCTGGCAGGCCTATTCTTTACGGCACGACCAGTGAATTTTTACAGCATTTCGGGCTAAAATCCCTGGAAGACCTTCCGAAATTAAAAGAGTTCCAGGAAAGCGACCTCGATTTTGTTAAAGAACAGCAGAAGTCGCAGGTCATAGATACGCAGACAGGCGAATTAAAGGTTATGGATAAAAATAATGAAAATACGGCAGCGGGCTTAGAGCCGGCTGCTACGGCTGAAAAGGAGACTAAAGATGGAACTGAAGGGCTTGAGAAAAGCAATTGATTCCATTGATTCCAGGATATTGAAGCTCCTGAATGAGAGAGCAGAGGCAACTCTTAAGATCGGTAAGATAAAATCAAGATCGAACCAGTCTATCTACGTTCCCAACAGGGAGTTCGAGGTCTATAAAAGGCTGGCCGAGAACAATAAGGGGCCGCTTTCGAACGCAGCCTTGCAGGCCATTTACAGGGAAGTCATGTCGAGCTCCCTGAACCTGGAAAAGCCGCTTACCATTGCGTATCTGGGGCCGGAATTCACATTCACTCATCTTGCCAGTATGAAGAAATTCGGATCGCTTGTGGATTATTCCAGCTGCAATACCATAACGTCTGTGTTTGATGAAGTTGAAAAGGGAAGGGCTGATCATGGCGTCGTGCCCATAGAAAATTCCGTTGAGGGCGCGGTCAATCATACGCTAGATATGTTCATTGATTCGGAACTTAAGATATGCTCGGAAATATATCTGGAGATATCACACAGCCTTCTATCAAAAGAATCTGACAGGAAGAAGATAAAAAAGGTCTATTCGAAAGACCAGGTATTCGGCCAGTGCAGGCTTTGGCTCGAAGAACATCTGCCGAACGTTTCCCTTGTCGAGGTATCCAGCACCGCCAGGGCGGCCGAAATGGCTTCCAGGGAGAAAGGCAGCGCTTGTATCGCCAGCGAGTTGGCGGCCGAAAAATACCATTTGAAGGTGCTGAACAGGTCGATAGAGGACAGCGCCCACAACGTGACGAGGTTCCTTATTATCGGGAGGACAGAAGCAAAGCCGACAAAAAAAGATAAGACGTCGATAATGTTCTCGCTGAAGGACAGGGTTGGCGCATTGCACGATATCCTGATACCGTTCAAGCATAATCACATAAATCTGACCAAGATAGAATCCAGGCCCTCTAAGGTAAAAGCCTGGAAATATTATTTCTTTGTGGACATGGAAGGGCACCACCTTGATAAAAAAGTTTCAAAGGCGCTGTCTGCGCTTAAAAAGAGTACGACATATTTGAAGATACTCGGCTCATATCCTGCAGCCGATGTAATTTAAGGAGATCAGTAAATGGGTAATATAGACAGGCTTTTTCGCAGTGAGATAGAGGATATACCGGTGTATATCCCCGGCAAGCCGATCGAGGAAGTCGAGAGGATGCTGGGCTTGAAGAACATCATAAAACTCGCTTCGAATGAAAATCCGCTCGGCCCGTCGCCTAAAGCCATGGCTGCCATAAAGAAGGCCATGAAAAGTATGAATCGCTATCCGGATGCCTCATCATGGTATCTCAAGGCAAAGATAGCGAATACACATAAGACGGCGATAGACAGGATAGTTTGCGGTAATGGTTCAGATGAAGTCATTATCCTTGCCGTTAAGGCGTTTTTAAATAAAGGCGATGAGGTAATTATTGCCAAGCCCACATTCCTTATATATCAGGTGGCAGCCGGGATAGCCGGCGCGAATATTAAATACGTTCCTTTGACCAGGGACCTGAAATACGACCTTAAGGCGATGAAAAAAGCCATAACCGACAAGACGAAGTTGATCTTTATAGCTAATCCGGACAACCCGGCAGGGACTTACGTTACAAAAGCGGATCTCGAAGAATTTTTTGACGGCCTCCCGAATGATGTAATTGTATATCTGGATGAGGCATACTTTGAACTGGCAAGTTATCTTGCCAAGGACTATCCGAACGGCGTCGACTATCTTAACAACAGGCCGAACCTTATCGTCGCCCGGTCGTTCTCGAAAATATACGGCCTTGCGGGGCTCAGGATAGGATATGGCATTACTAACCCGCGTATCGTCCAGTATCTGGATAAGTTCCGTGATCCTTTCAATGTAAATTGCCTCGCCCAGGCAGGCGCATGCGCGGCGATGGATGACAAGGATTTTGTTAACAGGACACTTAAGCTTGTCAAAGAGGAGAAGCAGTTCCTTTGTGACTCGCTTGAAAAGATGGGCCTTGAGTACGTGAAGACCGTAACGAATTTCATGATGATAAACGTGAAGAGGGATTCCAAGAAGGTTTTTGAGGACATGATCTGCAAGGGCGTGATAATCCGCGACATGCAGGCATGGGGTTATGATACGTTCATAAGGGTCAGCGTCGGGACGCGTAAAGAGAATAAGATATTTAT
>CAZHPY010000042.1:0-5553 GCA_964534705.1 uncultured Planctomycetia bacterium | reverse complement strand
CTTAAGCCGTGGATATCATCAGGCGTTGAGAGGACTATAGTAGGCGTAATAGGTGAAGAAGATGTCATCAGGATACAGCCTTTAGAGGCGTTCCCGGGCGTTGAAAAAGTCCTGCCCATATTAAAGCCGTACAAGATAGCGTCCAGGGACTTTAAAAAAGAGAACAGCGTAATCGATGTAGGCAAGGGCGTGAAGATCGGCGGTAAAAAACTTGTGGTCATGGCCGGGCCTTGCTCCGTAGAAAATGAGAAGCTGCTTATCGATATTGCGAAGAAGGTCAAAAAGGCCGGCGCCACTGTTTTGAGGGGCGGCGCTTTCAAGCCGAGGACCTCGCCCTATGCGTTCCAGGGGCTGGGCTTAAAAGGATTGAAATTCCTGGCCAACGCCAGGAAAGAGACCGGCTTGCCGATCGTTACCGAGGTAATGGATACCCGCGATGTCGCCGTTATTGAAAAATACGCGGATATATTCCAGATCGGCGCGCGAAACATGCAGAACTTTAACCTGCTGAAAGAGGTCGGCAAGGCCAAAAAGCCCGTCCTCCTGAAACGCGGCATGTCGAATACAATAAAAGAATTACTGATGTCGGCAGAGTATGTCCTTTCCGAGGGGAACTTCAACGTTATCCTTTGCGAAAGAGGCATAAGGACTTTTGAGGATGCGACAAGGTTCACGCTGGATATAAACGCCGTGCCTGTCGTAAAAAGCCTGAGCCACTTGCCGATAATAGTGGACCCATCGCATGCTACGGGTAAATGGGGGCTTGTCGAGCCGTGCGCAAAGGCGGGCATAGCTGCCGGCGCTGACGGCCTGATCGTGGAGGTCCATACAAAGCCGGAAGAGGCAATGTCGGATGGCGAGCAATCTTTGGTACCTGAGAATTTTGAACATCTGATGAAGGAAGTGGGTAGAGTAGCCAAATCAGTGGACAGGGAATTATAGCAATAATGAAATTCAATAAGGTTGCTATCATAGGTGTCGGATTAATAGGCGGATCGGTAGGGCTTGCGATCAGGAAAAAACGCCTTGCCAGGGAAGTCATAGGGGTGTTCCGGCGCGCTTCTACACTGAAGAAAGCGCTTAAAGCAAAAGCAGTTACCAGGGCAACGATGTCAATAGGCGAGGGGGTAAAAGCCGCTGATCTTATAATAGTTGCCGCGCCGGTATATTCGATACCCACCCTCGTTAAAGAAGCCGCTAAGCACGCGAAAAAAGGCGCAATAATAACTGATGTCGGCAGCACGAAGACCTGGATACTGGATAACGTAGAAAAAATATTAAAAAATTCCCGCTCAATATACTTTGTCGGTTCGCATCCAATGGCGGGATCTGAGCATGCCAGTGTTGAATTTGCCAGGGCGGACCTTTTATCAGGGGCGCCTTGCATAGTAACGAAAGACGCAAAAACGGATAAAGCGGCATTAAAAAAAGTAATAAGCTTCTGGGCGTCGGTAGGCGCTAAAGTAAAAGTGTTGAGCCCTGAGGCGCATGACAGGTCGGTTTCCCTGGTCAGCCACCTGCCCCATATAGTAGCATTTGCTCTTGCGGGCGCCGTTCCGGAAAAGGAGCTGCAATACGCGGCGGAAGGCTTCAAAGATACCACGCGCGTCGCTTCCAGCGACCCGGAGTTATGGGCCGATATATTTTTGACTAACAGCGGAGAAATAGCGAAGGCAGCCAGGCTATTCAAAAAATATTGCAAGGACATATTAACAGCGGTGAAAAGCGGCGATTATCCGAAAACGGTAAGCGTTCTAAAGAGGGCAAAGGCCAAGAGAGACAAGCTCATTTATGGTAAAGAAAGGCCTTAAGAACTTTATAATCGCCATCGACGGGCCGGCAGGAAGCGGCAAGTCCACTATTTCCAAGATCATTGCCAGGAAGCTCGGTATCCTTTATATAGATACAGGCGCAATGTACAGGGCCCTTACGCTGAAGGCTATGAGAGAAGGCGTTAACCTGGAAGATGAAAAAGCGCTTACGGGCCTGGCCAAAAATACGAAGATAGAACTTAAGGACAAAGGCGCCCTTAGTGTATTGCTGGATGATGAGGACGTGAGCACCCTTATCCGGACGCCCGAAGTAACGAATAACGTAAAATACATAGCCAGGACGCCCGGCGTCCGGCAGGAAATGGTGAAGCTGCAGCGTGCCATGGGAGAAGCCAGCGGCGGCGTTCTTGAAGGCAGGGATATAGGCACCGTAGTTTTTCCGGATGCGGATTATAAGTTTTATGTCGACGCGAGCCCGGAAGAGAGGGCGAAGAGAAGGCACAAGGACATGATCGAGCTCGGCGCCGATCAGGAAGTGGACAGGATCAAGAAGGACATCGTAGAGCGGGATGCGTCAGATGTTAACAGGAAGGTCGGGGCGCTGAAGCAGGCAAGTGACGCTATTTATATAGACACGACTAATTTATCGATCGATGAGGTTGTCAGCAGGATAGAGTCATATATAAAATGATTTACATTGCTTCGTGGATAGCCAGTCTTATCGCTATCAAGCTTAATTTTAAATGCAGTGTTTTTGGGCGTGAGAACGCTCCTTCTGAAGGGCCGTTCATATTCGTATCGAACCACGCCAGTTATATAGATCCTTTGGTTTTAGGCACGTCGCTGCCATGCGCAAAATGGTTCAGCTTTGTCGCCAAAAAGGACCTCTTTGACAAACCGCTTGTGGGCTGGTATCTGAGGCAGATACATGCGCTGCCTCTTGACCGTGAAGGGGATGTTGCCGCGGTCAGGATAGTTATAAAGCTGCTCAAATCCGGCAAGTCCATAATATTATTCCCGGAAGGGACGCGTTCGAAAGAGATAGGGTTGCGCCCTGCCAAACCGGGCGTGGGCTTTATCGTAGCGAAGGCCGCTGTTCCGGTACTGCCGGCTTACATCGAGGGTTCGTATGAGGCCATGCCGGCGGGAAAAGGATCGGTAAAGAAAGGCAGCAGGATAAATGTATTTATAGGCAAGCCGCTGCGTTTTGACACCATGGACCTTAATAGCAAGGACTCTTATCAGCGGATAAGCGACGATATAATGAAAAGCATCGCCCATTTGAAGGATACTCATGCCAATAAAGCTAGCTAAAAAAGTGGGTTTTTGCTTCGGGGTCCGGCGAGCCATAGAGATGGCCGAAGACGTAATAAGAAAAGAAAAACGCGCTTATTCCCTGGGTTCGCTTATACATAACAGGCAGGTAGTCGAAGGGCTTTCAGCAAGAGGGCTCAAGGTAATAGATAATATAGGTAAAGTAAAGTCGGGCTGCATAGTGATATCATCGCACGGCATAAGCCCGAAGAAGTCGGAAGAGATAAAAAAACGTTCTTTAAAATTGATAGATACGACCTGCCCGTTCGTCCGGAACGCGCAGGACATGGCAAGGCAGCTGAGCCGCGACGGATACAGGGTAATAATCGTAGGCGACGCCAATCATCCGGAGGTCAGGGCGCTTGTCGATCACGCCGGGAAGAATGTGAGCGTCGTAAAGGATGTAAAAGGCGTCAAGGCGCTGCATCTAAAGGCCAATGAAAAGATAGGCGTGCTGTCCCAGACAACGCAGGCTATGGATAACTTCCTGCCGGTCGTCAGGGCGGTGATAGAGGCAAAACCCGGCGAACTGCGCGTATTCAATACGATATGCAGGGATGCGGAAGACAGGCAGAAGGCCGCCAGGGACCTTGCGCGTGAGGTTGATCTCATGCTGATAGTGGGCGGCAAAAACAGCGCCAATACAAAAAGGCTTTTAAGCGTCTGCAAGACGATATTAAAGGATTCACACCTTATAGAGACCTATAAGGATCTGAAGAGTGGATGGTTCAAAAAGGCGGGGATAGTCGGCATCACGAGCGGCGCGTCCACGCCGGATTGGATAGTAAAAGAAGTAGCACAACAAGTAAGCGGCAAAATTAAAAAATAATAAAGAAAGGAAGGTTGCAAAATATTCAATGAAAGACGAGAAGAACGGTGTGATTGAAGAGGAAAATACTGAAACTCAGGAGGTGCCACAGAGCGAGTTTGCGAAGCTCTATGCGGAATCCATCAAGGCTTTCAGCGAAGGTGAGATAGTAAAAGGTAAGATAGTCGAGATCACTTCCAAGGAAGTAGTCATAGACATAGGGTATAAGTCGGAAGGCGCGGTCTCAATATCTGAGTTTTCCGATCCGGATGCCCTGAAGATAGGCGACGAGGTAGAAGTATACCTGGAATCCAAGGAAGACGAGAACGGCATGGTCGTCCTGTCTAAGACGAAAGCGGAGCGCGCTGTCGGCTGGGACATGGTCATATCAAGGTATGGCGAAGGCGATGTAGTGGACGGCAGGATAACAAAGAAGGTAAAAGGCGGTTTCATGGTCGATATAGGCGTGGAGGCGTTCCTCCCTGCCAGCCAGGCTGCCCTAAAGTCCTTCGGCAACATGAACCAGATGGTCGGCCAGGTATTCCCGTTCAAGATCATCAAGATAAACAAGCCAAGGAAGAATATCGTAGTATCACGCAAAGACGCAATGCAGCAGCAGAAGGACGAAGACAAGAAGAAGGTCTTCGAAACCCTGCAGAAGGGCTCTACGGTAAGCGGCATTGTCCGGAATATCACTGATTTCGGCGCGTTCGTAGAGCTGAGCGCCGGTATCATAGGGCTTCTTCATATCACTGACATGAGCTGGGGCAGGGTTTCTCACCCTAGCGAGGTCCTCGCCATAGGCGATACCATCGAGGTAGTGGTGCTTGATTTTGACGCCAATGCCATGAAGGTATCCTTAGGACTGAAGCAGAAAACAGCCAACCCGTGGGAGACAGTCGATACAAAGTATCCTCCCAGCAGCAAGGTAAAGGGTACAGTTGTAAACCTCATGCCTTACGGCGCTTTTGTTGAGTTGGAAAAAGGCGTTGAAGGCCTCCTGCACATATCAGAGCTCTCATGGACAAAGAAATACAACCATCCGAATGAGTTACTTGCGATAGGGGACAGGATCGAGGCATTTGTCATCGAGACTGACAAGAACAACCGCAAGATATCGCTCGGATTGAAGCAGCTTGAGTCAAATCCATGGGTAGAGGTAGAGACAAAGTATCCGGTCGGGACAAAGGTAAAAGGCAAGATTCGCAACCTCACAGACTACGGCGCATTCGTAGAGCTTGAGGACGGCATAGACGGCCTTATCCACGTCTCTGACATATCATGGACAAAGAGGATAGGCCATCCGAAGGATATCATGAAGAAGGGTGAAAAGATAGAGGCAGTTGTACTTGCTGTAGACTCCTCTAACAGGAAGATATCTTTAGGGTTAAAGCAGCTTACCCCTGATCCGTGGGATGATATAGCGGTTAAATATACGTCAGATAGCCAGATGAACGGCAAGGTCACAAAGGTCGCTAATTTCGGCCTTTTTGTCGAAATTGACAAGGACCTGGAAGGGCTTGCCCATATATCTGAAATACCTTTGCTTGAAGGCGAGAAGCTGGAAGAGAAATACAAAGTCGGCGATGAGATAAAAGTAAAAGTCGTCAAAGTCGATTCCATCCAGCACAAGATAGCCTTAAGTCTGAAGGTATAAGT
>CAZHPY010000041.1:0-13956 GCA_964534705.1 uncultured Planctomycetia bacterium | reverse complement strand
GCCAGCATGCTAAGAAGGGTCGTAAAGGTCTGTATCAGCAGCATAAGTCCAAAATAAGCAAAAAATACCTCCCATTTTACAACGGACATCATGGCCCCGGCAGCTACAAAACATATACCTAGTAGCTCCATAAAGACCCCAAGGACCTCATATAATAAGAAATAAGGCAGGGTTAGGAATGCAAAAAGTCCATATTTAGGATTACATATCATATGTTTATATGTCCAGACCGTTTCATCTATGACCCGCTGCCAGCGATTACGCTGCATGATAAGCGACCCTATATTACTTGGGCCTTCGGTCCATCCTACGTAGAAAGGCAGCATTATTATTTTGTAGTTCTTTTCCTTATTTTTAACGAGGTATTCGTGCGCCCGGAACGTAAATTCCGCATCCTCGCAAGTAAAGTCCACATCAAAACCGCCTAATTCATACACCACGTCCTTGCGCCATACGCTAAACCCCCCTGCCAATATAGGCGTAGCGTTATATTTGCTCCAGGCAAGCCGGTTACCTATGAAAGACCGTATATATTCTATATTCTGGTACGCGACTATGGGATTATATGAAAAACTGCGCTCCATGACCGCGCCATCCTTTATCTTAAAACCGTTAACAAGGCCGAAGTAGCTGCCCACGCCTATGACCTTATCGGGTTCTTTTTCGACCTGGACCATGACCTTAAGCAATGCGTCCCTCTCAAGGACCGTATCGGCGTCTATAACGCATATGTAGTTATTTTTTGCTATGTTAAGGCCGGCATTAACAGCTCCTGCCTTTTTGTTGCCCCTATCCTTGTCCACTACGGTGACATTAGGGTACAACTCGCTTTTGAGGATACCCCTCATCCTGCCGTCTTTATAGTGCCTGATATACATCATATCTACCGGCCTCAGTTTGAGGATGTCATTCAGGACTTCCAGCGTCCTGTCTGTTGACCCGTCATTTACTACTATGATCTCGAATTCAGGATAATTAAGGCTGATAAGCGATCTTAAGGAATCCTTTATCCAGTCCTCCTCGTTGTGCGCCGGCACTATGAAACTGACCGGTATCTTTAAAGGCGAAAAATAAAATAAGGAATAATTCTCTTCTTCACCGCTCAGCACCCTCTTGGTCTCTTCATATGAACCTATCAGGGCAAGGAATATATAATAAACCGTCAGTACTACAAAATAGCCTAACGATATTATGAATACGGCGTAAATAAGTTCCGGGGTGAACATGCTTAATCTTTCTGTATTTCTATCAACATTTCCAGCGCCTTGTCCTGCCGGGCAGGATCAAGCCTTGCTATTGCCGCATCAAGCCCATAGTGCGTTTTGGACCTGACTATGCCTTTTAGCAGATTTATGGTCCTGCTTCCGGGATCGCCGGACAACAATTCGCCCAATAGTTTATCCAGATACCCTGAATCCTGAAGGGCATAAATAGAATACTTCTTCGGGATCTCGTCGTCGGCGGTAAGGAATTTTTCTATATATGGCAATGACGCGTCTATATTATCCGTCATCGCCTCTTTAACGGCATCGACCACGGACCAGGAGGCGTCGTTGATAAGCCCTATAACATGAGGAATGACGGCGCCTTTCATTATTTTTGACAACCCCAGCACCGCTTCTTTCCTTACCTGCCAGCTATCGTCTTTAAGGCATGCCATTAGGGCCTCCTGCGCCTCTGAAGAACCGATATTCCCCAGGCACTTGCACGCAGCCGCGCGGACATCGGGAGATGAATCATGGACCAGTTTTTCTATATTATTTATATATTGCGCCGGCGCAAATTTCGATAAAAGTACGGCTATCCAATACCTTACCATCGGATCATGGTAATCGATGAGCTTAACGACGTCATCGAGTATTTCCTTTGGATAATCCTGCAGGATAGAGACGATCTTGTAACTGTTTGCCGGGTCTTTTATCAGCACTTTCAGCAGCATCCTTGCCGCTTCAATGGTCTTTATCTGCCCCAGAGAGATTATAGCAAAATAGACGATGTCCTTATCCCTGCTTAAAAGGGCTTCTTCGAGGATGCCCAGCGCTTCGCTTGCCTTGATATAGCCAAGCGAGAGTATGGCTTCTATTTTTTTCCATTTATTTCTTGAATTTTTAGCGATCTTTTCGAGAGAAGCGATCCGCTCCGGAGTGATAAAACATTTTTTAAAAAATTGCTGCTCAGACTCATTAAAAAAAGCTATGTCTATCCTTCTATTGGTCTCTATGTCTATGAATTGCTGCGGCGTTATATCGGCTACAACCGGATAGCAAATGCCTTTGGAAGCGTCCTGGCCTGAAATAACAAGTTCATAGACATCTTTTTTGACGTTAAGCAGCGCCTTGCGGCGCTTGTCCCACAAAAGGTCTTTACAGAAGGCGGTAAAAAATATGACAAGACTTGTTAAAACCGTTATGGCGAGTAAAACGGCGTCGATAGCCCAGATTATGTCAGTATAATAATTAAACATTTAGAATTTTACCGATGCTGCAAAATATACACTGCGTTTTATGAATTTCGGCGCTTCTTCGCCGTATACGTATCCGAGCCTGCAATTTATACCTTTGTATATATTCAGGTTGATACCTGTAAACAGGATAAAACCCTGTTCGTCGCCTGCGTCCCAACCATTTATATCGTATAACCTGCCGCCGAACGCTATGCCGCAGTTCCAGCGAAGGAACTTCGTTAAGGCAAAATCCCCCTTGAAGACGCCGAATGAGGCAGTATCATGGTTATTCATGTAGCCTGCGCCGTAATTAGCGCTTAGGTAGCTATCGCCGAAATAATATATTAAACCGGGAACCACAAGATACGTATCGTCGCCATCGGCCTTATAAGAACGATAAGTATAACTTATCTGCCCGAAAAGATTTTCGTAAAGCCTGTGGCCGTATTCGGCTACTGTCTGCAGCTGGTATAAGAACATGTCATCGCCCCAGCCTAAACCGCATTCAAAATGTGTGTACTGGTTTTTGTCTATGTTTATATAAGCGCCCCAATTGGCCGTATAATTACTATTGTCAAACCGCTCCTGCTCGGACATGACCATATAACCTGTAATGTTATTGTGTATGTATCCGAAGGTATAGTCGAGTTCGTTCCAGTGCCCGGTCCTTGCGCCCTGAAGCACGTCGCCCGGTTCATAGTAAGCGTCAAAATACCATTTGTCTTTCACTTCTTCTTTTTCCGCTGTTACGGCAAGTGGCGGGGTAAGTTTCTGGACAAGCTGTTCCACATCGGCTTGTTCTTTTGCGAGAGAAGGAATGGCGGTGGACATGAGGATCAATACCAGGATCAGGCGTCTTCTGTATTTTTCAGCCACGTTTTTCCTTGTATTTATTTGCTACATCTATTGCATCCGTTATATGCTTGATCTCTTCGGATATGTCGGTCCTGGCTTTGATTATAAAACCGGATGCATTCATCTTTCCGGCCAATTTTATCTTTTCCTCATTGGAAAATGCCGTGATCATAAATACAGGCAGCCTTTCGTCCGTGGCGCGTATCCGTTTTAAAACGGTCAGGCCGTCTATTCCCGGCATCATTATATCCAGGAGAACGGCGTCAGGCCTGGTTGTCTTTACCAGTTCGAGCGCGCTTTCGCCATTATTGGCGACCACAACTTCAAAATCGTTCGCCTCGAGCCTTGTTTTCATAAGCTCTGTAAAATCTATCTCGTCATCTACTATCAATATTTTTTTCTTTGCCATGATCTTATCCTCGTATTTTCTAGGCCCTCTCCAGTTCGCCGGGATTCTCCCTGAAATAGCGGTTCATCTTATCCAGTATCTCTTTTAATGTCGTCTTCGGGGCGCTCCCGGCGATCCTTTTTAATTTTTCAAGATCGGGCACCCTCTTTTTTACGTCCTCAAAACTTGCGCCGTAATATTTCTGGTAAGGCTCGAAGATTATCTCGGACGAGCTTCCGGTGACCTTTTTTACCGCCTCGGCCAGGTCCTTTATAGATATTTCATTATTAGATCCCAGATTTATTACCTGGCCATCCGCATCATCGTTATCGGCAAGCTTTATGATTATATCTATGACATCATCGACATAAGTAAAACACCTTTCCTGCTTGCCGTCCCCATAAACGGGTATGGCCTTATTTTCCAGGGCGAATTTAAAAAACCGCGGGATCACCATACCGTACCTGCCGACCTGGCCGGGGCCAACTACATTGAACAGCCTGACTATAACAACAGGAAGCCCGCGTTCCCTGTAATACCCTATAGCAAAGAACTCATCGAGCAACTTGGAGCACGCATAGCTCCACCTGTTCACATCCGGCGGCCCTATTATGACATCATCATCCTCCCTGAATGGATACTTAGTCGATTTGCCATACACCTCCGACGTCGATGTTATGATAGTCTTGACGGACCTGGAGGAAGCATATTTCAGGACAATGGATGTGCCTATCGTATCATAGATTATTGTTTCAAGAGGTTTATCGACCACGTTTTTTACGCCGACCGTGGCGGCAAGATGATAAATAAGGTCGCACTCTTCTACGGCCCTGGATATTATCGTCTCATCCGTAATGGAACCTGTTATAAGGTGGAAATTTTTATTGTCGAGCACGGCTTCCAGGTTTTCCTTGCTGCCTGTCGAGAAATCATCGATGACAGTCACGTTATATCCTTTCTCAAGCAGTGACTTTGTCAGCGCTGAACCGATAAATCCTGCGCCGCCGGTAATAAGGATATTTTTTACGGTGCGGACGGATTGGCGTGTGCGTTTTAAGACCGCATTTATCCTTGCTATAAGCTCTCTCGGTTCATAAGGCTTTGTTATATGGTCATCGAGCCCCATTTCCAGGCCTTTGATCTTGTCCAAATGCTTCGAATTTCCGGTCACCATTATGACGGCCATATCTTTTGTGGCCCTGTCCGCGCGTATATTGCGCAGTGTTTCATAGCCGTCCATGTCCGGCATGAGGTAATCCAGTATAATGAGATCCGGTTTATTCGTTTTTAAGAACTCCAGGGCGTCTTTTCCATTATTTACGCCTGATACCTTGAATCCTTCGGATATAAGCCGCTGTGACATCAATTCTATGACATCCTTTTCGTCGTCTATGATAAGTATATGAGCCTTACCCATATTGACATTTACTCCTTCATTATTCGTGCTATGACATCCCTTATTTTCCGGCTGTCATGGCGTATCAGCTCCGTCTCGTGAGCAATATCCGCTATGATTATCCCGGCCTTCGTGGCTTTCCGGATCTGAGACATGTCTCCGATCCGGACCGGAAACTGCTTTTTCTTTGAATATCTTAAAAGCGCTTTTTTTGAAAGGGCGCTGTTATCTGAGATTATAACATAATCAAGACAATCCTTTTTAAGATATTTAATGACCTCTCTTATGTGGTCCAGGGCCGTATAACCTGAGGTCTCCCCCGGTTTTGTCATTATATTGCATATATAGATCTTTTTAGCTTTTGTTCCGGTAATGGCGCGGCGGATATCATCTATAAGTAAATTGGTAATAATGCTTGTATAAAGGTCTCCGGGGCCTATAGTGACTATATCTGCGTTGATGATCGAGGAAAAAGAATTGATGTCGCATCTCGAACGAGGTTCGTGCCAGCATCTTGTTATGCGCAGGTCGGGCGGCCTTCCCTTACCAAGGTCGATATTGCTCTCCCCTTTAACTATGGTGCCGTCTTCGAATTCAGCGCATAGCCTGGAATTACTGACGGATACAGGCAGGACTATGCCTTCTACGTTAAGCAGGTCACCAAGCGCTTTTACTCCTTCGGACATCGAACCTGTAATGTTATTCAAGACCATTAACAGGATATTGCCGAAATTGTGCCCGATAAAACAGTCCCCTTTTTTAAAACGGTATGTCATGATCTCATTCATAACCTGGGGAGCGCTCGAGAGTGCGACGAGAGAACGGCGTACGTCTCCCGGAGGGAGAACGCCGAATAGGTCCCTTAACCTGCCTGAGGAACCGCCGTCATCGGTCATGCTTACTACTGAAATAGGTAATATGCCCGGGATATTTTTTATACCCATGAGGATATTGAACAACCCTGTTCCGCCTCCTATGCAGACGATCCGTTTCTTTTTATTGACGGCAGCGTCAAGCCTCAGGTTAAGCTCGCGAACATTATACGGCATCAGTATATAGTCGGAGGCGCCGGCGGCATTGGCTTGCATCACAGCCGCTACATTTTTTTTTGCGGAGAATATGATAAAAGATGTTTTAGCACGATTTAAAAGGGTAAATATTTTTTTCAGGATAATAGGGCGACGGGAATAATGATCGGCTTCAAAAAGTATGACATCCGCATTTTTCTTATTGACCGCTCGCCTTATTTTGGGATATTCTTCGGCTATTTCGGACTCGAGCGCAAGGTTGGAAAGAAGGGCCTTTATTTTATCGATAAAGTTTCCTGACCCGATTAGGAGGATTTTTTTACCCATAGGTATATATTAGCTTATATACCATAAAATGTATTAAATCAATACTTTTTCCGTTCTATTTTAGCCAATAAGCTATAGACGCATGGGACTACAAAAAGCGTAAGGATGGTCGATATCATTACACCGCCTATAACAGAGACGGCCATTGGTATGCGCGTTTCGGCGCCGGGGCCTATTGCCATCGCAGGCGGGATAGCTGCGGCAATGGTCGCCGAGCTTGTCATAAGTATGGGACGCAGTCTTACAGGACATGCTGTAAGGAGGGCATTCTTAACATCCATGCCTTTCTCCCTATGCTGGTTCGTAAAATCTACGAGAAGTATGGAGTTCTTCTTTACTATACCCATTAAAAGTATAAGCCCTATTATACTGTAAATATTCAACGACAGGCCGAACAGCCACAATGTGATAAGGGCGCCTGATATGCTGAAAGGCAGCGCCATCAGGACGGAGAACGGATGCAGATAGCTGTTAAACTGCGATGCCAGCACCATGTAAGCGACCAGTATGCCGAGCCAGAAAGCAAGCAGCAGGCTTGAAAAGGACTCTTTGAATGTCTGCGTGCTGCCGCCAAAAACCAGGCGGTACCCCGCAGGCAACACTTCCTTTCCTATCTTTTCAACTTCTTTAAGCGCGTCTGTCTGCGATACTCCCGGAGCTACGTTAGAAAATACCGATATTGCCCTTTCCCTGTTACGCCTTGTTATTGTAAGCGGTGTGGGTTTCTTTATTATATCTATTACATCGCCTAATTTGACGAGCTCGCCTCTATTATTCCACACCCAAAGCCTGTCCATATCCTCACTTGTGGTCCTCTGTGAAGGTATGAGGCGTATCCTGACATCATACCGCCTGCCTTCCTTTGTATATTTACCTATTCTCTCTCCGCCTATAGCAGCATTTACCGTATTACCGATAGCCGATATACTCACGCCTCTTTCATCGGCCTTTGTCCTGTCAGGCTGGACGCGGATCTCCGGTATTTCGGCAAGATAATCTGTATCAACGTCCAGAAGAAGCTTGTTCTGGGACATCTTTTCGCATATCTTTTCTGAATACAGGGCCAGCTTCTCCCATTCCGGCCCTCTCACTGAAAATTCTATGGGAAAACCGCGCTGGGCGGAAAAACCGCTCAATGAAAGGTCCTGCATTGTAGCTTTTACATCCGGTATCATATTGAGCTCTTTGCGGAATATGGCCATCAGTTCGCCCTGCGAAAGCCTGCGCTTGTTGGGCGGAACTATGGGCCTGTCCTTAGGTTCTTTAAAATTAACGAATATCATACCCGTATTGACCTCGCCTCCGCCGAACCCGCCTATGACGGCAAAGCACCCGTCTACTTCCGGATGGGCCAAAACGATCTTTTCCGCGTCCCTGAAACGCTCTTCCGTAAGGACTATCGAAGAACCTACGGGCGTCTGGATACGGATAAGGCACATGCTTTGGTCCTGTGGCGGCAGGAACTCCTTGCGCAGCGTCTTAACTAATATAAGGGACGAGATAAAAAATAAGACCGCGAGGACGATCGTCAATACCTTGAACCTTAAAACAAGGATAAGCGTTTTATGGTATGCGTTTGCCAGCCATTTAAAAGTCCCGTCCACGGCCTTACCGATAAACGATATCCTGTTGCCTACCTCCAGGAATTGCGCGCAACGCATTGGCGCAAGCGTTAACGCCTCCAGCAACGATAATGCCACGGCTACAGAAATGGTCACGCCGAACTGGTAGAAGAATTTTCCTATTATGCCGTACATGAACGCAACAGGTAAAAATATGGCTATCAGGGCGATGGTGGCAGCTAATGCGGCGAATGTTATCTGGTTTGCCCCGGACCTGGCGGCTTCGACCTTTTCAACGCCCTTTTCCCTGTAGCGCACTATATTCTCAAGGACCATGATAGCGTCGTCAACAACAATACCTATCGCGAGCGAAAGGCCTAAGACGGTAAAAGTATTTAATGTGAACTTGAAGAAATAAAGAACGATAAATGTGCCTAGCACTGAAGTCGGTATCGCAAGTAATATATTTAAGGTAGCGCTCCATGAACCAAGGAACAACCAGCATACAAGCGAGGTTATTATCGCGGAAAGAATAAGCGTAAATATAAGCTCATTCATGGCGTCTTCGCTGAATTTAGTCCTGTTGAAGCGGACGGCGATCTCCATATCCTTCGGCATCGCCTTCTTTACTTCCTCAAGGCGTTTCAGGACATTGTGGCCTACTTCGACTTCGTTCGCGCCGCGCTGCTTACGTATACCAAGCCCTACCGTAGGTTTTCCCGATGAATGCGCAATGCGCCGTATATCCGCAAGGCCGTCCTCTATTGTCGCCACGTCCTTCAGGTAGAATGGCTTAAATATCGGTAAACCGTTCCTTTTGGGTATAAGCAGGTTTTCAAAATCCTTTGACGTAGCCGCTTCCCCCATTACCCTTACGTTATATTCTTTTTCGGCTGTCTCTATACGGCCGGCTGGCACCTCTTCGTGTTCTGACTGGACTGCGTCGATAATATCCTGCACGGTGAGTTGGTATTTATCCAACTTATCCGCATCAACCCATATCCTCAGGTTCCTATCGACAAAACCGCCTAAAAATATGTCGCCTACACCGGGTATAGTGGTGAACTGGTTCTTAAGATGGTCCTGGATATAGGTCATTATGTCGCGGAGGGGCACTTTAGTCGATGATACGGCAAGCCATACTATAGGATGGTCTTCGGGATTGACCTTGTTGATGATCGGAGGGTCCAGGTCCTTAGGAAGGGTCCTCTGCGCCTGGTCGATCTTTGTCTTTACATCCTGCATAGCAACGTCTATATTTCTAGATAGTTCGAATTCAATAGTTATTACGGCTGCGCCCTGGCGTATGGATGAAGTGACCTCCCTCACTCCTTCTATGCCCATGAGTGAATCTTCTATGATATCCACAACGTCCGTTTCCATGATCTCCGGAGCTGCGCCTTCCCACGTAAGGTTGACCGAAACTATCGGGAAGTCAACGTCAGGCAGCTGCCCTACACCAAGCCGGCCATAGCTTATTATGCCGAATATTATCAAAGCCGCCATGAGCATCCAGGCAAACACCGGATTTTTAATTGAAATATCAGATAGCGTCATTTAATGCCTCCGTAATACTCTCTCCGACCGAAACCTTTAGCTGCCAGTAAAGCCTCTTTGCCTCATAAATAGCATGGATATAATTCCTCTGCGCGTCCTGAAGTGTCTGTATAGAAGCCAGGACGTCAAGGTTGTTTACCAGGCTCCTTTCGTAATCTTTTCTCTGAAGGTAATAATTGACCTTTGCCGTATAAAAGGCCTTTCTCAGGTTTTCGTGGACGGCCAGCGCTGTAACGAACTTTATATAGGAGTCCTTGATATCATATGCGGCAAAACGTTTCAATCTCAGATAGCGTAACTCGCTGTCCTGCCACTTAAGCTTGTATTCCCTGGATTTTCCGATAGTTTCGGTGCCGCTAAATATCGGGACGTCTACATTAAGCATTACATCCCAGTCAGTGCCTTTATCAAATCCTGTCCTCTGCGTATAAAAATTTCCCTGCCAGCTTACTGTCGGCAGGAAATCGCTGTTAACCACTTCCAGCTGTTTCTTAGAAAATTGCGAGGCATATCCCAGCGCTTTCAGGTCCGGCCGGTTCACGAATTTGGATACATAGTATTCTTCGGACATCAGGTGCGTAGGCATTTCATATGGATCGGCGACTTTATTTACGGGCGCGCCGATAAGGAATTCCAAAAGCTGCCTGGCTACGATCTCCTGGCTCCTGACAATTTTGAGATCGGCTTCTACCGTATAGAGCTGCGCCCTGGCGTTAACGACTTCGCTGGGCCTGGAGCGGCCCAGGTCTTCTCTTGCCTTAAGCTCTTTAACGCGGGTGATGAGGGCTGTTTTTATCCTCATAAGGGCTTTCAGGTCTTCTTTTTCTTCCATAAGCAGGTAGAACGCATTGGCGACATCAACAAGCAATAACTGCTCTGCGCGCAGCTTTTGTTCGGAAAACTGCTTCTTTTCCAGGCTGCTGCCCCCCATGGCCGCAAAAGCCTTAAAACCGCTGAATAATACCTGGTTGACCTGGAATTGGCGCTGTGAACTTTTTGTCGGTTTTAACGTGCTGAACGTCGTGCCGGAATCATTAGGCATAGCTTCTTGTACGTCGGATGACTGGAATGAAAAATAAGGCATCATTATTGAAAGCGCCTGGAGAAAACGCGCTTCAGCCTCTTTTATGAGATTGGCGTCTATCGCTATGAGCTCGCTTTGCCTTAGCGCCAGCGCATAACAATCTGTGAGGGTCAGGGAGCTCTCAACTGTTTCATTTGTGATCTCCTGGACGGGTCCTATACGCCCGATAACGATCGGGGCATCCTTGGCGGAGGCAACGGGCGCTATTGGGGCCGCTATAAATGAGATTATAATAAATACGCTAAAGATCTTTTTCATGAGGATTATTATGAACTAAGCCCTTCCCGGATACGGTTTAATATTTTCAGGTACTCTTCCCTCTCCGAATGGGATAAGGTACTGAATATCCTTGTAGTAAGATGCCTCTTCTTTTCGATTATAGATTTAACTATGGAATTACCTTTTGCCGTCAGCTTTATCCTGATAACGCGCCTATCTTGCTCATCATGCAAACGTCCAACATAACCGTCTCTTACGAGCCGGTCTATTATACCCGTCATAGCGGCTGTTGTTACGTTCATGTTGTGCGCCATGTCGGACATGCTCGCTTCCCCGGCGCGGTGTAAAAACTCAAGAATAGCGAGCTGGGGAACGGTGACTTTAAGCTTGTAGAACTCGCTCGCCTGCTGCTTCATGAATTCCTTGTAAATGACCGCCATTGCTTCAGAAACCTTGTCGGCAAATTCCGGCGCGCTAAGACTGGACATATTATGCCTCCTTGATATTAAGGAATATTAATATTTAATATACTTAAATATATCACATTCGCGGGCCTTTGTCAACCCTGACTATAGGTAAAAGAAAAAGGGGGAAACGGATGTTTCCCCCTTAAGGTAATACGGCTATATGTAAATTAACTTATTGCGCCACCAGCATCTGCTTCGCAGGCCTTTTACTCTTTAATATCGACCAGACTACTACTCCGCATAAAGCGGCCACAATTATCCAGCCCGTAAGGCCAAGTTTGCTATATTGAACGACTATAGGCGCAATTATAACTGACACGAGATTAACGACCTTTATCATAGGATTCAGCGCGGGACCTGCGGTATCCTTTAAAGGATCCCCAACTGTGTCTCCGACCACTGCGGCTTTATGCCTTTCTGAACCCTTACCTGTATTATCGGTGATGTCCCTTACCTCATCTTCTATCGTTTTTTTAGCGTTATCCCAT
The DNA here is from genome assembly GCA_964534705.1 of uncultured Planctomycetia bacterium. Taxonomy (GTDB): domain Bacteria; phylum Omnitrophota; class Gorgyraeia; order 2-01-FULL-45-10; family 2-01-FULL-45-10; genus CAZHPY01. The sequence goes on along the minus strand of CAZHPY010000041.1, from coordinate 2,142 downwards.
GCGCCGCCCGCGTTTGACATAAATACCGCCAGGAGCTGGCCGGAAAGGATTATGCCTGCCAGGAACCCGCCTAGCGCTTCGACCTGCAGGACGAGTCCGACAAGTATAGGGCTTATAACGCTTATGAGCGCGAGGCTGATAAGTTCTTTTTGCGCTGCGTCAGTAGATATGGCCACTGCCTGCTTGTAATCCGGCTTCACTTTTCCCTCAAGAACGCCCAGTTTGAACTGCCGGCGCACTTCTAAAACTATCAGGGAAGCCGCCCTGCTGACAGCCTGGATAGAGAACGAAGAAAATAGCCATGGTATGGCGCCGCCTATCAGCATACCTACGAAAACCTGCGGCACTGAAACACGTATACCGATCGTACTGAGTTGATCCGCTAATGGGACTCCCATTGCAGCCTGTACCTTGCTTACATCGACCATATATGAACCGAATAGGGAAACGGCCGCTATGACGGCGGATCCTATAGCGACGCCTTTTGTAATAGCTTTTGTCGTATTGCCTACAGCATCAAGGTCTGCCATGATCTGGCGGGCGTCTTTTGTATCTTTATCGTCCTGGTCATGCCATGCCATCTCACCTATGCCGTTAGCATTATCAGATATAGGACCGAATGAATCCATGGCGACATTGTTGCCGGTAAGCGTCAACATACCTATACCTGTCATCGCGACACCGTAAAGAATATATGAAACCCTTTCAACGCCGGTTACATTAGGTATTGTACCAAATATCAGTATTGAACCAAATATGGTAGCAGCTATTACAAGTACTGCCCATACGCTTGATTCGTATCCTACCGCTAATCCCGAAAGGATAGTGGTCGCCGGACCGGTCTGTGTGGCTTTTCTTATCTCTTTTACCGGCTTATAATGAGTCCCGGTGAAATACTCTGTCAACCGGTCAATAGAAATGGCAAGTAATACACCGAGAGTGGTCGCAGCAAAAGGACGCCACCAGCCGCCCGGTATCTGTGTCATATAGAAGAAGGCGAGTGATCCGAAAAGCACTACGGATATGACGGCAGAAGTAAGATATCCCTTAAATATGGCTTTCATGGCGTTGCCGCTTTTAGTACCTAAAGAATCGCCTTTTACGGCATATGTACCTATTATAGAACAAAGGACCCCTATGCCCCGGACAAGTAACGGATAGACTATCCATTCAAGCCTGTGAGTTATGTGATATAAAGCAAGCCCTAATATAAGGCCCGCGACGATAGTTACCTCATACGATTCAAATATATCGGCTGCCATACCTGCGCAGTCACCGACATTATCACCTACAAGATCTGCTACGACAGCCGGATTACGCGGATCGTCTTCAGGTATTCCCGCTTCGACTTTACCCACGAGATCTGCGCCTACATCAGCTGCCTTCGTATATATGCCTCCGCCTACTCTCATAAAGAGCGCGAGTAACGTACCGCCGAAACCGAATCCCAAAAGGGCGTCTGGCGCAGCGATACCGAAGATTATGAATATAATAGTGCCGCCGAACAGGCCGAGGCCGTCCGTGAGCATTCCCGTTATTGTGCCGGCGCGGTAAGCTATGCGCAGGGAATCGTTGAATGAATGTCTTGCGGCGTTTGCGACACGCACATTAGCCTGCACGGCCATGCGCATTCCGAGCTGTCCGACAAGCAGCGAGAAGACGGCTCCCATGACGAATGCTATCGCCCTGCCAAACCCTATGATCAGGCGGACGGTAGATTCGGATTGCCCGGCGAATCTCTGCATTGCCTCCTGCGATGGAGGGACTATGTAAACAGAAAAGAACAGGGCAAATACAAGAACGCCTATAAGAGGCAATATCGTGCCAAGCTGCTTCTGCAGATACGCATTCGCTCCTTCGCGTATGGCGTTCCATACCTCCTGCATCTTCGCGCTGCCCTTATCCTCGCGCAGGATCTGACTGCGCAAGAGAAGCGCGTAAAGTAACCCCAGCAAAGAAACTCCCAATACACTCCAAATTGCGACCATTTCAAAAAAACTAAGCCCGTACATCATGTCTGCCACTCTCCTTTTATATATTTAAAATAAAAAAGTCTTCTGGGATTTTCGCCAGAAGACGCCTTAGTCTCTTAGCTTGGACGTAAATTATAATACACTGCCCCATTTTTGTCAACCGTTTCGA
>CAZHPY010000040.1:0-14140 GCA_964534705.1 uncultured Planctomycetia bacterium | reverse complement strand
CATCCGGCAACTGGCGGTATGGCTGAACCTCGGCATGCATTTAATTGAGAATCATGAAGAGATGACGAGGAACGGGGCCAATGTGAACCAGATACAGGCCAGGACCGCCAGGCTTAGCGAGCATTTCTTTGATATGGAAGATTCCGGGCTTCTTGCTATCGCAGACATCAAAAACTCGCTTTATAAGTTAGCCAGGAAGGACGCGAGCATAAAATATAGTATTATCCTGCCGCAGATCATTAAAGAAGAAGAAGAGGCGGAAGTCACGCTGATGAATGCCATGTCAAGCCGTTCCAGGGGAATGGCCGGCACCGCATACAAGTCTTTCCATCATCTTTTATTTCGCTATGAAGCCCTTGGCATACATTCAAGAGCGGAGAAGGCCTATAGCAACATGACCCAGGCGGTATCGTGCATACAGGTCAACGACACAGGCCTGCTGCCTTATACATACCAGATGGTGCTTGTTTTCCTGGCTCTGAGGTTTGGCAGGTGGGATGACTTCATATTTGAATTGACGAGCCTTTTGACCGGGAAAAATTATGGCAGGAACATGAAGCGCAGCGAACTCGATGTTGTAAGGTTCCTTATCACGAGATCATCGCCCGGGCAGGAGACCTTCGAAGACGATATCAGGCACGCCATAGCGTCCCATCTGATGGCCGCCACGGCTGAAACAAGAGGGATCATTGCTAATGTGCAAGCGCAAGCCGATAAGCTTTTAAAAGATTTTTTTGCCAATCCATTCGGTAGCCTCCAGCCCTATGAGATAGATGAAGATTTTTCCGATAACCCGTTTGCGGCAGATATGGCCAGGTCGCATGATGCGGGATATGATGAGCTTTGGATCGGCGATACCACAAACCCGTTTATCCTTGAACACATCCGGGAAAACAGGGCGATAGAATTATATGAAAAAGAAGAAAAGGTCGTAAGGATAAGATTTGACCGTTCTAATCCCAGGGCCCCTCCTGTCGAAGATCACTTTAAAACCGCCGGTATATTCTCCAAGATCATGCAGGCAAAAGACCGGGGCCTGCTCAAAAGCATACTGCAGCATAAAAGTAATTTCCGCAATCTCTCTGATAAAGAACAAGAAGCCATAATAGAAATAGTTTCAGGTACCCATTTAAGCCTGATACTTGACAACGTTTTAATAGGAAAAAGGCTCCAGGATGGCAAACAGCCCAGCAATATAATCACTCACACGAGGACCGGCTTCAGCAAATACCGGCACCATCTCGAGCCTACGATATGGCTTGGGGAGATAATGCTTAACAGGCTCAGTGTCGAGCAATTGGCGCAATTACTGCTGGAAGAAGCCCAGCATATACTTAAGCCTCCCAGGAAGATCGGCTCTAAATGGATAAATGATCATGGAAAGATAAGTGATGCGCAAAATCCGCAGGAAGTGATAGAGCATGACCAAGCGCTCATAAATGAGATCGATATAAGCAGGGCAAGTTATGAAGAATTGGCCGCATGCGCTAATACCAATGCGGTAAGGCAATATAAGAGATTTTTACATGCGCGTTTTCCTGAGGAGCCGGCAGCCGATGGTTTAACGGATGACGACAGGATCGGAGCCTATTCCGCATATTTGGATGATGCGTTCAGGGCATTAGGACTGTTTGAAGACGTTAAAATATGGGTTAACAGCAACGGGAAGGTTTATGAGCTGTCTTTTAGCAGTTGGCTGGCGCATCTGAGGACGTGGCTTACGATACTCGATATCCGCGGAGATTACCGTTCATTAAAAGACGGTAATGCCGACAGAAAAAAAACGATACAAGAACTGGAAAAACTGATAGAAGTCCTGAAAACGGATGGTTTTATGCTGATGACGATGACTTCCGTTAAGTCGTTACGCGGAGCAGCAATGCTGCCTGATGCCGGTTCTGAAGATGATCCTGCGCCGTATGCTTCCGCAGGGCCCTATTTTGTCAAAAAAGTTTTTATTGAGAGCGAACACGCCGAACGAAACATCTTCCTGTTCAGGCATGCCACAGCAAAGATGTACTCCGTATTGAACAGGATGAAGACCTCGCTGGAAAGGATCTCTGTCGAACCCAAGCCCTTTTCACCGGATATGGCCCGCGTTGAAAATAGCGGCTCGAAGGATATATACAACAAGGTCATTGCGCTTAACGGCACTGAGATCATCGATAATAAAAATGAACGTTTCGTGCTGCATGTAGAGGAGAAAGATTCTTATGTATATCCGCTTCTCATTACGATCAGAAGTAAGGCAGATAGTCAACCTGTCGGCACGGTTCAGCTGAATATCAAAGACGCGCTTATGGACGGCAGGTATGTCCTTGATCTTGGGTTTGCCAATATCAATATTGAGGAGTATCAAGGGAGAGGCATATTCCCAAGGATATTGTCGCTGTTAAGCGGCCTGATGCCGCAAAATTCAGAGCTTCATATATCATCGCTTGAAGAGACGGAGACTTTAAAGGCGCTCGCTGCAGGAGTTAAGTGGAGCAGGACAAGGATGGGGAGGATACTATATAGAAGCGGCTGGAAGCCTGAAACAATAGCAATATTCGACAGATCTACATCAGCAACGGCCGTCCTGCTTGACAGGACCAACAGATGGCCGGAATTCCATAACCCGTGGAGTTTTATATCCATACTGACCTATGCGATAAGGGATATTGATGTTACAGACCGCATAGATGATGCTGCGGTGCTGGTTTCTTTATTAAAAATAGACAGGACAAGAAGAACGGGCAATAGAGGTATATCAGATAAGCCCATGGCTCCTGACATGGCAAAAGAAGGGCAGGAAGAGTGGGCAAGCCAGACGATTAGTGAATGGCAAAGATGGGTGGAGGATATGAGGCGGTTTGATGAGGAGCACGAACGAGAGTATGTAGGCATCATCGCCAATGAAAATCTGCCATATACAGCCAGAAGAAAGGCTGTTAAGAGCCTGTTTGATCTATATGATGTGGATAAAGGTAATCTGGCAGCCATCATGCTGGCCAGGGATTGGCTTATGAGGGAAAACATATTCGAAGAGAAACTGGGAAACCTCTGGGCAGCCCTTACGGTTGCGCAACAGACGTTATTAAGGACAAGTACCGACAAAACACCCTTGATCAAAGATGATAACAGGAGATTATTTGCTTATCTCAGCCGGAAGGCCGGGGAAGTGGAAGAAAAATTAACCAGGCTGATCGAAGAGAACGGATTTAATGCCACCATAAAACGAAAAATATTACCCGATGATATTTTCTTAGAAGCCTTAACCCTGGGGAAGGCGTTGATCGGCAGGATGTCGACAATCAAGGATATTATTTCGAACGAGGCCAGGGAAAGGGCCTTGATATTATATGCTGATGATGTTCTCGAGCGTGGCGCTGCCGCTGATCTCGCCTATGCCTTGAAGGAAACTTCTATATTAAATAACTCTACATTGCTTTTATATGGTAAAAAACCGGGTCGGGCCGATCTGCTGGAAAGAATAATAAATTCATCAGGCCATGGTAAGAATGTAAAAGTCATTAAAATAGCGCCCGAAGACATGCGGGGGCTGAATGGCGGAAAAGAGATGAATATAGAGATAATAGATGAAGCGAGAGAGCTTGGCCTTATATTAAGATACGTCAATTCGCATTTTCATATAAATAACAGGGCTATTATAGGCGTAGTAAAGGGCAATACGGATGGGCAATACATAGAAGGTGTTAGGGGCATTGCCAGGGATATGCGCGTTCCGGTGGTATCCTTCGAGCATGTCGAAGACAATGATATTGATAAAGAAGTATATTCTTTCAGGGAAGCGTTAGGATTACTGGCCTCTATCGCAAAGGATACAATGCCTTTTAAGGATAAGGACTGGCTGAGATTATTGAAACCTGTGAAAAAAGAAGACGTAGAAAAAGCATATCAGGATTATAGGCGGGCTCTTGAGGTGGCTATAAATGCATAAAAAATTGCCCGGGCTAAATGGGATGTGGGAAGCCTTTCCCCCGAGGGGTGACCCTCATCCCAACCCGGGCGATTAAAAGTCAGTAGATAGTTGGAGACAAAGAGACAAGAGACAAGTAACAAGTATAGTTGAGAATTGGGAGTAAAAGAATGATAGATGTGAGAAGTAAGACAATAATAAAGGTAATGGCAGGAATGCTCATAATTACGTTCCTGGCGCAGGATATAGTATGGGCAAACCCTGATGCCGGATACCGGGTTGTCGCACGGGATACCCTGCAAATACCGCTTATTACAGGCACCCTTCGCGCAGATACCGTTAAAACGCTCATCGAGATGAAGCTGCAGGAAATAGTCCGCTCGATACCTTTACAGGAACTTAAAGAACGTGGTTATAGTCTCGTAGTAGAAGAGAGGGGAGAAAAGTTCAGGATAAGGTTTAATACGGATGCCGAAGGCAGGTTAATCGCGCATTGCAATTCTGTTACGGGGCAGCAGGAAAACCATATTTTTATTGTGAATGACGATTTATCCACATCGGAAGACAAGCCATTTTCACCCGATGTTGCGAAGGAATGCTCCGAAGAGGGGGATGTTTTAAAGTATCCGCATTCAGACGTTGCTCATGGCTTCATGAGGACCGATGGAAACGGTATGAATCTCTACATAGATGTTACCGATCTGTTCGAAGGAACAGCGCCGTCATTTAAGGGCAAGAACGTTCTCGTAATGGGATGCGGAGGAGGCGCAACATGCTTTAAATTAGCGCTAGAGGGAGCCGGCAAGGTAACAGGGATCGACATCGATGAAAACTCAATAGCAATAGCAAAAACTATCGCTCCTTATACGAGAATGCCTATTTTGAGGAACGTGCTATTGCGTCCTCAGCCCAGCATTGGCTTTGAAGTAATGGATATTCTACAAGCAATGGAAAACGATCCCGGGGCGCTAAAAGAATATGAATATTCAGGTCCCGATACACCCGAATTTATTACTGCCGACGCAAGAGATCTTAGCTGCTTTCAGGATAATTCTTTCGATTACGTTGTTATTCCATTCATGATCGGCGTCTTAAACGGCCTTCAAGATAAAGATGTTTATTATGTTATAAAAGAAGCGCTGAGAGTAATAAGGCCGGGAGGAATATTATATATCGAGCCTTTTTCCAGGAATACAACAAAAGAAAGCGAAAAACTTATTTCCAGGATAATAAGGTTGCCCCTGGAACAAGCCATTGCTTTTGAGATATTGGCCGATATCGTTTCTTATTTGGAAACCGACAGTATCAACGGCAAGGGGCTGGAAAAAGTCGGAAGCTCGGCCCATTCCTTTGTGGTAAAAGCACGTCCGGTTGACGTTGTAAAAAAAGCTCCCTATGAGGAAGATATTGTAGAACATCTTTATACAGAAAATGTAGCGATGGTCTCAACCAACATTAGTAAGGAAGCAGAGACTGATCTTAAAGGTGCAAAAAATCTATCCGAAGTCCTTGCTATGCTGCCGGACAGGCCCCTAGAAGTTTTAGATATAGGTACGGGAAACGGGGAATTTTGCGATAATTTAGCGAATATGTATCCTGGCAGATTCAGGCGCATCATTGGCATCGATAAGATGATGGGCTCGAGCACGGAAAATGAAACAGGAGGCGCAAAAATATCTATCAGGAGGAACATGCCTCTTGAAGAGTTCCAAAATGATAAGGATAACCAAAATCGTTTTGACATCGTATTTAGTAATAATACGGAAATCATAAGGCAGCATTTTGCAGAGATCCTTCCCAAAATATTAAAACCCGGCGGTATAGCGATACTTACTTTTAACTGGCACATGGCATTAACTGAACGCTACCGTGCTTTTGAAACTGAAAACTCAATACATGAGTTCCTGGATCCTGTCGGGAGAGACATAGCAGGCTCCATGGGGCTAGGAAGCATTGCCATAGCTAACCTTGACGGATATCCGGATACGCTTTATACGAAGATCCCGGGGTTCATTGTTATTTACCGCCTGCCGGAAGGCGACAATATGACGGAACAGGCAAGCGCTGTTGCGGAGCCGAAGCCTTTTGTGGCGACAGAAGACGCCGAAAGAAATGAATGGAAAATAGTAAAAAAATCTCTTGCCGGTCTGGCGGAAGAACTTAGCAACGGTTTAAAATCCCGCCTGCCTCCAAGCTTCAGGGAACATTTTGCAGGAGCGTTAAGGCGGGTGATCTCAGGTATACAGGATATCGAGAAGCCCTCTCCGGGCGACGTTTATGGGCTCAAAAAGGACCTGGCAATGGCTTTGAGGATACTAAATAGTGCCATTGCGTATAAATTAAGCATCAACAGCGCGCAACTTAAGGGCATGTTCACGGATGATTTTGTAATATCTTCAGGGCTGCAGTCCGGTATCGAAGCGTCTCTTGGCAAAAATGATTTTATTCCTTCCTATAAAGATGCGGATGGACACGCAGGCCAGCTCGGAGAAATAAGGCACATCGATGACGTCTTAACTTCTATCCACTCGAGGATATCGTGGCTTTCCCGTGTACTGGAGAGCAGGGAAAATAAGTCCGGTTCTTCGGAGAGCGCCGAACCGGCATCTATCCGGCAGGACTTCGACGTCTGGACAGATTCCATTACTTATGATATCTCGCAGCTTCCTTACTATTCGAGCGAGATACAGGAAGGTATATCCGTAATATCGGTCATGTACGCGCATATGCTGCTTAATTCATATGACGCTGTGATCAAGCGCGTGGAATCGGGCGAAGAATACGATTATTTACCTAAAATAAAGATACGCATCTCACTAGTAGATGCCGGAGAAGGCGAACTGGTATTACGCGGTTCGCTGGAGGATAACGGCGCGGGGGTCAGCGAGGCGGCTTTGCAGCAGCTTATGGAAGAGAAGATAACTACGAAATCAGTGCAGGCCTCAGACGGAACAAACCAGAAAATAAGTGCTTCCGATTTTGGCGGTGTCGGGCTGGGCGTCTTAAATGCAATAAGCAAGCTGACGATAGCTTTTCCAGGCAGGTCCTCGATCGTATTGACGACTGAGAGCTCTGATGGGGCATTTATAAAGATGTTCGACCCTTCCTCCGGTACCTCAACGATCTCGGATATACCTGAAAGCGGTAATGGCCATGGCACTAATATCGAGATAAATATAAAACTCACCCCGGGCCAAAACGTTGAAAAAGGGGTCATATATGAATCATTATGGGCTCCGCAATCCAAGCCGTTCGCGCCTGATATGGCAAAAGATGGGCCTAACGATAACACCGTGCCGGAAGATAAAGCCGGTCCTCAAACCGATAAGGGTATCTACAAGTATAAGAAGATACTGCTGATCTTGGGCAGCGGGCTCCTCATAGCTTCTTTTGATCCAAATAATTACCTTTACTGCGGCCTTGCTATAAGGATGCCGGCTGTGGTGATAGGTTTGTCGTTAATGCTTACAAGCGCCATTTTATATTACAAGGCCGGACAGTCAGAAAAGAATAAGGCAGGAAAGGATTTGCCAGGTGTAGGCGGGGAAGATAAACCTTTTCCTCCCGACATGGCAAAGAAAGGCTCTGGCGCAGGCCGCTTACAAGATGTTGAGCGGATCGCTGAGGAGGCATATAAAAAGTTCGAAGGCATATGCCTGGAGCAGATACGGCTTATCAGGGAAGAGCTCCGCACGGGCCAATATGAAAAGATGACCGTTCACCTGAAGGAGATAACAACTGCGATCGACAGAGAGTTTAAGGATCCGCGGCTAAAAGAGCTTAGGATAGTAACGGAAGATATGATGCAGGACTTTTGCGCTATACAACTTTTTATTGATCAAAAAAATGATCGGAAAATATCTACTTTGATGGACAATGCGGAAGAGGTATTCAAGGGCTTCAGGCAATTAGCTGCTGCCGGCAAGATCCTGGAGGCCGGGAAGGCCCGTGTCAGCAGCGGGGTATTCGATGTGTCTAAGGTATTGGGTAAGGGTACGCTTGAAACCAAGCCATCCCCCGACATATCCAAGGAAGAGATTGTATTAGCATTCAAGATAGCGTCAATAGATCCCAGCAGTCCGGATTTTAGTGATATTATCGGCCAGATAGAGACTATAAGGCGGCATCTCGGCAATAATGACCCGCCCGAATTCATAGAGAGGTTTATTCGGGAAGATATGCCGTTAAGTTTTGTAGCTTTACAGGAAGGAGCCGTTGCGGGTTATCTGTTGGCTGATGACAGGGAGGATGAAGTGTATATAGATCTTCTCGAAGTCGAGCCGGATATGCAAAATGGCGGGATAGGTTCTTCCTTGCTTGCCACGGCTATTCGTGCTTCGAGAGAGAACGGTAATAGAAGCATCAGATTGCACGTTGAAAGAAAGAACAAGGGGGCTATAAGGCTTTACAGGCGGTTTGGTTTTAAGGAAGATCCGGTAATGAAGGCAAAGAAGCTTCCTAATACAATATATATTTTAGATCTTACGAAGGAACAGATATGGCCTTACATGGCGAAGCCTTTTGCGCCGGACATGGCGAATGGCGAGCCTGGTATGCATATTGCTGAAACAGCTGAGGGCGCGGAAAAAGCGGCCCAATTGGCTAAAGAGATAAAGAATGAAAGGCAAAGTATAGCCAAGATCCACAAGCACTGGCCGGCAGCCATAACAACGTTCGGCAGTGCGAGGATCCCGTCTTCAGATCCCATGCACGCGAAGGCAAAAGAGTTCGGCGCCGCTGTATATAAGGCCGGACTTGCCATACGCACAGGCGCCGGTCCATCTTTGATGGAAGCGCCTCTTCAGGGGTATGTTGAAGCCAGGGAAAAGGCAGGGGATAAAAAAACTCGGTATAACATGACCCAAGGTGTCAGGATAACGCTTCCTTTTGAGCAAAAGACATCAAGGTATGTGGAAGATCGCTGTATTTTTAAACATTTTGTTAACAGGAAGCATGCGCTTTACGATAATTGTCTAGGCATAGCCGTATTCCCGGGCGGATTCGGGACCTTAGATGAAATGCTTGAGGTGTGGTCGAGGCAGCAGCCGATGGTATTAATAGGAAAGGATTACTGGGAGCCTATCATAAATACTATTTATGAAAAATGGAGACATGCCGGATGGCGCGATAAGATCGAGGTAAATTTTATTATTACTGATTCTGTCGATGAGGCAATTGAATATTTGCGTTCTGCAAACGATAAAATAGAGATGAGCCCGCTCGAGACAACGGATAAGGCGGGCAGCGATATTGAGCCGTTGCTGGTAGAATTATATAAATGGCCTGCCGCTGTAACAATCGTAGGCCAGTCAGAATTTACAGACAGGAAAGAAGCGGATATAATCGCCCAGACAGCGTCACGCCTTGTTTCTTCAGGGGTAGCCGTCCGGTCAGGGACTGCTAATCGTTATCTTAAAACGGTGCTTGAGAATGCTGCTAAAGGTAATGAGGATAAGCTACAGGCGGTGCTTGCTGTCCCGCCAGGCACAAAGGCCGCTTCGGCAGAGCGTAAGATCTCCACAGCTAATATAGCGGACTACCAGATCCTCCTTGCCGAAAACTCGCTGGGATATGTTTTCCTGCCAGGCAGGATCAAGACACTGAGCCGGCTCTTCGACCTTGTCTCTACAATGCAGACCGGAAAAGCGATAAAAAGGCCTATCGTGCTCGTCGGGAGGGAGTTCTGGCAACCTATTAAAGACGCGATAATCAACGGTGCCCTGAATTATCCTACCGCGCAGCTTATAAAGCCTCAAGATGCGGACCTGTTGCAGATAGTAGATACTTCTGATGAGGTATTGGAGATCCTTGGCTTTGGCGGGGATCTAGCCAAGCCTTTTGCGCCTGATATGGATAAGCCCGCAGAAGACGAGAACAGGCCGTTTGTGATCAATTCAAATAGTTCTTTTGAGTTTGAAGGAGCGGATATAGAGCAAGGCGAATATGAGATTAAAAATATACCGGGTGGATGCATATATCCAGAGATAGAAGTATCTATTAACGACAGGAAGTACAAGGTCGGGAATGGTTTTTATATAGTCATTACGCTTGTAAACGGCAAAAAGATATATTGGTCAGGCCAGCACAATTTATCATACGCCTTCTTTTTTAAGCATTATGGAAAAGACGCGCAAGGGATAATTGATAACGGTGGTGTGATATGGAGACATGTAGATTCATCAGGCCATTTAGACCTCGGCCATTACTCTAGCAGCAGCCTGTCTCCCAAGCATGGTATTGATCCGGATAAAGAAATAGAATTTGGCATAAATCACCTTACCGGCGGTAATTACCTTGGATATGCGCTTACAACAGGCATCGTGTCTTATCTATACAGGATATCAGGGCCAACCGGAGTCCGGGAAGAGATCCTTCTAAGTGAATGCGTGCCGGGCAGCACAGGTTCTCTCGCCGGCATGGCTTCAAAAAATGTCCGTGGTGGCGTCTCCGATATAGATATCGATATTGCGGTCAACGGCCATGCAGAAATAAATGATTTTGAAGCAGTAGAAAAATTTGAAAAGATGAAAGATGTTTTATGTGATGTTGCCGAACAAGGCGATGTCTGCTTCATTACAAACAGTTCTGAGCTTAGCACCACATATTTAGGAGTGCCGCTCTATATAGATCCTCATAAGGCTGTGCAATTCAGCGGAGAGATTATTGCAGAGTTGGCAAAACGCTCCCTAAAGCCTTTTGCGCCGGATATGGCGAAGAGCGACGAAGACCCGGATCTGGAGGAAGGGGCTTTTGCGCCAGGTATTTCCGCGAAGAGGTTGAGAGAATGGGAAGAACAGGGCAGTTTTCAGAAAATCCGTCGTAAATACGAAATAGGCAAACACTATGACAGAAGGCATGTGCCCTTCAATAGGGCAAACGTGCGGCATAAGGCTGGAAGCTTTTTCTGCTCTGAACTTGGAAAATTCTTAAGGGTCGATCCCGATGTTTATGTGCCCAGTCCTTTCCTGACCAGCTTTACTGCCGACGAGATCGGCGATGACCTGTCCGGCCAACGGATCCTTGATCTTGGCACCGGAACGGGAGTTTTTGGGCTGATCGCGCTGAAAAGAGGCGCCTCCGGCGTAGTATTTGCGGATATCAAGACACAGGCGATCGCTTGTGCCAAAAATAATGCCGCAAGGCTTGGTTATAACACGGAAAATACACATCAAATGGAATTTGCCTGCAGTGACCTGTTTTTCGGGTTAGCAGGCGAAGAGTTCGATCTTATCATGTTCACTCCTTCGCCCGTGGACGGCTGGGATTTCTCGGTGGAAGGTGGCTACAGGTATAGATATAGAGAGTATGTAGACGCATTTTTTAATAGTGTCGGCGAACATCTTGCGCCGTCATCCAGGATCGTATTCAGGCACACAGTATTCCCTGAAAAGGCGGCGTCCGTTACCTACTCCCAACAGATCGAAAGCGCTGTAATGGATTTTTCCGAGAAAACAGGTTGTGTCGTAGAGAAGAAAGGGCCATTTAAACGCTCTATCAGGTCAATCCACTGGGACAGGAGAAAGAGAGGGGATGTCTCCATTATCCCGGAAGAAACCTATGTGTATGTAATTACAAAAAAAGGCGAGGAAAAGCCGTTCGCTCCGGATATGGCGAAAGAAACACCTGATGAAGGAACGTTTGAAGCGACTGTCGATATGCTGCTGAAGGAAGGCTATAAAGAAGGCCGCCAGAATGTCGACAGACTTGTTGAGCATCTGGGATTGGGTAGAGTTAAGGCAGGATTCTATTACAACATGCTGCATGTAAGAACAGCAGCGGATGAGATCAGGCTTATAATTTCCGAATTTATGCTTAATAGAGAGCATACGGGAGAAGGCAGCGACATTAAAATATTTTCGAGGTTAACCGAAAAGAGCGGATCCGGCCCCGGTATCGATATAGTGGCACTGGATAACGGCAGGGGCATAAGTAATGTAGAAGATGCCGTAGATACGCATGGGTATTCTACTGCCAGAGATCCTAGAGGCAGGGGAAAGGGCTTAAAGCTTATCAGGCGCATTGCCCTGGAAGGAGGAGGTTCTCTTGAAGTTTCTTCAAGAGGTCGGACATATGCATGGGGAAACGGAGGAGTAGGGGCTGATGAAAAAGAAAGTGTCCTGCGAGAAGGGGCCATGATAAGAGTGGTCAAGATCTTTTCCGGTATAAAGCCGCTGAACAAGCCTTTCGCGCCTGATATTGCGAAGGAGGAGGCCAAAGATGTTTCTGATGGCGTTAAGTTAAAACCAAAAAGGATATTCAATCAATCTCCTGATTTCCTGGCAGCCGTAGATTATTTTAATGATGAGATCCTTGTTAAAGGCGATGATGGCGACCTGATCCCTATAGACTGGGGCAGGATAATGGACTTATACGAAATATTCAGGGGGGATAGAAAAAACGCTGATTATACTCCTGGTCTAAGACAAGCGCGCATGGAATTTTCTTATGCCGCAAGAGTAGTTGATGCCGCAAACAGCCGTTTTTCCGAGCCCGCAGCCGTGCTTGACCAGGCCCTTCAGATATATAAACTGTCTTTATTGCAACTCTTTGTAGACCAGCCCGGATTCCGGGAAAAGGCGATAGAGACGCATCAAGCCGGTGACGAGCCTCATCCTGCAAGCGGGCATAATCGTCTGGCATGGTTCCTGATGAACTATTTCCTGATCCGAAATGGATATCAGCCGTTTTATTTTAAGAATGAGGATGAATACAACGAATCCTCTATTTATATGTTAAAGATGAAAGAGATGGTAAGAGAGCGCGTTATCAGAAAACGCTGGGCAGAGCTCCAAATCGAGGAGGACAAGCCGGGTAAAGAGGATAAGGTCTTATTTGAAAAAAGCTTTGCAATAAAACTCCCGGCAGACAGGGAAACCGCCGATGATTTCCGTTCAAGAGCCCTCAATTTTATTTATGGGATGAGGCATGCGCGTGATACAAGAATGGCGACTATCGAAGAATTGAGGAAGCGCATGCACAGGCGAAAAGGCCTGTTCAGGGAGCTCAAAGAAAAAACAGGAGATAACCCTCTCGCTTATGCCAAAGAGGATCTTGTCAATGTATGGCTGGAACTTCTAAATAATGCGCATGATGGAATGGTGTCACGTTCTCTTACCGGTGAGTTTACAGGTAATGGCATTGTTGAGTTCAAGGGCTGGATTAAGGATGGGATGCTGATCTCCACAATAGAGGACCATGGGTCCGGAGTGGCGATTCAACCTAACGGTTCGCTTGCAGTAACGTCAAAAACGCGTGAACAAGGGTTCCTTGGCAGGAAAGGGATCGGCGCAAAATTAGCTGAAGCGATAGTTGTTTTAAAGGGCGGTGAGATAGAATGGAAGAACCTTGAGAATGGCGGTACCCGCGTTGTTGTAAAAATACCCGCTAATATACTTAAAACTTCCGGGACTATTCTCGGCCTTTATGAAGACCCCCTGCCGCAATCGCCTAATGACACGAATCCGGCGCTTAAACCGGTCCAGTTCCTGAGGGATATTGTCGATACGAAAGAATTAACACAGAATATGATCGAAGGTATATTGTCCGCCCTTTTTTCAAATAAGAAATTGACACTGGCGTTCAGCAAGAAGCTTAAGGGCCTGGAATCGGCGGAACTAAGGATAGTTGTGCGCAGGCTGAAAGAATGGAAAGAGGCTACCGCACAGAATAACAAAAGGATGAAGGCGTTGCTGGGTAATCTTACAATTTTGGAATATGATGACCTCAGGCAGGAACTCGCCGATAATAATATAGACGCAAATGCCAGGGGCGGCCTTATCTTTACCTATGCTCCTAAGCCTGCCGATGAATCGGAAAATACCGCGAATATCGGCTCAGCAGTGAGGCCGGTGTATATCATTGAACAGGATGGAGAATTCCCGGTTGGCTATTATTATCCTTTACTGGAAATGGTTACTATCTCTCTTGCGAAGGAATTGTTGCAATGGGATGAAAACCAATTAAGGAAAGCCCTCTTGGTATCTAAAATTGCAATTGACACACTGGGCCTGGAAACAGCTGTCGATGAAAAATTCGGTATACTTATATTCAAAGTCCTGCCAAAGATAGAGCGATATAATAATAACTCAAGGGTTGACCGTTATACGAAGCTTCTGCAGTTCCTGCGGTCAGCTTAATCGCGCTTCATGCAGTTTAGTGTATATGGGACCTTTAGGCGTGAGTTTGCTTTGGAAGAGGATTATGGATGACACCACTTGTCTC
>CAZHPY010000039.1:12732-14441 GCA_964534705.1 uncultured Planctomycetia bacterium | reverse complement strand
CCTTCGTCCTGGCAGTAAACAATAGCTACGTCTGCTGAAGGCGACCGGCGCAAGGGACGACATCTGCTGAGAAAGGGAAATTTTATGCCACTTTATACTTGACAAGAATAGTCAAGTATGCGATAATATTACTTATGAAGCTATCGACTAAATCGACATATGGACTACGCGCAATGGTGAATATCGCTATGGGATCTGGCGAGGGCGCGGTATCGATAAAAGAAATATCGAAGAAAGAAGGCATTTCAAGCGTCTATCTTGAGCAGTTGCTCAATAAGCTACGGCGCAAGAATCTCGTAAAAAGCGTGAGAGGCCCGTCGGGCGGGTACATGCTTTCCAAGAGCGCCGGCCAGATCACCGTAGGCGATATCGTAAAGAGCCTCGAGGGCAGTATAAAACCAGTTGATTGCGCGTCAGGACGCGAAGGCTGGAACTCAGTGTGCCGGCACAAAGACACGTGCGCGGCAAAGATGGTATGGGCAAAGCTGGCGAAAGCAATTGATGATTGCCTGGAATCAGTTACATTAAAGGACCTTTGCAGCCAAAAATAGGAAGGTATTTATGAAACAGGTATATCTTGATAATAACGCGACTACAAGGATGAGGGATGAGGTCCTGGACGCAATGCTGCCGTACCTGAAGGATATTTACGGCAACGCTTCGAGCGTCCATCAATTTGGCAGGACAGCGCGCGCGGCCATCGACGCGGCACGCGTCAAGGTTGCAGCCCTCTTGGGGGCGGCAAGTCCCGAAGAGATAATTTTCACGTCGGGCGGGACAGAGTCTGATAATTATGCCATAAAAGGCGTTGCGTATGCATTGAAGAACAAGGGAAATCATATTATAACGTCTGCAATAGAGCATCATGCAGTGTATAATACCTGTAAATTCCTGGAAAAAGAGGGTTATAAGGTAACGTATTTAGGGGTAGACCAATACGGCATGATAAGCCCGGATGATCTCAGGAAGGCTATTACCGATAAAACTATCCTGATAACCATAATGTACGCCAATAACGAAATGGGGACCATAGAGCCGGTCGAAGAAATAGGCAGGATAGCAAAAGAAAAAAACATATATTTTCACACGGATGCTGTCCAGGCAGCCGGCAAGGTCCCATTTTCAGTAAAGGATATGAATATAGACCTTCTGGCAATGTCTGCGCATAAGATCTATGGCCCAAAAGGAATGGGCGCGCTATATATGAAAAAAGGCGTAAAAGCCACTCCGCAAACGTACGGCGGCCACCACGAAATGAATAAAAGGGCTGGCACTGAAAACGTCCCCGGTATCGTCGGGCTCGGCAAGGCAGCTGAATTAGCGTTGAAGGAGATGCCGGAAGAAGGAAAGATAAAAGAACTGAGAGACTATCTCTTTAAGGGGATCACGTCAAAAATAGACGATGTAAAATTAAACGGGCACCCCGAGAAAAGGCTGCCCAACACTCTAAATGTCAGTTTTACATATCTCGAAGGGGAATCTATAATCCTGAACCTTGACATGGAAGGGGTCGCCGCATCGACAGGCTCGGCATGCACATCCGGCACATTGATGCCGTCACATGTCCTGAGCGCCATGGGCGTCGACGCTGTCAACACGCAGGGTTCCGTAAGATTTTCGTTGGGCAGGGATAATACCAAAGAAGAGATGGATTATGTAATAGATGTATTGCCGCCGATCATAAAGAGATTGCGGGCAATGTCACCGTT
>CAZHPY010000039.1:0-12632 GCA_964534705.1 uncultured Planctomycetia bacterium | reverse complement strand
AGGAGAACGACATGGAAGGACAATACTCAGAGAAGGTAATGGAGCACTTCAGGAACCCGCATAATGTAGGCGAGATCCCGGATGCCAGTGGCGTAGGAAACGTAGGGAATCCCGTCTGCGGAGACATCATGAGGCTTTATATCAAAGTCGATGATAAAGGGATAATAACAGACGCAAAGTTTAAGACATTCGGCTGCGGGGCAGCCATAGCAACTTCAAGCATGGTAACGGATCTCGTTAAAGGCAAGACAATAGATGACGCTCTCAAGATATCGAACAGGGCCGTTGCGGAAGCGCTGGGAGGCTTACCCAAAATAAAGATGCATTGTTCAGTGCTGGCCGAAGAAGCGCTTAGAGCGGCTATTAATGATTATTTTAACAAAAAGAATAATGTTAAGGTATAAAGGACCCGATCTTGAAACATAAGATAAGAAAACACATAAGAGAGAAACTCGAAGCGCATTCACCACTTGAAAAATCAAGGAAAAGTGGTATAATAAAAAATAAGCTATTTATTGAAGAGGAGTTTAAAAAAGCAAAGGTTGTGATGTTTTACGTCTCGTTAAAGGATGAAGTCGATACATACTTCATGATAGACGAGGCTCTTAAAGCGGGAAAAAGGGTTTGTGTCCCTGTAATTTTAAAGGA
The DNA here is from genome assembly GCA_964534705.1 of uncultured Planctomycetia bacterium. Lineage (GTDB taxonomy): Bacteria > Omnitrophota > Gorgyraeia > 2-01-FULL-45-10 > 2-01-FULL-45-10 > CAZHPY01. Next base: position 11,984 of record CAZHPY010000039.1, on the reverse strand, counting down.
AGAGAAGAAATTGATAGCAGGCGAAATTAAAAACAGGCTGGAAGACTTGGAAAGTCAGCATTTTGGAATCTACCAACCCAAGCGTGACAGGGTTAAAGAGGTTCCTTTAGAAGATATAGATTTGGTCGTGGTGCCGGGTATCGCATTTGATAAGAAGAACATAAGATTAGGGCGAGGGCACGGCTACTACGACAGATTCTTATCCGGCCTGCCGAATACTACCAAGGCTATCGGTCTTGCTTTTGACTTTCAGGTTCTGGAAGATCTTCCTAGAGACCCACACGACGTTCCCGTCTGGAGAATCATCACAGCATAACCCGTTGTAAGATAGGCGTTTTGACAAACGGCGTTTAAAATAAGCCGTCAATATGGCTTTATCTTCTACGGTTCATTCTATAGAGGAGGAGTTATGCATCAGGATACGTTATTGGTCTACATTGGACTTGCAGGCATAGGCGCGGTATTGTTTTTCATGCTAGGGTATTTCATCCGTAAGCGCTTTGCGACTAAGAAATTAAAGAACGCCGAAGAAAGAGCTAAAAAGACAATTGAGAACGCGGCGAACGAATCAGAAAAAATACGGAGACAGGCTGAGCTTGAATCGAAGGACCTTCTTCTGAAACTCAGGTCAGAATTCGAAACTGAATCAAGGGCCAGGCGGCAGGAACTGAATGTTTTGGAAAAGCGGCTTATGCAGAAGGAAGAGAACCTTGACAGGAAAATGGACGTAATGGAGAGGAAAGACAAGGACCTCGACAGGCGCGACCAGTCGCTGGTTGAAAAAGAGAAGCAGATGCATTCAAAGGAAAAAGTGCTTGAAGGCATGGTCCTGGAGGAGAAGGATAAGCTGCAGAAGGTTTCCGGCATGACCAAGGATGAAGCGCGACAGGTGCTGTTAAGGCGGCTTGAAGACGATGTCAAACAGGAAGCGGCAGTGATGATCAAACGCGTTGAAGAGGAAGCCAAGGAAAAGGCCGATAAGGAAGCGCGCAAGATAGTGGGTTTGGCCATACAGAAGTGCGCCGTAGAACATACGGTTGAAACAACGGTAAGCGTAGTCAACCTGCCAAGCGATGAGATGAAGGGCAGGATAATAGGGCGTGAAGGAAGGAACATACGCGCGCTTGAAATAGCCACCGGCGTGGACGTCATCATCGATGATACGCCAGGGGCCGTCATATTGTCAGGCTTTGATCCGGTAAAACGCGAAATAGCCAAGCTTTCGCTCGAAAGGCTTCTCGAAGACGGGCGTATACACCCAGGAAGAATAGAGGAAGTCGTTGAGAAGATCAAAAAAGAGATGGAAAAAAAGATCGCCGAAGAAGGCGAAAAAGCGCTATTTGATTCAGGCCTTCACGGCATCCATCCTGAGATCGTGAAATTGTTAGGGAGGCTCAGATACAGGACAAGTTATGGCCAGAACGTCCTACAGCATTCCAAGGAAGTCGCATATCTTATGGGCGTAATGGCGAATGAATTGAAGCTGGATTTCACACTGGCAAAAAGAATAGGGCTGCTTCATGATATAGGCAAGGCTGTGAGCCATGAGGTCGAAGGGACGCATGCCAAAATAGGATCCGACCTGGCGCGTAAATACAGCGAGCCGGAGAATATCTGCCATGCAATAGAGGCGCATCACCAGGATATCGAGCCGAAAACATTGCTCGCGGTACTGGCGCAGGCAGCGGATGCCATAAGCGCTGCCAGGCCCGGAGCGCGGCGCGAAACCCTTGAAACCTACGTCAAAAGGCTTGAAAAGCTGGAATCAATAGCCGACTCGTTTAAAGGCGTTGAAAAAGCGTATGCCATACAGGCAGGAAGAGAAGTGCGCGTAATAGTCCAGCCTGATAAGATAACGGATGCCCAGGCAGCCGTTATGGCCCGCGACATAACAAAGAAGATCGAAGAAGGCCTGGAATTCCCGGGCCAGATAAAGGTCACGGTCATTCGTGAGACGAGAGCAATAGAATACGCGAAATAGACAGTTGGAGACAAAGAGACAAGAAACAAGATACATGTTACTTGTCACTTGTAACCAAGGGGAGATTATGAGAGTCTTATTCATCGGTGATATTGTCGGCGAGCCGGGACGGCGCGCTATAAAAGAACTGCTCCCGAAAATAGTCAAAAGAGAAAAGGTGGACTTTGTAGTCGCCAATGGCGAAAATGCCGCCGGAGGAAGCGGTATTACCCCTATGCTTGCGGATGAATTATTGGGATACGGAGTGGACGTCATTACATCCGGAGACCATATATGGAAACGCAAGGAGATCGTTGAGAGGTTGAATGAGGACACCCGCATATTAAGACCTGCTAATTATCCGCGCGAATCGCCTGGTTTTGGTTCGACGGTCATCGCGTCGAAATCAGGCGTAGAGGTCGGCGTGATAAATTTGCAGGGCCGTGTTTTCATGCAGGCGATCGAATGCCCTTTCCGGACGGCCAAGGCAGAGGTGGATAAATTAAAAAATAAGACACGGATAATAATTGTGGATATCCATGCGGAGGCAACAAGCGAAAAAATGGCGCTCGGCTGGTTTCTCGACGGACTGGTAAGCGCCATAATAGGGACGCATACACACGTGCAGACAGCCGATGAAAGGATACTGCCTCAAGGTACGGCGTTTTTGACAGATGCCGGGATGACCGGACCTTTTGATTCGGTCATAGGCAGGAATAAGGAACAGATCCTCACAAGGTTCATATCGCAGCTTCCCACAAGATTTGAGATGGCAGAAGGCGACATACAGTTGCACGGCGCTATCATCGACGTTGATGAGAAAAGCGGTAAGGCGGATTCCATTAAAAGGATCCAGGAAAAGCTAACTTAGGTTTCGGAATTTAATATTAATATGCCCTATAAAATATTAGAAAAAGTAAAACTCAATCAGGTCATATGGAAGGTCGTTCTTCAGGCGCCGCAGGTCGCCGGCAACGCAAAGGCAGGCCAATTTGTTATTATAAAGATAGACGAACAGGGCGAGAGGATACCTCTCACGATAAATGATTCGGATCCAAAAAAAGGCACTGTAACGATAATATTCCAGGAAGCAGGCGCTACCACAAAGAGATTGGGGTGCCTTAACGCAGGTGATTCTATATCCGATCTGCTCGGGCCGCTTGGTAAAGCGACGGATTTTGGAAAAACAGGCACTGTGGTCCTTGTGGCGGGTGGCGTCGGCATAGCCGAGATCCTTCCCATAGCAAAATACGCGAAATCGATCGGTAACAACGTCATTACTATCATAGGGGGCAGGACAAAAGAACTCGTTATACTGGAAAGCGAACTAAAGAAGCATAGCGATGAATTGATAGTCACTACAGACGACGGTTCTTATGGGATAAAGGGCCTTGTCATAGATCCATTGCGCGAGATCATGTCTAAAAAAGAAGTAAACCTTTGTTATTGTGTGGGGCCGGACATAATGATGAAGGCGGTCTCACAGGCCACCAAGCCCTGCGGCATAAAAACGCTTGTCTCTTTGGATGCTAACATGGTGGATGCTACAGGTATGTGCGGGACTTGCCGAGTTATTGTAGGCGGCGAAACAAAATTCGTATGTGTCGATGGGCCGGAATTTGACGGCCATCTCGTAGAATGGGACCTGTTTTTAAAAAGACAGAAACGGTTTGCGCCGGAAGAAAAACAGGCAGTGGAACATTTTAATTCGAAGCATAAAAAGTGCATATACAAATGAGAACACAAGATCCCAAGGAAAGAGCAAGGAATTTTAACGAGGTAGCGCTCGGCCTGACAGAGGACGAAGCTAAAAATGAGGCGGCCAGGTGCCTGCAGTGCAAAAAAGCGCTCTGTGTAGGCGGTTGTCCCGTAGAAATAAATATCCCCGAATTCATAGGACTCATCTCCGAAGGAAAATTCGAAGCAGCGGCGGAAAAAATAAGAGAAAAAAATGCACTGCCCGCAGTGTGCGGCCGTGTTTGTCCGCAGGAAGACCAGTGTGAAAAGGCGTGCGTGCTTGCGCGAAAGAACGCAGCAATAGGGATTGGCGATCTTGAGAGATTCGTGGCAGACTGGGATATGGCGCACGCAAAGAGCACAAGAGCACAAGACACAAGACACAGGGCACAGGACACAAGTAAAAAAGAGAAAATCGCGGTCATAGGCTCCGGTCCGTCGGGGATAACATGCGCCGGAGAATTGGCTCGCGCGGGATATGATGTGACAGTGTTTGAATCTCTCCATAAACCGGGCGGTGTTTTGATGTACGGGATACCCGAATTCAGGCTGCCGAAAGATATCGTTGCATGGGATATCGAATATGTTAAAAAGCTTGGCGTGAAGTTCGAAGTCAATTTCCTTATAGGTAGGACCAGGACATTGGACCAGCTAAGGAACGACGGCTACAAGGCATTTTTTATAGGTATAGGTGCAGGCCTGCCTTATTTTCTCGGGGTCGAAGGCGAGAGCCTTAATGGTATATATTCAGCCAATGAATTTTTAACGAGAACAAACCTCATGAAGGCATACCTGTTCCCGGAATATGAAACTCCGATCAAGATAGGCGATGTTGCGGCAGTTATCGGCGCCGGGAACGTGGCCATGGATTCGGCAAGATGCGCTTTGCGCCTGGGCGCGAAGGAAGTCCATATTATTTACCGCCGTACCGACAAGGAGATGCCAGCGCGTAGAGACGAGATACACAGGGCAATGGAAGAGGGGATAAAATTCGACCTGCTGACGCATCCCGTGAAGTTCTTTGGGGATGAGCAAGGATGTGTAAAAGAAGCGGAGCTGATGAAAAATGAATTGGGTGAGCCTGATTCAAGCGGTCGTCGCAGGCCCGTCCCAATAAAAGGGTCTAATTACAGGATGAAGGTCGATACGGTGGTTTGCGCCATAGGACAAGGCTCGAACCCTCTTTTACCTGCAACTATGCCGGACCTGAAGATGAACGAGAACGGCAATATAATCGCGGACAAGGACGGTATGACTTCGATAAAAGGGGTTTTTGCCGGAGGCGATATCGTAACCGGGGCGGCTACAGTAATTGCGGCGATGGGCGCAGGCAGGCGTGCCGCAGCGGCTATCGACAAATATTTAAAGGCATGAAGAGCGACGCAAAAGAAAAACACATATATTCGGTATCGGAGCTGACCAAGTATATACGCGTAATAATTGAGGATTCATTCCCGGGCGTATGGGTGGAAGGCGAGATATCCAATTTCGTTCTGCATACCTCCGGCCACATGTACTTTAGCCTCAAAGACGCGTCGTCTGTTTTAAAATGCGCGATGTTCAAGCGGGCCAATGAAAAACTGAAGTTCAGCCTGAAAAGCGGTATGAAGGTCATAGTCTTCGGTTCGGTGAGCGTTTACGAGGCCCGCGGCGATTACCAGCTTATAGCGGAAGAGATCGAGCCGAAGGGCGTGGGCGCGCTGCAGCTGCAATTTCAGCAATTAAAAGAGAAGCTGCAGAAAGAAGGGCTTTTTGACGACAGGCATAAGGTCCCGATACCATTTCTTCCGACAAGGATAGGGGTTGTTACGAGCCCGACGGGCGCCGCGATACAGGATATCCTGAACATAGCAAGGAGAAGGTTCCAGAACGTAGAGATAATCATAAACCCTGTAAAGGTGCAAGGCGTCGACGCCAAAGACGAAATAGCGGCGGCGATACGACAGTTCAATGAACTTAAAAATATCGATGTCATGATAGTAGGGCGCGGAGGCGGGAGCCTCGAGGACTTGTGGCCGTTCAATGAAGAGGTTGTGGCCCGCGCGATATTTGAATCGAAGATCCCCATTATAAGCGCCGTAGGGCACGAAATAGATTTTACAATATCGGATTTTGTAGCTGATTTCAGGGCGCCTACACCTTCTGCCGCAGCGGAACTTGTTATTCCCAAGAAAGAGGACCTTGCAAAATTGATAAATACGGAAACAACACGGTTAAATAACGCCATAGCAGGTATCCTGGGCACGCTTAAAGAGAAACTTCGCAGCCTGCAGGGGGCGTATGTTTTAAGGCAGCCGTTAAATTATATAATCCAGCAGGAACAGCGCATAGACGATCTAAGGAAAGACATGTCTGTAAGGATAGGACATGTCATGGATATGTATGGAGAAAAATTCAACCGTATATTAAGCAAGCTGGAGGTTTTAAGTCCCGTGTCGATATTAAAGAGAGGTTACAGCATTACAGCAAAATTACCCGAAGGCGTTATCATCAAGGACGTCAAGCTGCTTAAGACGGGAGATATGGTCGAGACGAAGCTGGGGAACGGCAAGTTTAAGAGCAGGGTTGAAGAGATAGAATAGGAGGAGAAATGGCCGAGATAAAATTTGAAGACGCGCTTAAAAAACTTGAAAAAATAGTAGGGGAGCTTGAAGACGGCAGCTTATCACTGGACGATGCGCTTGGTAAATATGAGGAAGGGATAAAATTGTCAAAGTTATGCGCAAAAAGGCTGGAGGCTGCGAAGAAAAAAGTCGAAATACTTTTAAAGTCGGAAGACGGCACGGTCGACCTGAAGCCTTTTGACGAAACAGCGTATGACGATAAGGCTGAATCCAGGAAAAAATCCCAAAAATCTTCTTCTGAGGCATGAATTGGTCCATATAAATATTAACAGCCACCTGAAGAAGTATCTTCCAAAGGGTAATGATATAATAAAGAAGGCAATGCGTTACAGCGTTTTGTCGGGAGGAAAACGCATACGCCCACTGCTGATGCTTGAAGCGTCCAGGGTGTGCGGAGGTAACCTTAAAGACGCGATGCCTGTAGCCTGTGCCATCGAATTTATACATACATATTCACTTATACACGATGATCTCCCTGCCATGGACAACGATGATCTTCGCAGGGGCAAGCCTACATGCCACAAGGTATTCGGGGAAGCGAACGCGATACTTGCCGGTGATGCATTGCTCACGCTGGCTTTTAATGTCATGGCGCGGTATGCAAGGCCAAAAACAGGGGTGGTTATTGCAAAGGAAATAGCGCAGGCAATAGGCGATGACGGCATGGTAGGCGGGCAGGCGCTGGACCTGGAATTCCACAAAAAGAAGAACAGGGCGGTATTAAGGAAAATAAATCTTCTTAAAACAGCGAAGTTGTTTGAAGCGTCGGCAAAGGCAGGTGCGCTTTCTGCCGGTGCGAGCGCCGCGAAGATCAAAGCTCTCGCGAAGTTTGGGTTGTACTTTGGCCTGTCTTTTCAGGCAGTTGACGATTACCTGGACCGGGAAGCGGTTGAGCGCAAGGAAGCGTTCATGCTGATCGAAAAAGCAAAAAAGGAGCTGCTGCTTTTCGGTAAAAAAGCGGATAAGCTGAGAGCTTTAGCTGATCTCGCCGTGAAAAGGACAATATAATGAGGCTACTCGAAACGATAAAAGGCCCTGAAGACCTGCGCAAATTAAAACTCGTCGAACTGCCCGTGTTGGCCAGGGAAATACGCGAGGAGATAATATCGACCGTATCGAAGAATGGAGGGCATCTTTCATCGAGCCTGGGCGCGGTAGAGATCGCCATCGCGGTCCATTATACCTTTGATACGCCGCGCGATTCGGTATTATGGGACGTAGGGCACCAGGCCTATGCTCATAAGATACTTACGGGCCGGCTCAAGATGTTCCCGACTCTAAGGCAGATGGGGGGATTGAGCGGTTTCCCTAATAAAGACGAAGCCCCCGTACATGATATATTCACGTGCGGACACAGTTCAACGTCTATATCAACGGCATTGGGGCTTGTCCTTGCGAAAGACCTTAATAAAGAAAAGAGTAAAACGATAGTTGTCATAGGGGACGCCGCCCTCGGGGGCGGTATGTCTTTCGAGGCGTTAAATCACGCAGGCCATCTTTCGAAAAACCTGGTGGTTATATTGAACGACAATGAATTATCTATTTCCAAAAGCGTGGGCGCCCTGAGCGGGTATCTGAACAGGATCATAACGAATCCTGCCTATAATAAGATAAGGCGCGATGTGGAGAGGGTGTTGAAAAGGATACCGCGTTTTGGTTTCAGGGCATACAGGGCAGCAAGAAAGCTCGAAGAAGGGTTAAAAAATTTACTCATACCAGGCATGTTGTTTGAAGAGCTGGGTTTCAGGTATTTTGGCCCTATTGACGGACACAATACAGCTCAGCTCATAAATGTTTTTAAAAATGTAATGGACCTGGACGAACCGCTTGTAATACATGTTGTGACGAAGAAAGGCAAGGGCTATAAGCCCGCGGAAGATAACCCGGGAAATTTTCATTCAACCGGCGCATTCGATATATCAACAGGCCTTCCTGTAAGCAAGAATACAAAGGAAACCTTTACAGAAGCTTTCAGTTTCAAGCTCACCGATCTTGCGCAAAAGGATCCTAAAATAGTCGGTATAAGCGCTGCAATGCTGGATGGCACAGGCTTCAATCATTTTGCCAAAGCTTTCCCCGAACGGTTTTTTGATGTAGGTATAGCCGAAGAGCATGCGGTAGGCCTTAGTTCCGGCCTCGCCAGGGGCGGTTACAGGCCAATAGTCGCAATATATTCTACATTTTTACAAAGAGCATACGATCAGATCATCCATGATATATGCCTGCAGGGCCTGCCGGTAACTTTTTGCCTCGACAGGGCCGGTTTAGTTGGAGAAGACGGGCCGACACATCACGGTATGTTTGACATAGCTTATCTGCGCCACATGCCTAATATGACAGTAATGGCCCCCAAAGATACGGATGAATTGAGGTCAATGCTGGATTATGCAGCAAAACAGGCCGGTCCGGTAGCTATAAGGTATCCCAGAGGCTCCATGCCCATGCTTTCAAATGAGGCGCATGTTATGTTGGCAAGGAATGGCACAGGCAGCAATTCGATCGAGACCGGTAAAGCTGAAATTATCAGGCGCGGTAAAGATGTCGCAATAATTGCTATAGGCTCTATGGTTTATACCGCGCTGGAAGTCGCCGCTTTACTGGAAAAAAGGAAGATAAGCGCAGCTGTTATAAATGCCAGGTTTGTCAGCCCCCTGGATGGTGTCATGATAGAAGAATTGTGCCGCAGTACAAAGAAGCTGGTTACTATAGAAGAGGGCGTATTGGAAGGCGGGTTCGGGAGCGCTTTATTGGAATTCCTCGAAAGAGAGAACGTTCCCGGGATCAAAGTAAGGAGAATAGGCCTGCCCGACAGATTTGTCGAACATGGTAAGAGGTCAGAGCTGTTTCAGAAGTATAACTTGACACCCGGCGCGATTTGCGATGTAATTATGAGAGAGATAATAGGGGCCCAATAAAGATGGCTAAAATACATATCAATAAAGACAAGTGCAAAGGCTGTTATCTATGCGTTGTAAATTGTCCGAATAATTTGATAAAGATATCTGACAAGCTGAACGCAAAAGGCATAAAACCTGTTAAAGTCAGCGAAGGAAAATGCCTGGGATGCGCATTGTGCGCACTGGTCTGCCCGGAATGCATCATAGAGGTATATAAATAACCATGATAAACAGAATACTGATGTGTGGTAATGACGCATGCGGGGAAGGGGCAATAATGGCCGGCTGTAAATTTTATGCCGGATATCCCATTACGCCGCAGAATGAGCTTACCGCCTATATGGCTAAACGGATGTCTGAGACAGCCGGGGTGTTTATACAGGCCGAATCGGAACTTGCGGCGATAAATATGGTATTCGGCGCCGCGGCTGCAGGAATGCGCGCAATGACATCGTCATCCAGTCCCGGCGTAAGCCTGAAACAGGAGGGTATCTCATATATTGCCGGAGCGGAATTGCCATGTGTGATAGTAAATATGCAAAGAGGAGGGCCCGGCCTGGGTAATATAGGCCCTGCGCAAAGCGACTATTTCCAGAGCGTAAAAGGCGGCGGGCACGGCGATTATAGATCTATAGTCCTGGCACCGGCTTCTGCCCAGGAAATAATGGATTATACTTTCATGGCCTTCGATCTGGCTGATAAATACCGTAATCCGGTTATTATATTGGGCGACGGCCTTTTAGGACAGATGATGGAACCGGTCCAGATAAAGTCTGCGGGCAACACTCCGCAGTTTGTTGAAAAACCCTGGGCGCTTACAGGATGCAAAGGCAGGGCGCCCAACATAGTAAGATCTTTTTACCTGCCGGAAGGCGCGCTTGAAGAGCACAATAAGAAGCTGCAGAAAAAATACGCGCTTATTAAAGAGAAGGAAGTCCGCGTCGTCACATATAATATCAAGGATAGCGATATAGTATTGGTTGCCTACGGGTCTGTAGCAAGGATCGCGAAGGCCGCAATGGAAATGGCGCGCGAAAAAGGGTTAAAAGTCGGCCTTATAAGGCCCGCTACCCTATGGCCGTTTCCCTCCGCTTTTATAAGCGATGTAGCTTCAAGGGCAAAGAAATTCCTTGTTGTAGAGATGAGCGCCGGACAGATGGTGGAAGACGTTATGCTTGCGGTAAACGGCAAGGCGGAGGTTGATTTTTACGGCAGGATGGGTGGCGGTGTCCCGTCTGAAGGCGAGATAATGGAAAAAATAGAGAAGCTGGCATGAAGAAAAAACAGATGAAGAAGAAAAGTAACAAAATAAAAAAGATCCAAAAGGCAGCGGAGCTATTGGTATTCTCACGGCCAAAAAGCCTCAGAGATGTAGAACTTCACTACTGCGCAGGATGCGGCCATAGCATAGTGCACCGCCTTGTATGCGAGGCTATCGATGAATTCGGCATACGCGAGCGCACTATAGGTGTTGCGCCGGTCGGATGCGCCGTAATAGCGTATGACTATTGGGATTTTGATGTTAGCGAGGCAGCGCACGGCAGGACGCCGGCAGTAGCTACCGGGATAAAAAGGGCAAGGCCAGGCAACATAGTATTTACCTATCAGGGGGATGGCGATCTTGCTGCTATCGGTACGGCAGAGATAATACACGCCGCTAACAGGGGTGAAAATATAACGGTTATATTCGTAAATAACGGTGTTTACGGCATGACCGGCGGACAGATGGCGCCTACCACACTCGCGGGCCAAAAAACTTCTACGACACTTCACGGCCGCAGCCTGAGGAATGACGGATATCCTTTAAAAATACTGGAAATGTTAAGTGTTCTGCCCGGCGTAAAATACCTGGAACGCGTTTCTATCCACTCTGCCCAGGAGATACTAAGGGCAAAGCGCGCCATTACAAAAGCATTTAAGACGCAGATAGACGGCAAGGGTTTTTCAATGGTTGAAGTGCTGGCAATGTGCCCGACTTATTGGGGCATGTCGCCTATACAGGCAGCGGAACGCATTAAAAATGAAGTTTCTACATTTTACCCGATAGGCGTAGTTAAATCATATTAATAATGAAAAATAAGACAACCGAAATATTATTTGCGGGTTTTGGCGGACAGGGAATAATGTTCATGGGTAAGCTGATGGCCCAGGCAGGGTTAAGCATGAACAAGTATGTAACATGGATGCCCGCTTACGGCGCGGAGGTCCGCGGTGGGACCGCCTATTCCGTTACAAAAATATCCGACAGAGAAATAGCGAACCCTATTATCAGTAATCCCGATATATTAGTCGTAATGAACGAGCCGTCGCTTGTTAAGTATGCCGGAAGATTAAAAGCCAAAGGCGTTTTAATAATGAACAGCTCTATGATAGGCATAAAACCTCCGCGCAAGGATATAAAAATAGTCTCCATACCAATGACAGAAACGGCATCAAAACTCGGCAACGTGCGTTCGGCAAACATGATAGCAATAGGCGCTATAATTAAATGCTCGAAGATATTCCCTCTAAAAATCATAACTGCCGCGCTCAGGGACATGGTGGGGGACAAAGAGGACCTGTACCAATTGAACAAGAAGGCAATGGAGAAAGGATTCCAAAAGGGTTGATCATGAGTGAAGTACGCGTAAGGTTCGCACCCAGCCCGACTGGTTATCTGCACATAGGAAGCGCGAGGACGGCTTTATTTAACTGGTTATACGCCCGCCATAGTAACGGAAAATTCATCCTGAGGATCGAAGACACGGATAAGGAACGTTCAAAAGA
>CAZHPY010000038.1:0-14680 GCA_964534705.1 uncultured Planctomycetia bacterium | reverse complement strand
ACTGTAAATCTGACGGCGCAAGCCTTCGGTGGTTCGAACCCACCCCTCACCACCAGTATTAAACCCTCAGCTTGCGGGTTGAATTTATTACTCGCACTGGGGGTGGGTTCGCAAAAAAGGGGTTTGGGGGAAAAGATCGTTTTCCCCCAAGAGCATATAGTGACTGCTAAGGAAGGGATATATTAAAGGAAAACCATTGGGTTTTCCTTTAAGGAGCGCAGGACGAACAAGACTTGCTGTGTCTAGTGATAGTTGGTCGCAGTGAGTCCTAAGCGACGAACTCACCCCTCACCACCATATTTAACTGAAGACGCTGGTTGTTAAATGACCAGCGTTTTCTTTATTATTACCGTCGGGTGAAAAATCTGATTAAACCAAAAAATTCCTTTTGTTAACAAACAAAAAAGGATGTTATTGTATCTTGAAAAAACTTTTTCCAGATGTATACTTCAGATGTAAGCACAAAAAAAAGAAAGTTTTGTCGCGGCTATAGCCGCTTTATGTTCAAAACTTCTTTTACCAGTTTAAAAAGTTTTTAAGTAATTTGTAGCCCAGCAGGAGAGGTCGCAATGCTTACTCAAAAAGGAAACAATTGCGATAATCTAAACGAAAAACCGCTTATTATGGATTGGCGGTCATCTCATAATAAATGGTGGATCCGGGCTATGGCAGTTACTCTTACGATCGCATTTATCCATCAAGATGTTGTCTGGGCCCAAGAGGGCGCACCGGTTTGGTCAAAATCATCGGTTGACATAGCGATCCCGAAAGATTCAGCCGTAACAAAACAAGCCTACCAGGGTTCCGCCGCTGATAAAAAAACCATCATCAATATACAGGACGCGCATTCCTCATTAGGCGCCCAGGAATCAATATCTTCCATCCTCGATTCGTTAGTAACTAACTACGACCTTAAACTTGTAGCTATAGAAGGTTCCAGCGGCTATATAGATACTTCCATTCTTAGGACATTCCCCGATGAAAAGATACGCAGGTCTACCGCCAGCTCTCTCATGGCAAAAGGCAGGATGTCTGCGGGAGAGTTTTATTCGATCACGTCAAATAAGAACATAGCGTTATATGGCATTGAGAATAAAGATCTTTATAAGGAGAACGTAGAAGAATTTAAAAAAGTCTACGAAATAAATCAAGCCATATCGGGAGATATAACAAAACTCCAGGGCGTATTAAGCGCCCTTCGATATAAGATATACTCAAAAGAGCTGAATACGTTGGAATCCAGGTCTGTCCTAAAGGACAACAGTTCGGCATCATTTACGGACAGGTGGAATTACATAGATTCCTTGGCCAGGAAGATGAATATATCCTACGAGAATTATCCCAACCTTAAAAAACTGGCCGAATCCATTAAGCTTGAAAAAGGCGTTTCTTTCAATAAGGCCAATGCAGAAAGAGATACCCTGATCGGCGCAATAACGAAGGCTGCTACAAAACCCGACCTTGAGAAACTCGTCTCGAATTCTTTGTCGTTCAAACAGGGTAAGATAGGCCAGGGTGAATATTATTTATTCCTCCAGGATTTAGCCAGGCGCTATAAGATCGACCAGACCTCCTACTCCGATCTCATCAAATTCACGGATTATATCACTATTTATGAAGCGATAGATCTTCTTGAGATATTCGAAGAGGCAAAACTATTGGAAGATATCATTAAAGAGAAGCTATATACCTCGCCCGAGCAGAAGAAACTGCACAACATAGTGAAATGCGTAAACTATATCAAAGATATGTTCGAGCTAAGGCTAACTAATTCGGACTTCGAATATCTGGATAACAATATAAAAACATACAATGCCGAAGCCATTGCCTCATTTATAAAAGAAGAATCAATAAAATATAATATACCTATGGAGGCAGGCTATGACCTGGGCAGCGTGTTCTCAAATATACCCGTGGCCGTCTCTTTTTACAAGACCGCCAAGAAACGCGACCATGCAATACTTAATAACACGATAAAACAGATGAATGAACAGGGCCAAACCGTAGCGGCGTTGATCGCGGGAGGATATCACACTAAAGGAATACTGGAACTGCTCAAAGCCAGGCGGACCTCATACGTGGTTATCCTGCCTAAGTTTGATGCGTCAAAAGGAGAGAGGCCTTATGTTGCTATATTGACTAATAAAAGCGATGATTACAAGGATCAGCTAGAGTCGGGAAAGTATGAATTCCTGACAGATGAATACCTGAAAGGATCATTGCAAGATCCGGCAGCTATAAACTCATTTATAAAAGATATCATTGTTACAAGCCTAAGGCAGGCAAAAGATGACCATAAGAATGTGCATGAGGTGGCAAATCTCTGGATCGATAATTACAGGATCGCGTTTGAAGACCTGAAGCGTAAAGGGATCATAAAACATGTAATAAATTATAATTTACAGGGCGGCTTCGATAACCAGGATGCTATAGATAAAAGCAACGCATTAGGCGACAAAGCCCTTGCAACGACGGTTAATAATTTGCAGGATGGATGTGCGCTTTCACCCGATTCAATGAAGAACGCTGTCCTGGCCGAAGCTAATAAGATAGAGCCCCTGGATGAAGGTATCTCCCAGGAGGCGGAAACGGTTGCAGATAGATGGACACGCCAGGAAAGGCGTAATTTTATCCTGGTTCAGTTAGGGGGAGAGAATGCGCGCCTGACAGTAAAAGACATAGCGGCGCTTGTGAAAAAAGCCGGGCAGAATTTTAGCGAGTCAACCATACGGACAGACCTGCATGATCTGAAAAAATATGACCAGGTCCTGAAGGTCGGCAAAGTAGGCCGGGCTATAGCATATACGGCATCTCCAAAGGCCAGGGAGATCAGTATCGCGATGTTAAGATCCAAGATAGGATGGTCCGATTCAGCCAAGCGTGTTAATAAGATCCTGGCTGAAAATCCCCACATCAGGAACGAGCTCGAAGATATAGCAAATACGACTAAGGCGAGAATAGAAAAGGCGCTTGTATATAGCATTACCGGATATATTGAAACGCCTGAAAGGACCATTACTGATATAAACGCGAAATTATCCCGCGCTAGAAGATTGTGCCGTGAAGGCGAGATAAGCACAGGCAGTTTAGGGAATATAATAAAAATTGCCGAAGATGCTAAGTCATGGAAAAGAGAACAGATCGCCCGTGCCAGAGAACAGCGCAGATTGGCTGCTGAAGAAACGGCCGCTGCGCCTGAGGAACCTGTTACTGAGCCTGTGTTATCAGAACACGAGACACCGGCAGCTCCGGAAGTAGCGCCGCAGCCCGAGACGCCGGCAACTATGGAAGTTTCTATGACGAGCGAAGACGGCATCGCCCTTGATCAGGACGAGGCGGATCCGCTGCGTGCCGCGAATGCCATCGATAGTAAATATACGGTATTCAGGCCCGGTCAGGTATCCCTATTGAGGTCGCTTGTCCAGGGCGGCGCTGAGGAGCTTCGTGCCGGCGGCGGCAAGACATTGCCGATCGCAGGCGCTGCGCTGAAACGTCATAGGGCTACCGGCGAAAAGGTCATTGTAATGACCCATGAGGATGCCCTTACACGTCAGACAATGGAAGCTGATAAGATAGGCGGGATATTGGCGCTATGCGGCGAAATAACCGGATTTATACTGGTAGATAGTAAGACTAAAGAAGAAGAGTTTGTTATTGTAGAGAAAGGCATCAACGGCAAGATCGTATCCAGGAACGTAAATGCCGATGAACTTTATAACCAGGCCACGATAATATACGGTAAATGGGACAGGTTTGTCCACCGCAAGCTCCGTGAAAAGATAGGGGCATGCCCTATAGCGCTTACTGCCAGCAGGCATTTTGTGCTTCTTGATGAAGCTGATCTTATGCTGGTCTTCGGACACGCTACGCCGTGTATCATAGCCGGCGACGCGTTGCCGGACGCAGAGGTCCGTTTATCGATACGCAGGGACCTGGATAAATTCATTGACGAGCTTCTGTCAGATAAGTCCGGCTACCTGGCGGAGAAAGGCCAGGAGGAACAGGCGGTATTTACCAGGAGCGGCCTTGCCAAGGTCAATGAATTCCTGAAGCATATGGCGCAAGAGCATCCTGGTATGGCCGATCTTATTAATAAAGAAGGAGAGTTGTTTGCTGTAGATGCGATGCGGGCACGGCTTTATTACAATACGCCCGGTAAAACCCTTTATATAAATAATGAAGGCGGTATTACGGTCCGCGATGAGCAGACCGGTGAAGAAAAAGTAGGTATGACTTTCGGAGAGGGCCTGCAGCAGGCCATAGAAGTGGCTATGGGCGTGCCGAAAGTTTCACTGGAGACATCCATTAACGCCTCGGAAACGATCACGCAATTTTTAAAAAACAGTACTCTTATTACAGGCTTCGGCGCTACCAGCGGCACGATGGATAAGGCAAGCTTTGAAAGCATATATGGCAAAACGGTAGGACGCCAGAAAGGCATAGAGGTCAAGCTTGTAAAAGGCGGCAGGCATATATTTGCTGCTAAAGCGGAGAAGAGAGCCGCGCTGATCGATATGGTCAGGGCGCACATCGGCAATGGCCGTCCCGGACTTATAAAACTGGAAGATGATAATGAGTTACGCGAGATCGAGGAGATGATCCGCAGGGAATGCGCAGATGAGCTTATGCGGACAGGGACTATAATACAAAGCGTTAATGGGCAGGACAGAGAAGGCTTTAGAAATGGCATCAACCGGGCCGGTTACGCAAATGTGATCACGCTGGCTACGAACGTTGTCCATCGAGGCATAAATATAAACATACGTGGCAGGACCCTGGACGCCGATGGCAGTGAAGGGGAAGAGTTGTTGGTATCAGACGGTGTTATTCCCGGCCTCCATGTTATCTCAGCGTATTTTGACGAGGCTGAGGCGTTCGAAATACAGACGCAGGCAAGGGCTGACCGCGGTACGCATCAGGGGGTATGGGAACACATATTTTCTTTGGATGAGGATACTTTTGTGCGCCATGCCCAGAATCTTACACAGGAATTACCGGCGCTTTCAAGAGCAGCTTCTCAGAATGACCAGAAAGAGATAGAGCGGCTTGTAGTCAAGATCCGCCAAACTATACTTGATGAAAAGAACCGCACGGACAAGGAGCGCAGAGAGCTCGAGGACGAGATAGCCGGCTACCAGGACCAGATATTCAGGCTGATATCCGCCGTTACAGGTACGCAGGAAGTGTTTGAAGATTATGTCAGGGCAGTAGTCGGGCCTTCAGTTGTCGTCCCGGACGCGGAAATGGGATCTCTCAGGGCCGCTACGCGTAATTACCTGACTGGCCTGTTAGCAGACTTCCAGACTACGCAATCAAATATACGCCGGCATCTTGATTATGAGTCACAGAAGCTGTCCAAAGGAGTTGTTCTTGGCCGCCCGGAGACAGAACTTATAAAACTTGCAGAAGTCGCCGCAGCTTTCAAAGAAAAGACAGGGACGGCAAAAGACGAATGCAGCCGGATAATCGCCGGTTCGCTTGGGAGAGAGGTAATTGCAGTTACGCCGACAGCCAGAGGCAGGGACTGGCTCGGGCTCCTTAAGGTAGTCGGCGCTATAGTGCTTACCATAGGCATCGGAGTAGCCACCGTTTATTTTGGCATCGGGATCTTTTCAGAAAAGGCCTTCCTTTTGATCAGCGATACTATACAGGCAAATCATATGCCGTTCGGGACGATCGTTTCCGCGCTCTTAATAGGCACAGTTTACATAAGGCAGATGACGGCAAAAAAGATACAGACGCTCGATACGTCAAACCGTCTTTTTAACCGTTTCGCTTTCGGTGTGGGTAAGGGGAATTTCTTTGCGGCATTTGCGAAATGGGTATCATTAATGCTCCTGCAGTTTGCAGCAGGTCCGGGCCTTTTTGTGGCAGGCGGCTCTATCATCGCCGCTATCGGTACTCCGGCTATCCTGGCAGCAGGTATTGTAATACCTCTTATGCCGGCGGCATTGGGAAGCGTAACGATCGCGTTGGTCGCCAACCTTGTCCTCACCGGTATCTTCGCCAAAAGGTTCAAGGAAGTCTCTGATGTGCGGCCCACTCGTTTTATGGTCGGTATCAATAGTCTTATCAGGTCCATGGTGTTTACCATAGGCACACTTTTTGCGTTCCAATTTGGCAGCGGAGTGATAGTGGTTACGGCGACATCACTGGCAGCAGTATTCGCCGTAACCGCGATCAGTTCACTGGCCGCAAGGAGGATCGAGCGCAATGAAGCCAAACTCCCTTCTTATATAGGTATCCTTGGCGGCGTTATCGTAGCTGTCGGCCTTGTAGGATTATCGATCGCATCCGGATACCTGCCTTTTTCAGTAAAAGATGTTATGGCCGTCCTACTGGCAGGATTTGGCGTTGCCACTCTGACAATGCATGCGCTTATTTCTTATTCGACCGCCCGAGCTACATCTCACCCGGTCAGAATAATGCTGTTGTCGCTTTTACCCAATTCACGGACCCTTATTATGTACGGTTCCATGATCCCTGTTATCTTTACAGGCGGCATGAGCCCTGTTCTTGCGCCTATACTGATAGGACTTACCGTGATAGGGACGTTCATCCTTCATAGATATAATGTCGATGTTGAGAAGAAGCTGGGCAAGCCGGTCACTCAGGGGATGTCGGAAATGCTCGGCCAGACAATTTCTGTTTCAGCAGGGCTTACTCCTATTATAGCTTATCCGTTGGCCGCAGAAGTCGCCCCGCTTATGGCCCTGACACAAGCCGCTGAACAAGACAGCCTGGAAAGAGCGCTGAGCATGATGGAGGCGTATTCAAGGCAGGAAAAGAACGGTTTCAAACAGTTACGTGCCAATGTAAGTGCTTTCTTTGATGAAGCCATGAGAGGCGCATCACAAATAGCCGGGCGTGAAACGCCGCAGGTGGCCGGAACTGCCACAGAGACGCCGCAAGCGCCAGTCGCCGGAGAGAATGAAGCGCAGGGCGATGGTCCCATAACACCGCCTAGCATACCGACGCTGCCGGCAGATAATTCTGCAACACCGCCAGCCATACCTCCTGTTCAAGATGCGCAGCCTGTATTGCCGGGCGCGCAACCTGCAGCTCCAACTACGCAAGGCACTGTTACAACACCGGAGGCGGCAGCAGTCCAGCAGCAGGTGCCGGTCCTTGATATTGTGCAGGTCAGATACGAGCAGGAACTCGCTAGGGCACGTAACAGGGTTTATGTGCTTAAGCTACAGATGATACACGAACATCGCAAGGTGACCAGGTTGCAGGGTGAGAAAGAGTGGCAGATAGAGAACGTGGCAAGGCAGCAAAGCCTGCATGAGAAAGGGGCCGCAAGCCGGGAAGATCTGATAGCAGCGCAGACCGCGCTTGCCGCTGTTACGGAAAGGATCGAAGCAGGAAATAGAGGGTTGAAGAGCCTTTCTGAGGAACTAAAACTTCTTTTACTCGAGGAGATCCCGGCCATACAAAGAAAGCTCGAAAGCCTTGCCGAGAGAAGGACGCGTTATGAAAGAGATGTTAAGGGGCTTACCGGACAAGTTGCCGAGAGGGCAAGGGAAAGATTAGAAGAAGACGTCATTCAGATGGCCAGGCAGGACAGACGGTTGGCTGATCTTAACCTGGATCCCGCGCAAGCCAGAGACATAGCATTGCTTGAAAGACAGCTCCATGACAGAAGGCTTTTATTGGCGCAAACCGAGAACTATATTGCTATATACCAGAGAGAGATAGAAAGAATACAGCTTGATATAGAAACGCTGAAACTGCAGAAGCAGCACAGGGTGACGCGCGCAGATATGATAGGTAGATTATATAAAGTTGGCGCCGCAACGCCGCTTGAATACAGGGGTGAAATAGCGCTTACCTCCGGCATCGAAGACATGATGGTAGATGCAGAGCAGGATATACAGGTCGCCGAAGAAAATATACGTTATATCAGAGAACGGGCTGTTTTATTAGAAAGAGAGATGGCAAGCCTTACGAACCAGATAGCCTCCCAGAAAGCGCGCGAAGCGGAAGCCGACAAAGAACTCGTGATGCGCATAAAAGCGATCCTTGAGCAGGCAGCCAAGCCGCCGGCCGAACGGGCTAAGGATTTTTCGGAAGAGCTTGCCAGGGTTTATCAGCTCGCTCTTCAATATGCGCCGGCGTTCCAGGCCAGGATCGCTATTATTGATTCCGAGATAGCTCGCTATCAGCGCGACATTGTAAATGCCAGGGGCCGTGAAGATGTCCTAAAACTCAGGATAAGACAGCAGGAAAATAATATAAGGCTCTTAACGGAAGAACAGGCATACCTGGGGCGGGAATACGAGCGCGCAAGAAAGCTCATAGCCAGCAATGCCATATCGCGAGATGAATATTTGTCTTATCAGGCCTCATGCGCGATCATAGCAAAAAGGATAGAATCCGCCAGAAAAGAACTGGCCAGGATGAATGAAGAATTGCGTGCCACAACAGAAAAAGAGATGCCGGAACTGGAAAGTATGACGAGCGCCTTAGGGGAGAAACGAAAGGCTTATCAGAATGATGCAGATAAACTAAATGGGTCTCTTACGCAACTAAGAACAGCCTTGGGCCAGGTTACGCCCATGCAGGAACTGGGTCCGGCATATCTATCGGCGATACTCGCAACCAGCTCCTTAAGGGCCCGTGACCTTGCCTCTCTTCAAGCCCGGCTTTTTGATTGTCAGCTCCGTCTTGCGCAGGCTCCAAACAGGATAGCTGCGCTCGAGCGCAGCATAGAAAGGGCTAATTTTGAATCCGAAGCGCTAAGGATCGATTCGGCACGGAAAGGAAGTCGCCTGGAGATGCTTCGTAAGTTGCTTGCGAACAGGGCAGCGTCAGCGAGTGAATATAGCGCCGCTCTCGCAGAGTTTAATAAGGCGCAAATACTTGTCAGTTCCACCCTGGTGAATGTCGATATATTGAGGCGTGAGATAGAGACCGTTAAAGCGGAATCCGATCTATTAGAAAGAGAGATAGCGAGCCTGACGAGCCAGATAGACTCCCAAAAGGCACGCGAAGCGGATGCCGCCAAGGCACTGGAAACGCGTATAAGATCCATCCTTGAGCAGGCAGCCAAGCCGCCGGCTGAGCGGCCTCAGGGTTTTTCAGAAGAAGCCGCCCTGGTCTACCAGCTTATTCTTCAATACGCGCCTGCGTTCCAGGCCAGGATCGCTATCATTGATTCCGAGATAGCTCGCTATCAGCGCGACCTTTTAAATGCCAGGGGCCGTGAAGAGGTCCTCAAGCTACGGATAAGACAACAGGAATATAACATAAGCATGTTAACGGAACAGCAGAATTTACGCATGCAGGCATATGAGCGCGCAAAAAAACTCATGGTCAGCAGGGCCGTATCGCGCGAAGAGTACGAGATGGATCAGGCCGCATATGAGATCATGAGACAAAGAGTAGCAGCAGCCAAAAAAGAGTTAGCCAGACTAAATGAGGATTTAACCGCCATAACTAAAAAAGAGATACCAAGATTGGAAGATATGGTGCGCAGCTTAAAGGAGAGACGCGAACGCGGCGCAACTGAATACACCCCCGATAAACTAAATGAATATCTTGCGAAGCTAAGAGCAGCCTTGGGCCAGGTTCCGGCCGCACCAAGACCGGATACAGCGTATCTATCGATGTTGCTTGCGACCAGTGCGTTGAGGACACGCGATCTTACGGCTCTCGAGGACAGGCTCTTCAGCAGCCGGCTTGCCCTTGCGCAGGCTCCGGGCAGGATCGCTGCGCTCGAGCGAAGCATTGAGAGGGTCAATTTTGAAGTAAGAGCGCTGCAGAGTGAATTGGAACAGAAGCGGCAGATATTGCAAATGTACACAAAATTGCGCGCGAGCAATGCGGTTTCAACTGAGGAGTACGAGATCAAACTTGCTGATGTCCGCAGCACGGAAGCGCTACTCCAGTCCTTGCGGATGAATGCAGAAATATTAAGAAGCCAGATAGGGACCATCCGGTCGGAATCCGCCTTAATAGAAAACGAGATAGAGAGCCTAACGCGCCAGATAGACGCTGAAAAGGAGAGGGTAACCACGGAAAGGGCGCGGAATGTTGAAGAGGAAGAGCGGGCCAGGCAGAGGACCGATTGTATCGATATAGATGCTGCTCTTGCCAACCTGTCATGGGTAGATAATTATATGCCCGGGACGACACAGGCAGAGCGGTCTGTGCGTGAAGGGTTTAAGCAGAGCGTTGCTGAGGTGTTATTCCTGGCAGATCCGGATGCTGTATCATCCCTCTCACCAATTTTCATGACGCCGGATGGAAGACTAGAGACTGCAGAGCAGAAAAAGAATGTTGCAAAATTATTTTCTATACTTAAAAACCTGAACGTGCTGTCAGGAGTGCTTAGCAAGAACCCTTATTACAGCGGGCGCGGAGTAACAGATGGTATAAAGATATCCATCGCTACCGACCTGATAAAGAAAGGCGAAGCCTCGGACTGGGCAACAATATTTAATCTTGATGGAACTCTAAGAGGCGCAACGGCTGAAGAGCGCAATGCGCTTTTGAGGCGCCTAGAGAGCATCTTTCATGATGCAGCCCTGCTTCACAGTTCCCTCGTAAGTAACCGCATAGAGAATGTCAGGGCCTGGGGTATAGCCATGGCTCTTGCAACTAATCCCGACCGTCTTACATCATGGCGCGCGAATGGCATGTTCCTCCAGGGAGGATTTGAGCTTAGCCCAAGGGCGCTTAAGGTTTTTGCGAAAGCAGATGTCTTGAGGCCAGCGTTCATGGCAGATGACCTCCTTACGGAGATGGAGGCCGAAGGCATTGCGATGTCGCTTGCAATGGAGCAGGGAGATGATAAAGGCCTTTCTTACTGGCAAAAAAATAGCCTTGTCGTTGAGGAGCGCGGGACTTATCGCCTGACAGAAAAAGGCAAATGCCTCATCAGGATATATAAAACGCTCAACGCCAGTCCTATAAAAGCAAGTATTGATGGTAACCAGGACCATAAGTCCGGCGTGCTTATGGCTATCGCCATGGACCTGGTAATAAACGGAGAAGATTCAGGGTGGGCCATTTATTTAGACCCTGCCACAGGTAATATCAAAGGCAGGAATGAAAACGAAACAACGTCAAATAGAGAGGCCGTAATAAAGATATTCCGCATTGCTAAAAAAATAAAGGACCAGGGTATAGTGGCTTTGCAGGGGGATACCCCAGAATCGCAAGGGAATATGATCGCCATTGCCATGGACCTGGTAAGGAGCGTTGATAATTCTGCCTGGGCGCCATATTTTAATATGGATGGTACCGTAAGAGGGACAACGGGCGCTGAAAAAGCCGCTAATAGGGATGATGTCCAGGAAATTTTTAATATAGTGAACGGCAAGCCTAATAAGTACACCAATGAAATATTGACCAATGAGCAAGTGGCTATTCTAACCGGCAAGCGGGTAGAAGATATTACCATAGGCGACAGGACCTCGCAGGCTTTAAGCCTCCTTCCGTTCCTTAAGAGCCAGTTTCCGCTGGCATCGATCACGCAAGAGGCCGTACAGCCGCAAGCAGCTGTTACTATGCCGACAGCAGAAGAAATGCGTATCGGCCAGCCTAATGAAGCATTGAGGCGGGAAAGATACAGCGTGCTCGTAAAACTTTATAACGAGGCAAGGGAACTTTATTCTGTCCAGGGACAGACCCAGGAAGTTAAGATCAAGAGCCTTGAGAAGATGATGGCGATCGCCGCGGCCATGCAGCAGCTTATCGATAGCGAAGATATAAGAAATGTGATCGCGCAATTAAATAAGATAATGTCAACAATAAGGCCGCAGGGGCAGCCTCAGACAAGGACGACTCTTACGTACGATGAGTTCGAGGCCCTACCGTCAGATGACGCATTTAACGATGAGACATGGGTAGTGCACACGAAGCCGACAGGCTATTTTGCTTATGACAATCCGATGAGGGTGCTGGTCTGGGATGATGCGTCCAATAGCTACATAGAAAAGCGGTATCAGGATTACCAGGATACAGGAAGGTTGACCATTGCGCTGAGGCAGGGGGATTCATGGCCTACTATATTAGCCCTCAACGGCGCAGGTTATGTAAGGTTCAGCGCCAACCCTCCATTAAGGATGGGCGCGACACTGCGTCTCGGGGCGTATCAGGCCGGTTTGCAAGGCCAGCAGTTCCCGCGCATCACGGAAGTAAGGTTAAGGAAGATAAATAATTCTCAATACAGGGTCATTCTTACGCTCGACAGCGATCTATATAGCGGAACGGTCAACATCCTCTTGACCCCGGGTGACAGCACTGCGATGAACATCAGCGCTACATATAAGATGAAGCGGGACCTCGATATCAGCCGCGAAAAGAATACGGGATTTATCGCGTTCGCTTCAATGTTCGGCATACATCCGCGCACAAGCTCGATCGTCCATGACAGTGATACTCTTGAAGTCGTGTATGCGGACGGGGCGCGCGTTACGAGAAGACTAGCAAATCCGGCGGATCGCGTCTGTGAAGACCTTACCAGGCCCGGCACCACTATTGCGTCTTTCGGGCTGGAGCAGAGGAATAGGATCGCGGATAGCTTTGGACAGGGGGCCGGAATATCACCAGAGATCGTCCTACGTTATAAGTATACGCTCATCAAATATTCCTTTAGGTATAGTGCTTAACGAAGATCATTCGGAAACCGACAATTCGGATAATGTCTATCCGATCGTTACACCACAGGCCAATCTCAGAGCAGGCCAGGAGATAACGCTTCAGTATGATGCTGTAGCGAATAGAGGCGGCTTGGCACAAGTAGGCGGCACAGAGGCCCGTTGCACGGCCTCAGACGCAGCCAGCCCAGGCAGGCGCACAGCAAGGCGTCATATCGATCGAAGAGCTTACCAAAAGGGTCAGGAATCTCGAGCGCTCCATCGGGACCTACTTCCCTGTTACCGCCCAAATGTCGGAGTTGGAGAGAAGCAAGAGAAATGGGTTATTGGTCGCCATTGCCAAGAACATAAAGACATGGTCTGCCTTTGTCAATGAAGATGGCACGTTCGAAAGCAAGGATATGGCGATCAAGCAAAGGCAGGAAGCAAACTCCAGGGCTCTCTTTGCAAGGGATGGAGGGGTGCTGGCTAACGTTATAAATTCGATCGACGCTATTCTCAGGCTTGATGAGGTCGGATATGGTAAAAGGATCGGCCTGGCGGAAGGCGTTGAAATGACCATGGCCAAGGACCTTGTTGAGAACGGCGAGAGGTCTGAGTGGGTCACCAGCGGATATTTTAATACGAATGGTACTATACGCGGAGCCAATGCAACAGAGGTACAAAAGAATAAAGACAAGCTCAAGGAGCTATTCAAACTATCTAATAAGCTCTTTACGGGATTACTCGAGGCAGGCATAGCTGAAGCCGATGCTTCAGGTATAGCTACCACTCTTGCCATGCACGAGGGCTGGCTGGCAGACTGGAAACAGAGCGGATGGCTTAGTGACGACGGTACGCTTACTCCGGCAGGCATCAAGGGCCTTACAGTTACAATGCCCAAGATAAGAGATTCACTTATTGCGTCAAATATCGATAGGATGGATGCTATCGGCATAGCTACCACTCTTGCCATGCATCAGGATTGGCTTATAGAATGGAAACAGCGCGGCTGGCTTCGTGACGACGGCGCGCTTACCCCTGCCGGTGTTACAGGGCTTACGGTTACAATGCCCAAGATCAGGGATGCGCTTATCGCGGCGCGTATAGAGAGGTCAGATGCGGTCGGAATAGCCACGACCCTTGCGCTTCATGATGATTGGCTGAAGGAATGGAAGCAACTCGGCTGGCTTCGTGACGACGGCGCGCTTACCCCTGCCGGTGTTACAGGGCTTACGGTTACAATGCCCAAGATCAGGGATGCGCTTGTCGCAGCAGGTATAGGGAGAATAGATGCTATCGGCATAGCCACTACTCTTGCCATGCACGAGAACTGGCTAAGGGAATGGAAGCAGCTTGGATGGATGCAGGACGATAATACGCTTGCACCCGCAGGCATTACAGGCCTTACGGTTACAATGCCCAAGATCAGGGATGCGCTTATTGCGGCTCGTGTAGAAAGGACCGAGGCCATTGGCACTGCAACTACTCTTGCTATGCATGAAGATTGGTTGGCGGAATGGAAAAAACTCGGCTGGATGCGCGACGATAATACGCTTGCACCCGCAGGCATTACAGGCCTTACGGTTACAATGCCCAGATTGAGGGATGCGCTTACGGCAGCAGGTATAGAGAGTACCGATGCGGTAGGTATGGCGATATATCTTCTACAGCATAAGGATGTATTGGACGACTGGACGACAAACAGGAGATTCTTAAAGCAGAATACCAATGGAACTTTTGAAGTAACGGCTGCCGGCCGGACAACGTTCCAGGAGGCGATCAAAATAAAGAGAGCTATTGAATCGGCTGGCATACTCAGCGGCGTAGAGGCATCCGGCATAGGCATGGCGCTGATGTTAGAGCCCGAATATCTTAAAAGGTGGAAAGAGGCTGGATTGCTAAAGGAACAGAACGGCCAATATACGCTAGAGGAAAGAGGAAGACAAGCCCTTATAATATTCCGGAAGCTTCAACCGCTGGAACAGTTTATGAGAGCCGAACCGCAGAAACGTTCGGGCGTCAAGATGGCAATAGCGATCGATGCCGTTGTGCACCCCAATGATTGGGCAGGTACTATAACGATCAGGGAT
>CAZHPY010000037.1:0-15059 GCA_964534705.1 uncultured Planctomycetia bacterium | reverse complement strand
TAAGGTTCGCCATAAGAGAAGGCGGACACACCGTTGGCGCGGGAGTCGTAACAGAAATCATAGAGTAAAGAAATGGCTCAGGAAGCTATCACATTCGAATGTACGGCATGCAAGAATAGGAATTACTATTCTACGAAGAATAAGAAGCAAAATCCGGACAAGATTGAATTGAGTAAGTTCTGCAAGTTCTGCAGGAAACATACGTTGCACAAGGAAATGAAATAGGAGCTAGATATCCTGCTGTAGGGCGGGAGTCCTGGTATAGGAGCGTCGGTTAACGGTAAACCAACGGTCTCCAAAACCGTGACTGGGGGTTCGATTCCTCCCGCTCCTGCCACCTTAATACCATATTGATGCATTAATCAATATATATAGGTAAGGACCTTGGGCACAACTAAGCAATAGAAGGATGATTGCTGTGGCTAATAAGTTTGTCAATTTTTTGAATGACGTGAAGCTTGAGATGGGTAAAGTATCCTGGTCGACAAGGGATGAGCTGATCGGCTCAACTATTGTAGTGCTGGTGTCTTTGGCCATATTGTCTATCTTTATAGGTATATGTGACGTGGTCCTTTCAACGATAATAAACGTAATAATGTCGAGAGCATAAATGGCGAAGCAGTGGTACGTTATACATACACAGACAGGGTACGAAGACAGGGTCAGGTCCGCTTTAGAGGCAAAAGTAAAGGCCGGGCTCGCGGGCGACAAGATAGCGCAGGTGTTGGTCCCCATAGAGCAGGTCTCTGAGATAAAGGCAGGCAAGAAGAAGATATCGCAAAGAAAGTTTTTCCCGGGATACATCCTGGTTGAGATGGACCTTACGGATGATACCTGGTATCTGATAAAGAGCATAACAGGCGTTACTGGATTTGTCGGAGCAGGCGCGCGCCCCATACCTTTAAAGGGCGATGAGATAGACACTATATTAAGGCAGGCAAAGGACGCCAAAGAGAAACCGACGCCAAAAGTTATGTTTGAAAAAGGCGAAGCAGTCAGGGTAGTAGAAGGCCCGTTCATGAATTTTAACGGGACCATAGAAGAGTCAAACGCCGGTAAAGGCAAGATCAAGGTAATGATATCGATCTTCGGCAGGGCAACGCCGGTTGAGTTGGAGATGTGGCAAGTCGAAAAAATGTAGTTTGGAGTTGGGAGTAAAAAATGGCAAAGAAAGTAAAAACGACTATTAAGTTGTACTGTCCCGCTGGAAGCGCGAATCCTGCGCCCCCGATAGGGCCGGCGCTTGGCCAGCATGGGTTGAACATAATGGAGTTTTGCAAGCAGTTCAACGCCAAGACCCAGAACCAGGAAGGCTTGACGCTGCCTGTGGTCATTACGGCATATGAGGACAGGACCTTTACCTTTATTATAAAGAGCCCCCCGTGCTCAGTTCTCTTGAAGAGGGCTTGCGGTGTCGCAAAAGCAAGCGGTACTCCTAACAAGGAGAAGGTGGGTAAGGTAACGGTCGACCAGATAAAAGAGATAGCAAAACTTAAAATGAAAGACCTGAACGCGCCTGACATGGACAAGGCAATAAATATTATTAAAGGAACGGCGCGCAGCATGGGAATAGATGTAGAAGGGTAAAACAATGGTTAAAATAACAAAGAGAACCAAGACAATTAACACATTATACGATAAGGCTAAAGCATATGGCCTTAAAGATGCGATAGCTATCCTTAAGAAGATGCCCAAGACAAAATTCGACGAGACCATAGAAGTGTCGGTGAGGCTTAATGTCGATCCGAAGAATGCGGCTTCAGCTTCAATAAGAGGAACAGTCGCGCTTCCTCACGGGACAGGAAGAAAAGTAAGGGTTATAGTGTTCTGTAAGGGCGAAGAAGAGAAAAGGGCAAAAGAAGCGGGCGCCGATGCGGTAGGAGCGGAAGATTTAGCCGCCAAAATACAGGGTGGATGGCTTGATTTCGACGTCGCTATAGCGACGCCGGACCTGATGAAAGATATAGCGAAACTGGGGAAAGTGCTTGGGCCTCGCGGGCTCATGCCCAATCCGAAGTCCGGCACTGTGACCCAGGATACAGCAAAAGCGATCAAAGAAGTAAAGGCAGGCAAGATAGAATTTAAAATGGATAAACAGGCGGGGATCCACGCGCCGGTAGGGAAAATATCGTTTACAGAAGACGCGCTTTATACTAATGCGCATACTATGATCGACGCTATAATGGTTTCAAATCCTACGGGACTTAAAGGCCAGCATGTGAAGAGCTTGTATATCTCTTCCACTATGGGTCCCGGGCTGAAATTAGATATGGCAGAATTCAGGTAAACACGGGTAATAAAATGAAAAAGACAGGATACGGAAAACTTACAAAAGAAAAGATGGTAAAAGAGCTCCTCGCTGATATTAAGGAGCAGCAAAACTTTTTTATAACAAATTACATGGGGTCATCGGTATCCGATCTTGATAATGTAAGGAAAAGCCTGAGGCCGTTGAAAGCATCGTATTTTGTCATAAAAAATTCGATATTCAATGTAGTGCTTGAACAGCTGAAGATCGAAGATGCCAAGAAACTTGTCGATGGCGGCGTTGGTATATCGTTAAGCGGCGAAGATTATCTGGCTACGACAAAAGTGCTGGTAAATTTCGCGAAGACGCATGAGAAATTCAAAATAAAAGGGGCCTACATTGATGGCCAGCTTATTGACGCAGATAGGATAAAAGCAATAGCAAACCTTCCTTCAAAAGAGGTCCTGCTCGCGCAGGTTGTCGGAGGGATCAAGGCGCCTATAACCGGTTTTGTAATGGTCTTAGGCGGTATAATAAGGAAGTTTGTATATGTAGTGGATGCGGTTAAGGCAAGCAAGGAAAAGGCTGCGCCGCAAACTCAAGCACCACAAGCTGCACAATAAATAAGTAATAAGGAGGAGAAAAAAACAATGGAAACGGAAAAGAAGGAATTGACGAAAAAAATGAAGGACGTGATGGATACGGTTGAGTCCATGACAGTCCTTGAGCTGGCCGACCTTGTTAAGGCACTCGAAGATAAATTCGGAGTTACGGCTGCGGCGCCTGTAGCTGTTGCTGCTGTCGGAGCTGGTGCCGGAGCTGGCGCGGCTGCTGTTGTTGAAGAAAAGTCGACATTTACAGTTGTACTTGCAAGCGCCGGGGCTAACAAGATAGGGGTCATCAAAGAGTTGAGGACCATTACCAGTCTCGGATTGAAAGAAGCCAAAGACCTTGTTGACGGAGCGCCTAAGACTATCAAAGAGGGCGCAACAAAGGACGAGGCCGACAAGATAAAGAAACAGCTTGAAGCAGCTGGCGCAAAGATCGAGTTAAAGTAAACAAGCATCAAAGCGTCAGGGTGCTGAAGTACAACCGATAAGGCAAAGAATGCTAAAAAGAAAAAGTTACGCCAAGATCGAAGAGTGTTACGATCTTCCCAATCTTCTGGATCTGCAATTGGATTCTTACAAGGAATTCCTACAGACCGATACGCCTAAGACCAAACGCAAAAACATTGGACTTGAATCGGCGTTTCGCGAGATATTCCCCATAGAGAACTCTGACGGAGAATATAAGCTCGAATATTTAAGCTACAGCATAGGCAAGCCTAAATATGTGATCAATGAGTGCCAGAAACGCGGGATGTCTTATGCCGCTCCCTTAAAGATCATGCTTCGGCTGAAATCGAAGAAAGAGACAAAGGAGCAGGAAGTCTATCTTGGCGATATCCCTCTTATGACCGATACCGGAACTTTTATAATAAACGGCGATGAAAGGGTTGTCGTCAGCCAGCTTCACCGCTCTCCCGGTATATCATTTGAAGAAGAGCTGCACTTGACCGGCAAGAAGATATTTTCTGCCAGGATAATCCCTTATCGCGGCGCATGGATAGAATTTGAAATAGACATAAATGATGTATTGTACGTATATATCGACAGGCGCAGGAAGTTCCTGGCGACGTCGCTTTTGCGCGTATTCGGATATTCGACAGATGAGGCGATCACAAAGGCATTCAGCGGAATAGATAAACACGAACTGTCGCGCCATTCCCAGCTGGAAAAGCTGGTTGGTTATACCCTTGCGAATGACCTCATAGATAAGCAGGCCGATGTGATAATAGCGGAGAAAAATCAGCCTATAACCGAGGAACTCGTAGATAAGATATGGGATGCAGGTATCCGCTATGTAGAGGTATTAAGGAAATCGTATCCCGAAATATTAAATACAATAAAGAAGGACAATAATAAGACAAAAGACGAGGCAGCTCTTGATATATACAGGAAGCTAAGGCCCGGAGACCCCCCGACCGTAGAATCAGCAAATACGCTTGCGCAGAGATTATTCTTTGATATCCGCAGATACGATCTGGGCGGAGTGGGCCGTCACATGCTGAACCGTAAGCTTGGGATGAAGATATCCCTGGAAGAGAGGATGCTGACCCCGGAAACACTTATACAGGTAATATTAAAATTGATCGCCGTAAAGAACGGCGAAGCCAACATAGATGATATAGACCACCTTGGTAACAGGCGCGTACGCTGCGTTGGAGAGCTGCACTTGACCGGCAAGAAGATATTTTCTGCCAGGATAATCCCTTATCGCGGCGCATGGATAGAATTTGAAATAGACATAAATGATGTATTGTACGTATATATCGACAGGCGCAGGAAGTTCCTGGCGACGTCGCTTTTGCGCGTATTCGGATATTCGACAGATGAGGCGATCACAAAGGCATTCAGCGGAATAGATAAACACGAACTGTCGCGCCATTCCCAGCTGGAAAAGCTGGTTGGTTATACCCTTGCGAATGACCTCATAGATAAGCAGGCCGATGTGATAATAGCGGAGAAAAATCAGCCTATAACCGAGGAACTCGTAGATAAGATATGGGATGCAGGTATCCGCTATGTAGAGGTATTAAGGAAATCGTATCCCGAAATATTAAATACAATAAAGAAGGACAATAATAAGACAAAAGACGAGGCAGCTCTTGATATATACAGGAAGCTAAGGCCCGGAGACCCCCCGACCGTAGAATCAGCAAATACGCTTGCGCAGAGATTATTCTTTGATATCCGCAGATACGATCTGGGCGGAGTGGGCCGTCACATGCTGAACCGTAAGCTTGGGATGAAGATATCCCTGGAAGAGAGGATGCTGACCCCGGAAACACTTATACAGGTAATATTAAAATTGATCGCCGTAAAGAACGGCGAAGCCAACATAGATGATATAGACCACCTTGGTAACAGGCGCGTACGCTGCGTTGGAGAGCTGCTGCTTAACCAGATCAGGATAGGCCTGGTCAGGGCTGACAGGGCGTGCAGGGAACGCATGAACCTCTACGACCTGGCCAACGTTATGCCGCACAACCTCCTGAACGCGAAGCTTATTTCAAGCGTTATAAGGGATTTCTTCGGCCGCAGCCAGCTTTCGCAATTCATGGACCAGACTAACCCATTAGCCGAAATGACGCATAAGAGGCGCCTTAGCGGATTGGGACCCGGTGGATTGAACAGGGACCGCGCAGGCTTTGAGGTCCGCGACGTCCATTATACGCATTATGGCAGGCTCTGTCCTATTGAAACACCTGAAGGCCCGAACATAGGCCTTATATCAAGCCTTAGCACTTACGGAAAGCTTAATGAATTCGGTTTTATCGAAACGCCATATAGAAAAGTTGAGTCTGGAAGGGTCACAGATAAGATCGATTACTTATCCGCAGATATAGAAGATATGTATGTTATAGCGCAGGCGAACGCCAAGATAGACGCTAAGGCGCACTTTGTTGACGATAAGGTCTTCTGCCGTTATAAAGACGACTTTATTAAGGCCGCGCCGAAAGATATACATTATATGGACGTTTCTCCCAGGCAGCTTGTCAGCGTTGCCGCCAGCCTTATACCGTTCCTGGAACATGATGACGCAAACCGCGCGCTGATGGGGTCGAACATGCAAAGACAGGCCGTTCCGCTTCTGGATACTGAAGCGCCGTTTGTCGGGACAGGTATGGAATACAGGACAGCAAAGGATTCAGGCGCCGTAGTTGTAGCAACTCATCCCGGAACGGTGACGAGCGTTGATTCAGATGAGATAACCATAAGCGGTAAGGTGTATAAACTGAGAAAATTCGAGAGATCTAATGCCAATACTACGATCAACCAGAGGCCTCTGGTAAAATTGGGGCAAACAGTGAAGGCCGGAGATGTAATAGCCGATGGTGTAGGGACCAGGGAAGGCGAGCTCGCATTAGGAAGGAACGTTCTTGTCGCATTTATGCCATGGAGAGGATATAACTTTGAGGACGCCATTCTTCTTAGCGAAAAACTTGTCAGCGAAGATAAGTTCACATCCCTTCATATAGAAGAATTTGAAGTTGAGGCAAGAGATACGCGCCTGGGCAACGAAGAAATAACCCGTGATATACCGAATGTAGGCGATGAAGCCCTGCGTAATCTTGATGAGAGCGGTATCATACGCGTCGGAGCCGAAGTAGAGCCCGGCGATATATTGGTAGGAAAGGTCACGCCTAAATCCGAAACAGAGCTTTCTCCGGAAGAAAAACTTTTAAGGGCCATATTCGGTGAAAAAGCCGGCGATGTAAGAGATACTTCACTTGTCGCTTCTCCTGGCGTTGAAGGTATTGTAGTGGATGTAAGGATATTCGCCAGGCGCGATGCGCGTTCAAAGACAAAAGAAGAAAGAACCCTTGAATTAAAAGAGATAAAGGCGCTGGAGCAGACATACGAAACCCAGATAACAAAAATAAAAGAGGAAAAACAGAAGAAATTACATAAGCTGTTAGCGGGCCAGAAACTTGCCGCGAGCATCTTAAACCAGGAATCAGGCAGGGTCTTAATAGCCCAGGGCAGGACGATCAGGGTAAAGGACCTGGCAAAGGTAGTTGAGAAGGGCGACCTGGACAGCATCAAGATACATAATGATCCCGATCTCGAACAGGAGATCCTGAGGGTGGTAAAATTTTTAGACAGCCAGATAGAAGAGCTTACGTTTGAGCTTGAAAGGGAAATAGACAGGGTTAAAAGAGGCGATGAGCTTCCACCCGGCGTATTAAAGAAGGTAAAAGTTTACGTAGCCAGCAAAAAGAAAGTATCGGTCGGAGATAAAATGGCAGGCCGCCACGGTAACAAGGGTGTCATAGCTAAGATACTTCCGGAAGAAGACATGCCTTTCCTTGAGGACGGCACACCGGTAGAAATAGTCCTTAATCCGCTCGGGGTCCCCAGCCGTATGAACGTAGGGCAGATACTGGAAACGCATCTTGGATGGGCGGCTAAAGTTTTAGGTTACTATGTGGCTACGCCGGTATTTGACGGCGCAAGCGAAGCAGAGATAAAGGATGAGATGAAAAAGGCCGGATTACCGTTGGAAGGCAAAGTCACGGTAAAAGACGGTTTTACCGGGAAGAATTTTGACCAGAAGGTTACGGTCGGATATATATACATGATGAAGCTCGCGCATCTTGTCGACGATAAGATACATGCCCGTTCCATAGGGCCCTATTCGCTCGTTACACAGCAGCCGTTGGGCGGTAAGGCGCAATTCGGAGGACAGAGGTTCGGAGAAATGGAAGTCTGGGCGCTTGAAGCTTACGGAGCGGCGTTTACGCTGCAGGAGCTCCTGACGGTTAAGAGCGATGACGTTTTGGGCAGGACCAAGATATATGAATCGATAGTAAAAGGCGAGCATACGTTAAAGCCCGGTACGCCGGAATCATTTAACGTTTTGGTAAAAGAATTACAAAGCTTAGGCCTGGATATAAGGATGGAGAGAAAGACTCCGCCTGACGTAAAAGAAAAAGAGAAGAAATGAAAGACAAAAATTTTCTCATAGAAGACGTAAATCCGTTCAATGCGATAAGCATTAAGATCGCTTCGCCTGAGATCATTAAAAGCTGGTCAAAGGGCGAGGTGAAGAAGCCGGAGACCATCAATTACAGGACCCTGAAGCCGGAAAAAGACGGGCTTTTCTGCGAAAGGATATTCGGCCCTACAAAAGACTATGAGTGCAACTGCGGAAAATATAAGAGGATAAAGCACAAAGGCATAGTCTGCGACAGGTGCGGCGTCGAAGTTACGCGGTCAAGCGTGCGCCGTGAAAGAATGGGCCATATTGAACTTGCGTGCCCTGTATCGCATGTGTGGTTCTTCAAGGTAATACCCTCGAGGATAGGCATATTGATAGGGGTAACGTCGAGAGAACTGGAAAAAGTACTTTATTACGAAGAATATATAATTACGGATCCGGGCGATACGCCATTAAAGAAATATGAGCTTTTGCCTGAAGAAAGATATAAAGAATATAAGGAAAAATACGGGAACAAATTCTCGGCAAAGATGGGCGCGGAAGCCATCAGGGATCTTTTGAAAGAAGTGGATCTCGGCAAACTTACCGAGAAGCTGCGCAAGGATATGAAGGATTCCAAGTCCGACAATACCCTGAAGAAGAACGCAAAAATTTTAAGGATAATAGAATCTTTCAAGAACTCGGGTAATAAGTCGGAGTGGATGATCCTTACCATACTGCCTGTGATACCTCCTGATCTAAGGCCTTTAGTTCCTCTGGATGGCGGAAGATTTGCAACGAGCGACCTGAATGACCTTTATAGAAGGGTCATCAACAGGAACAACAGGTTAAAGAAGCTCATCGAATTAAAAGCCCCTGAGATCATAATAAGGAATGAAAAAAGGATGTTGCAGGAAGCCGTTGACGCTTTATTTGACAACGGAAGGCATGGCAGGCCGGTTTTGGGCCCCGGTAACAGGCCGCTTAAGAGTTTAAGCGACATGTTAAAAGGAAAGCAGGGGCGTTTCAGGCAGAATCTTCTTGGTAAGCGCGTCGATTATTCCGGCAGGTCCGTCATAGTCATAGGCCCTGAGCTTAAATTAAATGAATGCGGCCTACCAAAAAAGATGGCGCTCGAGCTTTTCGAACCTTTCATAATAAAGAAATTAAGGGAAAAAGGATTTGTCCACACTATAAAGAGTGCAAAGAAGATGGTAGAAAAGGCCAAGCTTGAAGTGTGGGATATATTGGACGACGTTATTAAAGAGCATCCTGTAATGCTGAACAGGGCGCCTACTCTTCACCGTTTGAGCATCCAGGCGTTCCAGCCTATTTTGATCGAAGGTAAGGCGATAAGGATACATCCTCTTGTTTGTACGGCTTTCAACGCAGACTTCGACGGTGACCAGATGGCGGTCCACGTTCCGCTTTCAGTCGAGGCCCAGATGGAAGCAAGGCTATTGATGATGTCTTCTAATAACATATTCTCGCCCGCTGACGGCAGGCCTATTACAACGCCTACCCAGGATATAGTGCTCGGATGTTACTATCTCACCAAAGAGAAACCGGGCGCAAAAGGCGAAAATAAGACATTCTCTTCAGTGGATGAGGTAATAATAGCCCATCAGGATGAGGAGCTTGACCTTCATGCGAAGATAAAGGTTTACATAGATGACAAAATGATCGAGACGACCGTGGGCAGGGTCCTGTTTAACCTTTATTTACCCAAGGGCATGCCTTATTTCAACGATGTCATGAGCAAGTCCAGGCTGAGCAAGGTAATAAACGCATGTTATAAGGTAAAAGGGCATCAGGCAGTAATAAAATTATTGGATGATCTGAAAAAAGCCGGTTTTGAAGAAGCAACAAGAGCCGGCATTTCTATTTCTGTGAACGACCTCAAGATACCGGAAAAGAAGAACGAGTATTTAGACAGGACAAAAGGGGATGTCGCGCACATAGAAGACCAGTATAGGAAAGGCTTGATCACGGACAGGGAACGTTACAATAAGATCATAGACTTGTGGACACATACGACCGATGACGTTTCGGACCTCATATTCCAGGAGCTGGATTCCTTTAATCCTATATTCATGATGGCGGATTCCGGCGCAAGAGGTTCCAAGCTTCAGATAAGACAGCTTGCCGGTATGCGTGGATTGATGGCAAAACCGTCAGGTGAGATCATAGAAACGCCTATTACGGCCAATTTCAGGGAAGGCTTGACAGTTCTCGAGTATTTTATTTCGACTCACGGAGCGCGTAAGGGTCTTGCGGATACCGCGTTAAAGACCGCCGATTCAGGTTACATGACAAGGCGCCTCGTTGACGTTGCGCAGGATGTTATTATCAGCGTTAATGATTGCGATACGGTAAACGGCATATTGATAAGCGCTATTATAGAAGGTGACGAAGTTGTTGTTTCTCTTTCCGAAAGGATCGTTGGAAGGGTTGCGCTTGACAACATAGTAGATGTCATAACGGATACGGTGCTCGTTGAAGCGGGAAGCGAAATAACGGAAGAAAAAGCCAAGAAGATCGAAGAAGCGGGTATTGAGAAGATCAGGATAAGAAGTGTCCTGACCTGCGAAGCAAAACATGGTGTTTGCGCAAAATGTTATGGAAGGGACCTTGCCACGGGAAGACTTGTTGATCTGGGAACCGCAGTGGGCATCATCGCCGCGCAATCGATCGGTGAGCCTGGAACACAGCTTACGATGAGAACGTTCCATATCGGAGGTACGGCGTCGAGGATTATCGAACAATCTTATATAGAATCAAAGAACGAAGGTCTGGTCAAATACCACAATCTTAAAGTAGTAAAGACGAAAAAAGAAGGTGAATATACGGTCCTTAACAGGAACGGCCAGATAAGCATAAACGATAAAGATGGGAGAGAGCTGGAACGGCACACTCTTCCTCAGGGCGCTTTCGCAAGGGCTGGTGATGGGGACCCTGTTAAAGTAGGGACGATATTCGTAAAATGGGATCCGTACACAGTTCCCATATTGACGGAAGTTACGGGTAAGCTCAAATTCGAGGATATAAAAGAAGGTATCACGATGAAGGAAGAGCTTGATCCCGCGACAAGGCTTAAGAACAGGGTTATTATAGAGCATAAGGGAGATTATCATCCTCAAATACTTGTGCTGGATGCAAAGGATGAGGTTCTCGCGATCTATCCGATCCCGGCAGGCGCTCATATCATAGTGCATGACAAGGCGGGCGTAACAGCCGGTGATGTATTGGCGAAAACTCCGCGTGTTGTTACCAAGACGAAGGATATAACCGGCGGTCTTCCAAGAGTTGCTGAGCTATTTGAAGCGAGACGCCCTAAGGATCCCGCAATAATAAGCGAAATAGACGGCATTGTAGAGTTTGGCGAATCAAAGAAAGGCCAAAAGAGGGTCATCGTAACCTCATCTACCGGCATGAAAAAAGAGTATATGATACCGCATGGAAAACACTTGAACGTTTATAAAGGTGACAAGGTCGTTGCCGGACAGCAATTGATAGACGGCCCCGTTGTTCCGCAGGATATTCTGAAGGTTTCCGGCGATAAGAAACTCCAGGAATACCTTGTTAATGAAGTCCAGGAAGTTTACAGGCTGCAGGGTGTAAAAATAAATGATAAGCATATAGAAGCTATAGTCCGCCAGATGCTGGGGAAGGTAAAAATAGAGGAACCGGGCGACACCACATTCCTTTCCGGCCAGCAGGTTGACCGTAACGTTTATGTTGAAG
The DNA here is from genome assembly GCA_964534705.1 of uncultured Planctomycetia bacterium. Taxonomy (GTDB): domain Bacteria; phylum Omnitrophota; class Gorgyraeia; order 2-01-FULL-45-10; family 2-01-FULL-45-10; genus CAZHPY01. The sequence continues at coordinate 3,541 of CAZHPY010000037.1, read as the reverse complement.
AGAACAAAAGAGTCGTTAAGAAAAAAGGAAAGCCTGCAAGCGCAACACCGATACTCCTGGGCATAACAAAGGCTTCTCTTAATACCGAAAGCTTTATATCCGCGGCAAGTTTCCAGGAGACGACAAGGGTCCTTACGGAAGCGGCTGCGAACGGCAAGGTCGATTATCTCAGGGGACTTAAAGAGAATGTCATAATGGGGCATCTTATACCCGCAGGTACAGGTTTTGAAGCTCACAGGAACATAGAAATGGTTAAGCATGTCTTCGACGACGCCGGTAAGGCCAGCCAGGAAAAGACTGAAGAAGTAAAGGAAGAGAAGAAGGAAAAAGGCGCGGAAGATACTAAAAAAGAATCCAAGAAAGAGAAGAAGGAAAAAAAGTAAATTATGCCGACAATAAATCAATTGATCAGACTTGGTAGAGAAAGTTTTAAGAAGAAGAGCAAATCACCTGCTTTAAAGTCCTGCCCGCAAAGGCGCGGGGTTTGTCTGCAGGTCAAGACCCAGACGCCCAAAAAACCTAACTCAGCATTGAGAAAAGTTGCCAGGGTGAGGCTTACAAATCACGTTGAGGTCACGTCATACATACCGGGCGAAGGGCATAATTTGCAGGAACACTCTATAGTCCTTGTGAGAGGCGGAAGGGTAAAAGATCTGCCTGGTGTAAGATATCATATAGTAAGAGGTGTGCTCGATACAGCGGGAGTGGCTAACAGGCAGAAATCACGCTCCAAATACGGTGCAAAGAAGCCCAAAGATAAGGGGCCGGGCCCAGCTAAGGCAAAAGCAGCTGCAGCCGCATAAAGTAAAAGGAATATATAAATGAGAAGACGCAGAGCAGAAAAAAGAGAAGTAACTCCGGATCCTAAATATAAGAACGTAACAGTTGCGCGTTTCATAAATATTATAATGACGCAGGGAAAGCGCGCTATTGCGGAAAGAATAGTCTATAGATGTTTCGATATTTTAGCCGAAAAAACCGGCAAAGGCTCATTGGAGGTTTTCCAAAAGGCGCTTGATAATGCGCGCCCTTTGCTTGAAGTTAAACCTCGCAGGATCGGCGGCGCTACATACCAGATACCTATAGAGGTCAAGGCGGAGCGCGGAATGTCGATAGCGATGAGATGGATGAGGAATTTTGCCCGGACCAAAAAGGGCAAGCCCATGGAAATAAAGCTATCGGATGAAATATTGGATGCGTATAAAGGCGAAGGCAGCGCCATAAAGAAACGGGAAGATACTCATAAGATGGCTGAAGCGAACAAGGCATTCGCGCATTATAGGTGGTAAAAATAGAGCACAAGACACAAGAGCACAAGACACAAGGTAAAAAATGGCTCAAGAGTGTTTAATAATAGATAGGCCAAAAACAATAAAAATGGAAAAGACTAAAGAATTAACAAGAATAGAGAAGCTGCGTAACATAGGTATCATAGCTCATATCGATGCCGGTAAGACCACTACTACAGAACGTATCCTGTTTTGTACGGGTAAGATACATAAGCTGGGCGATGTCGATGATGGCACGACCTCGATGGATTTCATGGTGCAGGAGCAGGAACGCGGTATTACCATAATGAGCGCGGCCACGACATGTTTCTGGAAAGACAAAAATATCAATATTATAGATACTCCAGGGCACGTAGATTTTACGGTAGAAGTTGAAAGGTCCCTGAAAGTCCTTGACGGAGCGGTAGTGGTTTTCTGCGCTGTCGGCGGGGTGCAGCCTCAATCTGAGACAGTATGGAGACAGGCCGATAAGTATGCCGTTCCAAGGATCGCGTTTATCAATAAGATGGACAGGACAGGAGCTAATTTCCTCTCGGTAGTTGAGCAGATAAAGGCGAGGCTTGGAGCAAAACCATTAGTGTTGCAGATACCAATAGGAAGCGAATCTAATTTTAAAGGGATGATAGACCTTATCACCATGAAGGCATATATTTACCAGGGCGAAGATGAAAATTCTACTTTTGAAATACAGCCGATACCTGAAGATATTAAGCCGCTTGCGAGCGAATACCGCCATAAGCTGATAGAGACGCTTGGTGAGGCGCATGAAATAGTGATGGAAAGATATGTGAATGAAGAAGGTATCTATCCTCATGAGTTGACAGCGTATGTAAGGCATGCCACTGTTACGGGTAAGATCATTCCTGTGCTTTGCGGCGCTTCAGCTAAGAACAGGGGCATACAGCCATTGCTGGATGCCGTAGTTGATTATCTCCCATCGCCGTTGGATATACCGCCGGTCAAGGGCAAGAACCCCGAAACGGACGAAGAAATAGAAAGAAAAGCGTCTGAGGATGAAAAGTTCTGTGGCCTTATATTCAAGATAAAAGCAGATCCTTTTGTAGGCAAGCTTGCTTATTTAAGGGTGTATTCAGGTATACTGCAGTCAGGAGAATATTCCTATAATTCGACCAAGGACGTAAAAGAGCGCATTGGTAAACTCGTGAGAATGCATGCGAATAAACAGGAAATAGTCGAAGCGGCGCGCGCCGGCGATATTTTAGCGGTCGTTGGATTAAAACATACGAAGACAGGCGACACCCTGTGCGATGAAGACAATCCTATGGTCCTTGAGGCGATACATTTCCCCGAACCGGTTATTTCGATGGCTATTGAGCCTAAGACAAAAGCCGATGAGGAGAAGCTGGGCCTTGCTTTAAACAGATTAGAAGAAGAAGATCCGACGTTCAGGGTCGCTTACAATAAAGAAACGGGCCAGACGATCATAAGCGGTATGGGCGAGCTCCATCTCGAGATCATCGTTGACAGGATGCTGCGCGAGTTTAACGTAGCTGCCAATGTTGACAAGCCACAGGTCGCTTATAAGGAAACTCTTACCAAGGCAAACCGCGCTGTTGGTAAATTCATCCAGCAGTCCGGCGGCCGCGGACAATATGGCCATGTTGTGTTTGATGTAGCCCCTGCCCAGAAGGGCGCAGGCATAATATTCAATAATAAGATAATAGGAGGCGCTATACCGCGTGAATATATATCGTCTGTAGAAGAAGGCGTGTATGAGGCGGCGAAGAACGGCGCTTTGGCAGGTTATCCTGTAACTGACGTCGAGGTAACGCTTATCGATGGTTCGTATCATGAAGTCGATTCATCGGATATAGCATTCAAGATGGCGGCAAAGATAGGGTTGGATGAAGCCTTGAGGAACGGCCATTCTGTGCTGCTTGAACCTATAATGAATCTCGAAGTCGAAGTACCTGAGCAGTATATGGGAGATGTCATAGGGGACCTTAATTCGAGGAGAGTAAGGATAGCCGCCATAAACGACAGAGGCAATCTTAAAGTAGTCAACGGCCATGCGCCGTTAAACGAAATGTTTGGTTATTCAACCACGGTTAGGAGCCTTACACAGGGTAGGGCGACCTATACAATGGAGCCTTCCTTTTTCCAGGAAGTGCCTAAAAATATATCGGATAAGATCATTAAGAAAACAAGTTAATTTTTCGGAATCCTGAAAGGAGCCAGTTATGGCAAAGGAAAATTTTGTAAGGAACAAGCCGCATGTTAACGTAGGCACA
>CAZHPY010000036.1:0-15378 GCA_964534705.1 uncultured Planctomycetia bacterium | reverse complement strand
CTTTCCTATGGCTCGTCATCATCCCTAATTTTCTGTTCCCCTTATGATGTCTCATCCCGTTACATCTCCTAATTATTTATGCTCTTGCCCATTACATCGTTATTTTTATGAGATGTAACGGGACTCATTTACTTTAGCCCTCTTATTCTTCCGGCTCGTCTTTGGCCTTTTTGCCGCTATCCACCTTCATGCCAAGCGCTAAGCCCATGTCTACTATGACCTTCTTTATCTCTGCCAGTGACTTCTTGCCGAAATTCCTGTATTGAAGCATGTCCAGCTCGGATTTCCTGACAAGGTCGCCTATTGTCTTTATCCTGGCTTCTCTCAGACAGTTTGAACTTCTGACAGAAAGCTCCAGTTCCGAGATCGGCACTTTCAGTTTCTCTCTCAACATCCTCTGTTCTTCTGTCTCTTCCGGCACATCTTCCTCTTCAGGAAGTTTGCCGAAATTCACGAATATATCAAGATGCCTTTGCAGGATATTTGATGCATATAACAGGGATTCTTTCGGAGCTATCGATCCGTTCGTCCATATTTCCAGGATCAGCTTGTCATAATCGGTGATCTGGCCCACCCTTGTCGCCTCGACGGAAAAATTGACCTTTTTTACCGGCGTAAATATGGAATCTACCGGGATGACGCCTATGGCCTGGCCTTCCTTCTTGTTCCTTTCGGCCGGCACGTATCCCCTTCCTCTCGCAACCTGCATCTCGATCTTAAGGTTGGTCTCTTTGGTTATTGTACAGATATGCAGGTCCGGGTTGATTATCTCTACGGTTTCATCTGTCTTTATGTCCTTCGCCGTTACCTCGCCCTTCTTACTCACATCTATGTATATAGGCTTAGGGGTCTTGAAGTGTGAACGCAGCGTAAGTTTCTTTATATTAAGAATGATCTGCGAAACGTCCTCAACTACGCCTTTGACCGTCGAGAACTCATGCTGGACGCCGTCTATCTTTATGCTGGTGACAGCCGTTCCTTCTATCGACGAGATCAGGACTCTCCTCAAAGAATTCCCTATAGTCATGCCGTAGCCTCTTTCAAAAGGCTCTGCTACAAACTTGCCGTAATCAGCCGTGGCTGTTGACTCGTCCAGGACGAGCTTCTTCGGCATTTCGAAATTCTTCATGCTTATGCCCATATATTTTCTCTCCTTATTATATGCGTTTTCGTATTGTGTGCTGCGTGCTGCGTACTGCGAATTGCGTATTTTTCTTACTTTGAATACAATTCTACGATCAGCTGTTCCTGTATCGGGAAACCTATGTCTTCCTTGGTCGGCACTTCGATCACTTTTGCCTTAAATTCAGTTTTATCGACTTCCAGCCATTTCGGTATCAACCTGTCGGCCAGGCTCTCTTTTCTTTCCTTGAGCATCTTTATCATCGGTTCTCTTTTAGGTTTTACGGTAATTACGTTGCCTATTTTAACCGTAAATGAAGGCCTGTCCACTCTCTTATCATTGACATAAACAAATCCGTGCTGGACCAGTTCTCTTGCTTCAGACCTGGAAGTTGCCAGGTTCATCCTGAAGACAACGTTATCCAGCCGTCTTTCGAGAAGCTGTAATAACATTACGCCCGTTACTCCTTTTGACCGCGCCGCTATCCTGAAATAATGCCTGAACTGGGCTTCCAAAACGCCATATATCCTCTTTACCTTCTGCTTTTCCCTCAGCTGTGTCCCATAGTTGGATTCCTTTTTCCGCATCTGCCCCTGCCCATGCTGTCCCGGAGCAAAAGCCCTGCGCGATATCGCGCATTTATCCGTAGAACAACGCGTTCCCTTCAAAAATAATTTCTGGCCTTCACGCCTGCACAGTCTGCATACGGCCCCTGTATATCTTGCCATTATACTCTCCTTCTCTTCTGCGGCCTGCATCCATTATGAGGTATAGGAGTGACGTCCCTGATGGCCCTGATCGTTATACCTGCAGACTGCAAAGACCTGATCGCTGATTCCCTTCCAGCCCCCGGCCCTTTTACATATACTTCGACTTCCTTTACCCCGCGCTCTGCCGCCTTCTTGGCTGCGCCCTCAGCTGCCATACCCGCAGCAAAAGGGGTGGACTTCTTGGATCCTTTAAAACCAACGCTTCCCGTAGAAGCCCATGAAATCGTATTTCCCTGTTTGTCGGCGATCGTAACTATCGTATTGTTGAATGTCGCAAGTATGTGCGCGATGCCGCTCGGCGGAGCCTTTACCGCTTTTTTACTTTTCTTGAATTTGCCTTTTTTTTGCTGTTGCTGCTGTTGTTCTGCCATTCTTATCCCCCTTCGCGATCAATTCTTATTTGACACAGTGCTTCGGAGGATTTCGCCCAGCCTCATTACGATAAACTCCGAATTCAATTGTTTCACTTACCTTTTGCTCCTGTTGACGCAGGCGCCGCTTTCGCAGTTTTCTGCTGCCTTACTACTCCGACGGTCTTCCTGGGCCCTTTCCTTGTCCTTGCGTTTGTCCTTGTCCTCTGTCCGCGCACAGGCAAACCTCTCCTGTGGCGAAGCCCTCTGTAGCTTCCTACATCTATGAGCCTTTTTATATTGGCCGATATGTCCCTTCTCAGATCTCCTTCTACCCTATATTCCTTCTGTATTATAGAAGAAACACGCGCAACCTCTTCTTCGGTCAAGTCCTTGGCCCTTTTGTCCGGGTTTATGTTCGCCAACTTCAATATCTTATTGGATAAAGACCGGCCGATGCCGTATATATACATCAGCGAAATTTCGATCCTCTTCTCTTTCGGAATATCAACACCGATTATTCTTGGCACTTCGTTTCCTCCTGGTTATAGCTTATTAACCCTGCCTCTGTTTATGTTTTGGGTTATCACAAATGATCATGATGTTGCCTTTTCTCCTGACAACCTTGCATTTTGGGCAAATCTTTCTTACACTGGCTCTTACTTTCATCCTGTCGGACCTCCAAAAACTTGTTCAACTCTATTTCTCGCGTCGGACGATCCTTCCTCTTGAAAGATCGTACGGCGATAGCTCCAGGGTCACCGTGTCCCCCGGCAGTATTCTTATAAAATTCATCCTCATTTTTCCCGATACATGCGCGAGGACCCTATGGCCATTAGGAAGCTCCACCCTGAACATCGCGTTCGGCAGGGTTTCCAGTACTTTACCATCTACTGTGATCGGTTCCTCTTTTTGGGCCATGTCTTATGCCTTATAATGCCGTTAGTATCTCTGCTTCGCCTTTTCGTACTGCTATAGTATGTTCAAAATGCGCTGAAAGCTTGCGGTCCGTTGTAACCGCCGTCCATCCGTCTTCCAGTATTTCAACGTCGAACTTTCCTTCATTGACCATCGGCTCTATCGCTAATATCATGCCGGATTCCAGCCTGGGCCCTTTATTGGGAGCGCCAAAATTAGGTATCTCCGGCTCCTCGTGGATCTTCTCGCCTATGCCGTGCCCTACGAACGACCTCACTACGCTGAAACCGTTCGATTCAACGTGCGATTGGATGCTTGCCGATACATCGGATAATCTTTTACCCGGCCTTGCATCTTCTATCCCTCGATAAAGCGCTTCTTCGGTAACCTTGATGAGCTTTTGCGCTGTATCACTTATATCGCCTATCGCTATAGTTATCGCCGCATCGGCGAAAAAGCTGCCGTACCTTACGCCTACGTCTACGCTTAATATGTCTCCTGCCGCGATATGCCTATCCGACGGTATTCCGTGCACTACTACTTCATTTACCGAAGCGCATATGGTAGCCGGATAGCCTTTATAACCTTTAAAAGCCGGATAGCCGCCATTTTTCTTTATTTCTTCTTCCGCTACCCTGTTTAATTCTTTTGTCGTGATGCCTGCCTTGGCGATCTTTTTCATTTTTGCCAAAGTAAGCGCTACGATCCTGCCCGCTTTTCTTATCTGGCTGATCTCTTCATCGCTTCTCAATATTATCATGCAAGGCGCGCATCGGAAAAAATTTGAGAAAGAACCTTAAACAGATCGTTCACATCCAGGGCGCCTGATACTTTTTTAAGGCTTCCCTTCTTAGTATAATATTCTATTAAAGGGCTAGTCTGCCCTGCATAAACCTTCAGCCTGTTCTTAACTGTGTCGATCGTATCATCAGGCCTTTGGTACAACTCACCGCCGCATTTATCGCAAATACCTTCTTTTTCAGGCTTCATGTTCTTGGCATGATAATTAGCGCCGCATTTTTTACACACCCTGCGGCCGGTCAGCCTCTCGATAGCCACGTTCTCAGGAATATCAAAATACAAGACTATGTCTATCGCCATAGATAATTTTTTCAGCTCATTATCCAGGTCCTCCGCCTGATTAAGCGTCCTTGGAAAACCGTCGAGGATGAAGCCGTTCTTTACATCATCTTTTGCCAGGCGCTCAACCACTATCCCGGTAACTACTTCGTCGGGGACCAGCTCACCCTTATCCATGTAGGATTTTGCTTCCTTGCCAAGGGCCGTGCCTTTTTTAACAGCATCCCTCAAAATGTCGCCTGTAGAAATATGCGCTATATTATAGTTACGCGCCAGCACAACGCCTTGAGTCCCCTTGCCTGCCCCCGGAGGGCCTAATAAAACTATTTTCACCCCGTTAGACCTTTCTATAATTACCCCAGCCAGACCAATAAGGTCTAACGGGGTTCATCCTTACTACCTTCTCGACTTTAGTCTGCCTTTTTTCATGAAGCCTTCATAATGCCTCATCAACAGATGCGATTCTATCTGCTTCATGGTGTCAAGCATGACACCCACTATGATCAGTAACCCGGTACCGCCGAAGAAACTTGCTACCAGATATGGTATCTTTAGCCACCCTGAGATTATACTCGGGAAAACGGCTATTAGAGCCAGGAAAACCGAACCCGGCAATGTTATCCTTGTCATGACGAAATCAAGATACTCGGCCGTCTGCCTTCCCGGCCTGATCCCGGGTATGAACCCGCCGTACTTCTTCATGTTGTCAGCGACATCGATGGGATTAAACGTTATTGCCGCGTAAAAATACGCGAAAAATATAATAAGCAGCGAATACGAAATATTATATGCCCATTCGCCCTTGGTTAACTCCATCGCGAACTTCTGGAATCCCTGATGGGGTATAAAACCGGCTATCGTCGCAGGGAACAATATTATGCTTTGCGCAAATATGATCGGGATGACTCCGCCCTGGTTAACGCGCAAAGGTATGAACGTAGATTGCCCGCCATAAACTTTTCTGCCTACAACGCGTTTTGCGTACTGTATAGGTATCTTTCGCTGGCCTTGAGTAACAAGTATTACCGCTACTACAACAAATACCAGCATCACTACCATCAGAATAAGCGTAAACGGCTCTAACTGGGCCTTTTCTGGCGCAAACGGAGAGAACAAAGAATAAACCTGGTAAAGCGCCGTCGGTATACGGGAAATAATACCCGCGGTGATGATAAGCGACATCCCGTTACCTATGCCGTATTCCTGGATCTGCTCGCCCAGCCACATGATGAACGCCGTACCACTGGTAAGCGTTATTACCGTAAGGATCCTGAACGACCAACCCGGGAACTGGACTATCTGGAGGCCCTGGAATCTCGCGGGGTTCTCAAGCCAGACAGCTATAAAAAAGGATTGTATTACAGCCAGAAGCATCGTACCGTATCTTGTGTACTGTATGATCTTTTTCTGGCCGGCTTCGCCTTCCTTCGCTAACCTTTCGAGCGCCGGTATTACCGCCGTAAGCAACTGCAGGATGATCGACGCAGATATATAAGGCATTATCCCCAGCGCAAATATGGTCAAACGCGATATGGCGCCTCCCGAAAACATGTTCATTATGCCAAAGAGCGCACCGCCCTGTGAATGGGCTATGCTATTGAAAAATACCGCCAGCTTCGCGCCGTCAACTCCCGGCGTCGGTATGTACGTACCGATCCTGTAAACTGCTATAAGCGCAAGGGTTAAAAGTATCTTCTTGCGAAGATCCGGTATTTTTATGGTATTTATAAAGGCTTCGAGCATTAAGCCAGAACCTCAAACTTTGCGCCGGCGGAATCAAACTTCTTCTTCGCGCTTCCAGTGATCTTATTTGCCTTTACTGTAAGCACTTTCTTAAGTTCGCCGCTGCCAAGTATCTTTATCTGTTCTATCTCACTTCCGATGAGGCCTGCCGCTTTTAATTCTTTAGGCCCAACCGTTGAATTTTCCTTGAACCTGTTCAGGGATTCAACATTTACCACCTGATAATAATTTTTAAAAGGTACGTTGAACCCTCTTTTAGGTATACGCCGGACAAGCTGCATCTGTCCGCCTTCAAAACCGGGCCGTGTTGTCCTACCCGAGCGCTTCTTGGCGCCTTTCCTTCCCCGGCACGAATTTTTTCCATGACCCGAACCGGAACCCCTGCCCCGTCTCTTTATGTTCCTATGCGCTCCCTCGGGAGCCCCTATCTCATTCATTTTCATCTAAGCACCTTTTCTAGTCTATTTTTCTTTCAAGCCTGAGCCTTTTGAGGCCCTCTATGGCGGCCTTAAGCACATTCATTGATGTATCGGAACCAAGGCTCTTTGTAAGAATATCTTTAATACCGGAAGCTTCACATATAGCTCTTACCGGGCCACCCGCTATAACCCCTGTACCGGGAGCTGCAGGTTTGAGCAGTACCCTGGCAGCCTTAAAATGGCCTATGATCTCATGCGGTATTGTAGTTCCCCTCATCGGAACGGCAAAAAAGCTCTTCTTTGCGTCATTGAGGCCTTTTCTTATGGCATCCGCCACTTCGTTACCCTTACCAAATCCGAGGCCTACGTGGCCTTTGCCGTCGCCGGCCACAACAAGAGCGTTAAAAGAAAATTTACGTCCGCCCTTTACGACCTTCGCAACTCTCTTTATCGTTACGACCTTCTCAATAAATTCCTTATCGCTTCCGTCGCCCCGGCCAGCCGGTGCGCGGCGCGGCCTTCTCTGGCGCTGCTCCGGCCTAGGAGTTTCTACTTTGGGGGTTTCTACGACAGCTTCTTTCTTTTCTTCCTGCGCGTCTTCTTTTTTAGTGCTATCAATATTATTGTCTGCCAATTTGCCCTCTTTTTATTTTCTTTTTAAAAAACCAGGCCGCCTTTTCGAGCCGCGTCAGCCAGCGCCTTTATCCTGCCGTGATACAGATATCCGGCCCTGTCAAACACGACTTTAGTGACGCCTTCTTTTTTACATTTTTCCGCAAGGACCGTGCCCAACAAAACAGCCCCTTTGACATTTCCGGCGCTTTTGGGCATCTTGTCTTTCATTTCCGGAGACAATGTTGACAGCTGCACGATCGTCTTGCCCGCCATATCATCGATCACCTGCGCATACAAATGATTTATGCTGCGGCGCACGCTTAGCCTTGGCCGTTCCTTCGTTCCGATTATTTTTCTCCGGATCCTTCGATGCCTTTTTATCCTGCCTTCAATCTTAATCCATTTTTTCATATTAATACCTTAATAATATTATTGTGTTATCCGGCTCCACCGGCGCCCGCTACTGCTTTACCGGCTTTGCGCCTTACGTGCTCATCATTATACCTTATACCCTTGCCCTTATACGGCTCAGGCCTGTAAAAATCCCTTATCTTTGCGGCAACTTCCCCAACCTTTGTCTTATCTACGCCCTTGATAATTATATTTGTCGGCTTCGGTGTTTCGACGGTAATACCTTCAGGTATATCAAAATTTATAGGATGTGTATAACTTAGCTGGATGCTGAGTATCTTTCCCTGCACGGCGGCCTTAAAACCGACCCCTGTAATTTCAAGCTCCTTTTTATATCCTGCCGATACTCCTATCGCCATATTATTGATAAGGCTGCGGATGAGCCCGTGAGTTGCCTTGTCCTGTTTTTCTTCGGACGGGCGGGTAACGCTGACCTTATTATCCTTTACTTCGACCTTGAAGCGTGGAGGTATGTTGTACGTCAGTTTGCCTTTTGCCCCCTCGACCGTTATTACATTATTTGCAACAGCGGCTTTTACGCCACTGGGTAAATCTACCGGTTTTTTTCCTATTCTTGACATATTATCACCAAATATAGCAGAGGACTTCTCCGCCTACCTTATTCTCACGCGCCTGGTTATCCGTCATCAGGCCTTTTGATGTGGATATTATGGCCACTCCTAATCCGCCATAAACCTTGGGTAATTCATCGGATTGTTTGTAGGTCCTCAGGCCCGGCCTTGACACTCTTTTTATGCCCAGTATTGCCGGCGCTCCATCCTTGGCATATTTTAAATATACGCGCAAAATGCCCTGCTTATTGTCCTTCATAAGCTTGTAATTGGATATGAAGCTCTCTTTCTTAAAAATGCCCAGGATCTCCGCTGTCAGTTTAGAGCCTTTTACCTCGACAACTTCCTTTTTCGCAAAACTTCCGTTCCTTATGATCGTAAGCATGTCCGCAATAGAATCAGTAACTGCCATATTATCCCCTTTAAATACCCTTTCGTTATTAGTCGCGCGTACTGCGTACTGCGTTAAATTTTACCAACTTGCTTTTACAACACCTGGGATCTCTCCCCTTGAAGCAAGCTCCCTGAAACAGATCCTGCAGATCTGAAAGCGCCTTATAAAACCCCGGGGCCTCCCGCAGAGCCTGCATCTGTTGTATTTACGCACCTTGAATTTCGGTGTCCTTTGCTGCTTTACTATTAATGACGTCTTTGCCATTTGTGATCAGTCTTTCTCTTTTACTTTTTAAACGGCATTCCGAACAGCTTTAACAGCTCGAATGCCTCTTTTTCGCTTTTCGCGTCTGTAACTATCGTTATGTCCATCCCGTGGGTCTTCATTACCTTATCAACATCTACCTCAGGGAATATGACCTGCTCATTAAGGCCGAACGAATAATTCCCGGAACCGTCAAATGAATTCGCGGGCAGCCCCCTGAAGTCCCTGATCCTCGGTATAGCGACAGATATCATCCTGTCGAGGAACTCATACATCATGTAGCGCCTCAAAGTGACTTTACAGCCGATCGCGGAACCTTTTCGTATCTTAAAATTAGCAATAGCCTTTTTTGCGCGCGTCGTAACCGGCTTCTGGCCTGTTATAGCAGCAAGTTCGTGCTGGGCCGCTTCGAGCATCTTTATGTCCTGCGTGGCCTCTCCCAATCCGACGTTTATGACTATCTTCTTTATTTTGGGGACCTGCATTTGGTTCTTATAGCCGAATGCCTTCACCATCTCAGGCACTATGCTGCTTCTGTATGTTTCAAGTAGTCTTGGTTTTCCCATTATGCTATTACCTCTTTACAGCGCTTGCAGAATCTTGACTTGGTCCCGTCGGCCAGGACGTTCATGCCGATACGGGCCGGTTTATTGCATGTTTTGCAGAGGAGGGCCAGGTTTGAAATGTGTATCGGGCTTTCCTTCTGTACAATGCCGCCCTGCGGATTTGCCTGAGATTTGCGCGCATGTTTCTTTACGTAATTTATACCCTCGACAAGGGCCCTTCCCACGCCTGGATATACCTTGAATACCCTGCCTGTTTTCCCCCTGTCCTTTCCTGCAAGGACATATACAGTATCGTTCTTTTTTATCTTGTTCATTTTATATGACCTCCGGGGCAAGAGAGATTATTTTCATGAAATTCTTATCCCTCAGCTCTCTTGCGACAGGGCCGAATATCCTCGTCCCTCTCGGGTTCATCTGCAGGTCGATAATAACGATCGCGTTCCTGTCGAACCTTAGAATGCTTCCATCGGGCCTTTTTATAGGCGAGGCGGTCCTTACAACGACCCCTTTGCACACTTCGTGATTCTTAACAATAGCGTCGGGCGTAGCTTCCTTTATGTTGCATGTTATTATATCCCCTATGTTCGCATGGCGCCTGTTACCGCGCCCTATAACGCCTATCATGGAGGCCTTGCGCGCGCCTGTGTTATCTGCTACATCCAAAATCGTTCTCATTCTTATCATATTAAACCTTCGACTTTAAACTTGCTTCTTTATTATTTCGACCAATCTCCATCTCTTGGTCTTAGAGATGGGCCTTGTCTCTTCGATCTTTACCGTATCCCCTATTTTTGCTTCATTCTTCTCGTCGTGCGCTTTAAAAGTGGCTTTGCTCCTCATGAGCTTGTTATAAACAGGGTGGTTGCCTACCTTATCTACGACAACGCTGATCGTTTTATTCATCTTATTGCTCTTGACCACGCCTATCCGCGTCTTGCGCATATTCCTATCGCTACTTTTTTGCATTACCCTTCTCCTGAATGATCGTTTCGCAGCGCGCTATTGCCCTGCGGATCTCGTTTATTTTGTGGGGCTTTTCGACCCTTCCAGCCTCAACCTCGGACCTCAACGCATAGAGCTCTTTTTTAAGGCCCTCTTCCTTGATCCGTATTTCGTCTACTGTCATGTTTCTCAATTCATTTGCCTTTATCATTTTAACCATGCCTCGTTATGAATTTAGTCCGTAATGGTATCTTGAACGCGGCTACCCTCATGGAAGTCTTTGCCATTTCAATGGGTACGCCGTCCATCTCAAAAAGTATCTTGCCCTTTTTTACCACCGCTACCCAGTGGCTTGGATCGCCCTTGCCCTTACCCATCCTTGTTTCAGCCGGCTTTTTTGTAACCGGATGGTCGGGGAAAACCCTTATCCATATCTTACCGCCGCCCTTAAGATGGCGCGTCAACGTGACCCTGGCAGCCTCTATCTGCCTATCGCTTAGCCAGCCATTTTCAAGCGCCTTCAGTCCAAACTCACCGAATGAAAGCGTAGCGCCTCTGAATGAGGTCCCTAAGCGCCTGCCGCGCTGGGCTTTTCTGAATTTTACTCTTTTGGGCATCATCGCCATTTTTTTCCTCGTTTCTTAAAGCTTCGTGGTTTTCTTTTCTTCGGGTGTTTCTTCTTCCTGCTTATCCAGTATCTTGTCGCCTTTATAGATCCACACCTTAATGCCTATAAGGCCATATTTTGTAAGCGCTTCGGTAAAACCATAATCGACATCCGCCCTCAACGTCTGGGAAGGTATCGAACCGATACGGTAGCTTTCGCGCCTTGCTATTTCAGCGCCTCCAAGCCTGCCGCTGCATATTATCTTTGCTCCACGCGCGCCTGAATCCAGCGCGCTCTGGATGGCCTTCTTCATTGCCCGTTTATGGGGAATACGTTTTTCTATCTGAACGGCGATATTCTCCGCCACCAGCTGAGCGTCAATGCTCGGGTTCTTTACCTCTTTTATATCTATGATAACCTCTTTGCCCGTTATAGCGCGAAGTTCGTCCTTTAATTTCTCGATCTCCGCTCCGCGCCTGCCTATTATAATACCCGGCCTTGCGCTGAATATAAGCACGCGTATCTTTTCGCTTGCCCTCTCCACTTCGACCTTCGATACCGCTGCCGACGCAAGGGCCTTCTTTATGTGTTTCTTCAGCTTGATGTCTTCTATCAGTAATTTCGGAAAATCATATTTATTGGAAAACCACCTCGATTTCCAATCATATATATACCCGACCCTGAATCCATATGGATGAACTTTTTGACCCATTATTCTTCCTCTTTATTTTTTATGCGTCCGCGGCTTTTTTTCTTTCTGCGCGCTCTCTTTTTCCTTAGTTTCCTTTTTCGCAACCGTTGCGGTTTTTACTTTTTTTATTTTAGGCTCTTTTGCAGCTGCGGCCTTACCTTCATGATGCGCCGTATGGGCGCCTTCCGTCTTTATCTCGTCCAATTCTATCGTGAGGTGGCTCGTATGCTTATGTATGGAACCCGCCCTGCCCATGGATGCCGCGCGGAACCTTTTAAGCATCGGTCCCGGATCCGCTATAAGTTTGGATATATACAAAGTGGATGTATCTATACCCTGGACTTTTACTCTTGCGTTAGCTATGGCGGATTTTAACAGCGCAATGCCATATTCCGAAGCCCTCTTCTTTACGCCGGTAAGGATCGCTATCGCTTCTTCCGCTCTTTTACCCTTGACTAAAGGAACAATAAGCCTGAATTTTCTCGGTGAAAGCCTTACATATCTTAAAATAGCTTTTGAGACCATTTTTTATGTTAACTCCCTTGATACTTCCGTAGCCGCGCCGTGTTTCTTGAACGTTCTTGTAGGCGCGAATTCACCAACCTTATGACCTACCATATTTTCTGTAACATATACGGGAAGGAATTTCCTGCCGTTATATACCGATAACGTGACCCCCACAAAATCAGGAGTTATAACGGACCTTCTCGCCCATGTCTTTATCGGCTTTTTATCGCCTGCCATGGTGGACTTCTGCACTTTTATCAGAAGCTTCTCATCTACAAACGGACCTTTTTTGGTAGATCTTGACATTACTTTCTCCTCTTCACTATATACATATTGGAATGTTTCTTACGGTGCCTTGTCTTAAGGCCCTTTGCGTACTGTCCCCACGGGCTTCTGGGTAATCCGCCTGATGCCTTACCTTCACCGCCACCCATCGGATGATCATGCGGGTTCTTCGCAACGCCTCTCGAATAAGGACGTTTCCCCATCCATCTTGAACGCCCTGCCTTACCTATGGAGATCGCTTCGTGTTCTATATTGCCCACCTGCCCTATGGTGGCGTAGCAATCCAATCCTATGAGCCTTATCTCTCCACTGGGAAGTTTAACATGGGCAAATCCGCCTTCTTTCGCCATTATGACACATGCGTTTCCCGCTGACCGGGCGATCCTGGCTCCGGCACCTTTCCTGAATTCTACATTATGGATCGGTATACCTGGCGGTATCGTTTCTAACGGTGCCGCATTACCCACTTTGATCTCCGCGGCCTTGCTCGATATCAATTCGTCATTAACATTGACCCCTACGGGCGCTATTATGTAACGCTTTTCTCCATCGGTATACTGCAGCAGCGCCAGCCGCGCCGACCTGTTAGGGTCATATTCGATCGCTATTACTTTTGCCGGTATGTCTAATTTGTCACGCTTGAAATCTACCAGCCTGTACATACGCTTATGACCGCCGCCTCTGTGCCTTGACGTGATGCGGCCGTAAGAATTTCTTCCGCCCGATTTCTTTAGCGGGGCCAAAAGGGCCTTTTCAGGCTTACCCTTGGTGATCTCGCTGAAATCCGACAGAGCCGTCCATCTTAATCCTGGTGTTGTTGGTTTATATTTCTTTATTCCCATTTTACTTTCTTTCCTTTACTCCGAACTCTCAACTTATTAAACTACGTCTATCTTTTCTCCCGCTTTAAGGGTTACGATCGCCTTTTTCCAATCGGAAGTCTTTCCCATCGTATATCTTACCCTTTTCGGCTTGCCCTTAACAACGAGAGTATTTACATTATTCACTTTTACCTTGTATATGCCTTCAACAGCCTTGCGTATTTCTATCTTATTAGCGACAGAATCGACCCAGAATGTGTACTTGTTAGAAACCATCATATTAGAGCCTTTTTCTGTCCTCAGTAAACCTTTTACTATATCATGCGGATTTTTCATTTGCCTACCTCTTTAAGCCTTAAGTCGTTCCGGGATCTTTTCTAATGCAACTTTTGACATTATAACAGTATTGCAATTCATAACATCTACTGGATTAAAATCCTTATAATTCCTCAGCGTAACGCTGCCGATATTCCTTGAAGCCCTTTTTGTCTTTGCATCTACTGCATCGAGCACAAATAAGGACTTACCTTCTAATTTAAGCGCATTGAGTATGGCCTGGAACTGTTTAGTCTTTGGCTCAGCAAGGACTATGGCATCGATGCCTATCAGCTTCTCATCCAGGATCTTCGAATTAAGCGATGAGAGAAGAGCGAGCTTTTTGATCTTTTTCGGTATGTCATAATGGAAATCCCTCGGGTGCGGACCGAAAACCTTACCGCCGCCTCTCCATAAAGGAGACCTCGTAGATCCTGCTCTTGCCCTTCCGGTGCCTTTCTGCCTCCAGGGTTTTTTTCCGCCGCCGGAAACATCGCCCCTGGTCTTGGTAGATGCGTTACCGCCGCGCTGATTCGCGTTATACATCCTTATGAACTGGTATAAAACGCCTTTATTGACTTCCCCGGTAAACAATTCCTTGTTGAGCTCGAATTTATCTACCTTCTGCCCTTTGGAATTGAATATCGGTATAGCTGATATCGTTTTCTTCGCCTCTGTCTTTGCTTGCTTTTTAGTAGTCATTTTACTCTCTTACTTCTATTTTAGCGGTTAGCGTATAGCGTATAGTAAGTTTTCTATTCGCTAATCGCTATGCCCTATACGCTATTTTTTCTTTGCTGCTGCCTGTCCTCCACCCGGGCCTTTAGCGCCCTTCTTGGGTGTCTGGACAACAACTTTATGTTTAATAAAACCTTTGGGCATCTTCTTGGCTTCTCTTACCATAAGATAACTATTCTTATGCCCCGGCACAGCGCCCTTTACAACCAAAAGGTTATTCTCTTTATCGACCTTTATCACTTCCAGATTCTGTATCGTGACCCTGTCGACACCCATGTGTCCCGGCAAGTGGTGGCCTTTTGTAACTCTTCCAAGCCTTGCGCCTGACTGTATAGAACCGACAGCCCTGTGGAACATTGAACCGTGCCCCGAAGGACCGCCTTTCCAGCCCCATCTCCTGACACCGCCCTGGAACCCTCTTCCGATCGACGTGCCCGTTACATCTACAAAATCGCCTTTTGCAAAAAGGTCCGTTTCTATTTTTTGCCCGACTTTATAACCGGATACATCGTTCAGCCTTATTTCTTTTATGAACTTAAGGACATTAACGCCGGACTTTTTAAAATGGCCTGCTTCGGGTTTTTTTACCAAACGCGCCTTCTGGGCGTCAAAACCTATCTGGATAGCGCTATAGCCGTCCGACTCTTTCGTCTTCACCTGAACAACATAACACGGTCCTGCTTCGATGAGCGTGGCCGGCGTTATCCTGCCGTTCTCATCAAATATATGCACCATGCCTACCTTTTTTCCTAATAGTCCTACCATGATTACTTTATCTCCACGTATACGCCAGCCGGCAGATCCAACTTCTTCAGCGCATCTATAGTTTTTGAAGTCGGGTTGACAATATCGAGTATCCTCTTGTGTGTCTTGATCTGGAACTGTTCCCTCGATTTTTTGTCGACATGCGGCGACCTGAGGACCGTAAATACTTCCCTCTTAGTCGGAAGAGGTATTGGTCCGGCCACATTTGCCCCCGTACGTTTTGCTGTCTCGACTATTTCCTCTGCCGAAAGGTCCAGCAACCTATGGTCATAGGCCATTAACTTTATCCTGATTTTTTGCTGCTGTTCTTTTTGAGCCATTTAGTCAGTCTTTCTACGATTTTTAGTATTGAGTATCGAGTATTGGGTATTGAGCATGATACGCAATACTCAATACACACTACGCAATACTAATCTATTCTATTATCTCTGTTACGACTCCCGCGCCAACGGTGTGTCCGCCTTCTCTTATGGCGAACCTTA
>CAZHPY010000035.1:0-16044 GCA_964534705.1 uncultured Planctomycetia bacterium | reverse complement strand
GCTAAAGAGGCTGGGAAATAAACAGCACATAGCAAATGCGCTGGACGATCAATTCAAAATCTCCTTCGGGGATCAGGAATTGATCGTCCAGCGCATTTGCTATGTGCTGTTTATTTCCCAGCCTCTTTAGCACCCCCCTCAAACCATTAATACCCCACTTGTTTAATATAAAATCTACAAGCGTATATGATATTATATAACACAATGCCTTGTTCTTTGTGAACTCGCTTGTCAGGAAACTATCGCTAAGGAACTTGAAAGATATGTCCGGCATGCTGCGGATATTCTTTGCGACGCTTTCGGGGCTTACGTTCGCCCTTTTAAAGTCCTGCCATACCGCGATGCCTTCGCTTAACCAGTCAGGACAATTGTTATTTGTCTTTGCCGAAACTATGGCATGCGTATATTCATGATATATGTATTCCGCAAATTTTTCTTTATCAAGGCGGTCCTCCGGCGCGGGTATCTTTATGCTCCCGTCATAAAAGGCCTTTACAAAATACGGCATGTTGAATGTCTTCCTGAAATCTTCTTTTGAATAAAAAAATACCTTTGTCTTTTCGCCGGGAAAATACCCCAGGTCCTTACCGACGTCGACATATGCATTTTCAAGTATCCGGGTCGTGAGCTCCTTATCTATCGGCAGGTCCCCTATGTAAATTATCTTGAAGTGCGGCAGCTCGGCGACGTTCCCTTTTGAAGACAGGGCCATTTCTTTTATAACCCTGCCCATCTTATCTGCCAATACTTTGTTAGCGGGATCCAATAACATGCCCATGCGCCAATAAAAACGCGCCTTCCGCAATTGCGCCTTCTTGTAATATAGATCTCCAAGGAGCTCAAATATCCTGGAGTCCTTATATATGAGAGAAGATTCTTTAAGGCATAGTATGGCTATATCTTCATTGCCGGACCTGAATTCATTTACGCCCTCATTATATAACATGGCTGCCAGGTTACGGCTCACGGTATCCGATATCCCCGCATATCGCCGCGCTTTCCCATAACTATCCCTGGCATCCTCCAGGGCTCCTTTCTTCGCTTCCTTGAGAGCTTTATCAAAATAGAACGCTGCCATGTTCTGCGCAGTGCTGGAATTAGGGGTAAGGTCATACGCCTTTTCCAGATAATCTATCGCCAGGTCATGCTTATTTTCTTTTGCAAGAGCATTGGAATACATCGAATACGCGTAAACAAGGCCTGACCTGATGGTCTTATTATCAGGCGATGATCCGTATGCCTTCTCAAAATAGGCAACAGCCTGACGATACTTACCCTTATCAAGAAGGTCCTCGGCTTTCCTGACGTACTCGAAAGAGCCGGTAGTTTTGTCGGGAAGGAAATTAAAAAAGAAAAATACAAGGATAGCTGAAATTATACCTGCGGCAATAAGTAAATATATGGATTTAAGTGGCAGCGGCCTCATCATACGCTAAGAGGACGGGACTTATGGAACAGGGACTTGTTGCAGGTCCTGGACGGTCCCGAAATTTTTAACTGTAAGTTTTGGATCTATCTTTTTCAGCAGGCCTTTTAAGACCTGTCCCGGCCCTATTTCAAGAAATGTGCTTACACCAGAACGCGAAACTAACTTTATTGACTCTTCCCATAGTGTCGTAGAGTTCACTTGTTTTATCAGGTTCTCTTTGATCTTTAATGGGTCCGCCTGTATCTGCGCATCGACATTGCTGACAAAATTCAGCGAAGGCGCGTTAAAGCGCACATTGTCTATATAAGCCTTTAATTTATCCCGGGCGCCTGTCATTAAAGATGAGTGGAACGGGCCGCTCACATCCAGCATTATCACCCGCTTGGCGCCTTTATCTTTAGCAAGGCTGGCAAGAAGTTCTATATTATTTACTTTGCCGGAAATAACTACCTGTCCCGGACAATTAAGGTTTGCTATTTCACAACCGAACCCTTTACAAAGCTCTTCCACGGCTTTTACGTCCATTCCAAGTATGCACGCCATCTTGCCGGGATTTTTTCTTGAGGCATCCTCCATCAACTCGCCCCGCTTCCTCACTAAAACAAGCGCATCCTCAAATGTCATACATCCTGCTGCGACCAAAGAGGTGTATTCACCAAGGCTCAGGCCCAGGCTGAATTTCGGCGTGTGTTGGGCAGCAAAAGGCGACGCCTCATAAACACGCAGCGCCGCAACGCTTGCGGTAAGTATTGCCGGCTGGCTGTTCGAAGTTGTGGAAAGTTCTTCCTGCGGGCCTTCAAAGCACAATTTTTTTATATCTACCTTAAGGATCGAACCTGCCTTTTCGAATACGTCTTTTGCCGCCGGAAAATTATCATAAAGGTCTTTGCCCATTCCTACATATTGGGCGCCCTGGCCCGGAAATATATAAGCTATTTCGACCATTCTATCACCATCGCTCCCCAAGTAAGGCCCCCGCCAAATGCGTCGAGCACTATCTTATCGCCTTTTTTTATAAGCCCTTTTTTCACGGCTTCCGCCAAGGCTACCGCGCTCGAAGCGGCTGACATATTCCCATATTTGTCCAGGTTAAGATATATCTGGTCTTTTTTCAGCCCCATCCTTTTTGCCGCGGCGTTAAGTATTCTTTCATTTGCCTGATGGGGTATTACAAGCTTGATGTCTTCCGCTTTTAATCCAAGCGGAGCGGTTGCGCTAAGCGCTGCGTCTGCCATGATCTTTACTGCATGTTTAAAAAGTTCGGAACCGTTCATCTTTATAAAATGCAGCCCGCCTTCTATGCTCTCTTTTGTGGCAGGGATCCTTGAACCTCCGGCTGGGAGCTTAATAAGGTCTCCCTGGTGGCCGTTAGCCCCTAGAGATATGGATAGTATTCCGCCCTCTTCCACGGACGAAAGTACGGCTGCGCCTGCTCCGTCACCGAAAAGGACACACGTTGAACGGTCATTCCAGTCTGTTATGGCGGATAACTTCTCCGCCGCTATTATTAAGGCATGTTTATATGTACCAGAACTTATGAACTGACTGGCTATAGCCAGTCCATATATAAAGCCTGAGCAAGCCACGCTTATGTCAAAAGCCGGGACCTGTCTGGCCCCTAGCTTTGCCTGCACTACACAGGCTGTGGCCGGAAAGAACATGTCAGGCGTTATTGTCGCCACGATAATAAGATCGATGTCTTCGGGATCAAGGCGCGCGTCCTTCAATGCTTCCCTTGCCGCGTTAACTGCCATGTCGCTTGTCGCCTCGTCGCTGCGCGCTATGTGACGCTCCTTAATACCCGTACGCGTAACTATCCATTCATCGGTAGTATCGACCATCTTTTCAAGTTCTTTATTGGTCAAAATATTTTCGGGTACATACATCCCTAAACCGATTATACCTGCTTTTTTCTTTTCACACATATTTTCTAATAACTCTCCAACTCTTCGACTATATGTTTATTCACATCCTTTTTGACAAACTCGGCTGCAACCCTTATAGCATTCTTTATGGCTTTGGCGCTGGAAGACCCATGGCTTATTATACACCTGCCGTCAACACCCAGCAACGGCGCCCCGCCACGTTCAGAATAATCCATCTTTCTTCTAAGCTCATTGAATGCCGAACTGGACAGGACCGCGCCTATCGTCGCTATAAAATTCGCCCTTATCTCCTGCTTCAGCGACTGCATTATCGTATCGGCCACGCTTTCTGATATCTTAAGGATGACGTTACCGACAAATCCGTCGCACAATATTATATCCACTTTTCCGGCATACACATCACGGCCTTCAATATTACCGGAAAAATTCAGCTTGGATTCACTTAGAAGCGTATGCGCTTCCTTTATAAATTCGGTGCCCTTGGATTCCTCTTCGCCTACATTAAGCAACCCGACCGTAGGATTAGTTTTGCCCAGGATGTACCTGGAAAAGGCATCGGCCATTATCCCGTATTGCATAAGATGTATCGGCTTGGAGGTTATATTTGCCCCTACATCGATTATAACGGATGTGCCTTTAAGCGTAGGTATAACTATCGCTATCCCAGGCCTTTCGACGCCGGGCAGCAACCGTAAAAAAAGCGTCGCCGCGCATACTACGGCTCCGGTATTGCCGGCGCTGACAAACGCATCTGCCTGGTCCTTCTTTAGCAGGTCAATGCCTACCACTATAGAAGAGTTCCTTTTGCGCCTCACAGATATAGCCGCCGGATCATGCATCTCTATGACCTCTGAGGCATGCTTCACCGTAAGCTTATCGGATGAAAAGCCGTGTTTGGCTATTTCCGCCTTTACACGCGCCTCATCTCCCACCAAAATCACTTCATTGCCATACTCTTCAATTGCCTGTATAGCGCCGTCGACTTCTACCATGGGAGCATTATCGCTGCCCATCGCATCCAGTACAATCTTCACTTAAGCGCCTCCTGATTTTGCAAAATCCTGCTACTTCTTCTTTTCTTCCTTTGTTTCTATGATCACTACCGGCTTGCCCTTATAATAACCACAGTGGGGACAAACCCTGTGAGGAAGGATCGGTTTTTTGCATTGAGAACAGACAGACATGCTGGACGCAAAGAGCTTGCTGTTCATCGACCTCCTCTTGTCCCGTCTGGATTTAGAATGTTTCCTCTTAGGTAAAGCCATTAATTCCTCCTGGTTCCTTTTATTATCTCATACGTGTCTCTTGCTATCAAGAGCTCTTCATTTGTAGGTATGGTCAAGAACTTAACTTTTTTACCTACCACAGCCTTCAGATCTTTTTTTATACGGTTGGCTATCCACGGATTATGTTCGCCTATGCCCGCAGTTAAGACAATGGCATCCAGCCCCTTCATTGCCGCCTGATACGCTCCAATGTATTTTTCTATCCTATAGACAAACATTTCCAGGGCCAATTTGGCCCTCTCTACCCCTTTGCCGCCGCCCTTTGCCGCCTTTAACAAGTCTCTCATGTCATTGCTTACGCCTGAAATGCCCAATAGCCCGCTTTCCTTGTTCAGTATATCGCTTATCTTGGCGGAGGAAAGGTCCTCTTTTTCCATCAGATAAAATACCACAGCCGGGTCCAGATCGCCTGAACGCGTCCCCATCAACAGGCCCTCCAATGGAGTAAAGCCCATCGATGTGTCTATGGATATGCCCCTGTCAACGGCTGTCATGCTGCAGCCATTACCTAAATGGCATGTAATGATCTTCAGCTGCTTCAAAGGCTTTTTCAGGTGTTTTGCCGCGTCAAGAGCGACCCATCGGTGGCTCGTCCCGTGAAATCCGTACTTTCGAATGCCGTATTTTTCATAGTATTTGTAAGGCAGCCCGTAAAGGAACGCTTTTTCGGGCATTGTCTGGTGGAACGACGTATCAAATACCGCAACCTGGGGGATACCCTTTAAGATATCCAGGCATGCCTTTATTCCCAGAAGAGACGGCGGATTATGGAGCGGCGCCAGTTCGCTGTATTTTTCTATCGAAGCTATTACATTGCTGTTAATGAGCGTTGAGCTTTTAAATTCTTCTCCGCCATGGACCACCCGGTGGCCTATACCGCTTATCTCGCCTGTTGACGATATTGCCCCGGTTTTTTTGTCCGTCAGCTGCCTTACGATCTCTTTTATGGCGTCGTAATGATTTTCACAGTGGCCATCCTGGCCGATGCGCTCTACCAGGCCTTTTGACAAACAACGGTAATTCTTAATATCGAAAAGCTGGTATTTAGCGGAGGAACTTCCGCAATTGATAACTAATATAAGCATCTTAAATTTATGCCCTTACCGCAGTAACCGCAACTGCATCGACAATATCTTCGGCGCTGCATCCCCTGGAAAGATCGCTGCACGGTTTCCTGAAACCAGTCAGGAGCGGCCCCACGGCCCTGGCGTTTGCAAGTCTCTGCGTCAATTTATACGATATATTCCCGGAATCAAGGTTCGGGAATATTAATACATTTGCATGTCCGGCGACCGGATTGTCGCCGCACTTTATCCTGGCGACCTCCGGCACAATTGCGCTGTCTGCCTGGAACTCGCCGTCTATCATCAGGTCGGGCGCTATTTCTTTCGCCCTGGAAACCGCCTCCCTTATCTTATCGACAAGTTCCCCTTCGGCGCTGCCTTTGCTTGAATAGCTCAGGAACGCGACCATGGGGCGCTTACCGGTCAACTTCTGGAAAAGTGTCGCTGACGCCACGGCTATGCCGGAAAGCTGGCGCGCATTAGGTTGAGGGTTCACGCCGCAATCGGCGAATATAAATACACCTTCTTCACCGTACGGACAGTTGGGGATCTCCATCAAAAAAGCTCCTGACACTACACCGATCTCACGGTCTATGGTAAGGCAGCGTAACGCCGCCCTTATAACATCCGGGGTGGTATGGTTAGCTCCTGCCACAAAACCATCGGCTATATCATTCCTGACAAGCATTGCGCCAAAGATAAGATAATCTGTCGATATTACTTTTCTTGCCTCTTCAGGGGTCATCCCTTTTATTTTACGAAGTTCGTAATATTCATTTATCATCTTCTCGGTGTCTTTATACGTAGCCGGGTCGACTACCTGAAGGAGGTCCGTATTCTTCGACCTGATCTTTTTCTTTAGCGATTCATTGCCGATCAGTATAAGCCTGCTTATTTTATTATCGAGTATGAACTCTACCGCTTCCATTGTCCTCTCATCGTCGGTCTCCGGAAGGACGACTCTCTTTAAATTCTTTGAAGCCTTTTCTCTTATCTTTTCAAGGATACCCACTTTTCCCCCGTTATTTACCCATTCTGCAATTTCTTTTTTAATAATACCTGGACTTTTTTCGGGATGAATTTTTTTACATCCGCGCCCAGAGATGCCGCTTCTTTTATCAGCTTGCTCGATATATACGAATATGATTCGTTGGGCATCATGAATATTGTCTCTATCCCTTCTGCTAATTTCCTGTTCGTAAGGGCCATCTGGAATTCATATTCAAAATCGGATATCATGCGCAAACCCCGTATCATAACACACGCGCCCCTGCTCTTAACATAGTCCACTGCCAGGCAGTCAAAATCATCCACAATAACGTTCTTTAAGGATTTAACGGCGTCCTTAACCATTATCACCCTTTCTTCGGCTGTAAAAAGGGGCGACTTTTGGTCGTTATGGGCTACCGCTATTATAACTTTATCGAATATCTTTGCGGCCCTTTTGACTATATCTATGTGGCCGTATGTTACAGGGTCGAATGTTCCGGGGTAAACTGCTATATTGGTTCGTTTCATGTTAAACCTGGCCCGCTTTTAAGCGTGGACTTGAATATGGTTATAAGCGTATCGCCGTAACGACGTTCATCAACAAAAAGAAGCCCATTAAGCTGCGCATCAAGCGCGTCTTTTTTAAAATGCTCGGCTAAAACGAGAGCAATGGGCGATAATATATCATAATAATCTATTTTAATCAAGCATTTTTTGGCCATGTCTTTATAATAAGGCGGGTCCAAAAATATAATATCGAACTTTTTGCCGTCAGCGGCGAGCCGGGAGGGCGCCGTTAGCGCATCTGCCTTTATAGTATTATATTTGGAGCTATCTACGCCCAGCATTTCAAGGTTAGACCTGATCGTCTGGATACAGCGAAAGTTATTATCGACAAAAGTTGCGCTCTTCGCGCCGCGCGATATAGCCTCGATACCGAATGCGCCGCTCCCCGCGAATAATTCAAGCACGGTTTTTTCGCTGACATCGCCCAGTATATTAAAGATCGCCTGGCGCACCTTATCCTGTGTGGGCCTGATGTCCACGCCTTTAGGCATGTTGATCTGCCGGCTTTTGTAGATGCCGCCTACTATCCTCATAACACACTCTCACTCCCACAACCCGACTCACTACTCACAACTCACCCTCACCCTACTTTTACTAGATCAAGCTTCCCTTTAAATCTCTCACTCAATGCCCTCTTCAATAATCCGTGATGCTCTTCTCTAAGGTCCGGATCTTTCTCTATCATAGTAAACGCCTCTTTTCTTGCTGCTTCCATTATATCAAGATCCTTTGCTATATTGCCAAATCTTATTTCAGGCAGGCCATGCTGGCGCGTCCCGAACAATTCCCCCGGGCCCCGTATATCCATGTCGGCTTCCGCTATCTCAAAACCGTCGAGAGTGCCTTCAATAGCTTTCAGCCTCTCCATGGCAGCGTCGGTCCTGGGATCCGACAATAAAATACAGTAGGATTCGTATTCGCCCCTGCCTACCCTGCCTCGTAATTGATGAAGCTGCGACAATCCGAACCTTTCGGCATTCTCTATCAACATTAAAGTCGCGTTAGGCACGTCTATACCGACCTCGATGACTACGGTAGAGACCAAAACCTGTATTTTGTTTTTTTTGAACTCTTTCATTATCTTCTCTTTTTCTTTCGAAGGCATCTTCCCGTGAAGCAATCCTACTTTATAATCCTTGAATACCTCATTTTTCAGACGATCAAATGTTTCGACAGCTCCCTTCCCACTCTCCTGACTCCCAACTCCCGACTCCCTACTTATTAACGGGCAGACTACATATGCCTGCCTGCCTTTCAGAAGCTCCTCCTTCGCGAACCTGTAAACTTCTTCCCGCCGCTCTTCTTCGACCCAATAAGTGGCTATGGGCTTCCTGCCTTTTGGCATCTCTTTGATCACGGAAATATCCAGGTCGCCGTAAACGGTCAATGCAAGAGTGCGGGGTATCGGCGTGGCTGTCATTACAAGAACGTGGGGATTGTATCCCTTCTTGCGCAATACAGACCTTTGTTCTACGCCAAACTTATGTTGCTCATCTATAACAACAATACCGAGCCTTTTGAATTCAAGGCCTTCCTGTATAATGGCATGAGTCCCTATCACAACGTTTATGATACCTTCACTGATCTCTGAATACAACCTGTTCTTTACTTTTACGTCCATCTCCCCGACAAGCAAAGCGATGTTCACTCCCAACGGCATAAGAAGCTCGCTTAAAGTAATGAAATGCTGCCTTGCCAGGATCTCCGTAGGCGCCATGATCACGCCCTGGAAACCGTTCTGGACGGCAAGGGTGACCGCGTAAGCCGCAACTACCGTTTTACCGCTCCCCACATCTCCCTCCAGCAGCCTGTTCATGGGTTTACCGGACGCCATGTCGCGCTCGATATCCCCAATGGCCGTCTTCTGTCCTTCAGTCAGCTCAAACGGCAGCGCATTTTTAAACGCCTCCGAAACACCGCCGCCTACCATGTGATGCCCCGGGAGAGCTCCTCCGCCAGCCGATCCTTTCCTGCGCAGGGCTAATGCCAGTTGGAGCATTAAAAATTCCTCGAACACTATCCGGCGGTAAGCCTTGTCCAGCATTGCGAAGGTAAAAGGAAAATGAATATTTTTCATGGCAAATTTTATATCGACAAGTTTCTGGCGGGCGATAATGTAAGTGGGAAGCCTTTCGACCAGGGCCCTTCCATATTCGGCAAGCGTCTTGAATATAAGGCCCCTCAGGTATTTTTGTGTCAATTGCGCCGTTAACGCATAAACAGGGACGATGCGCCCTATGTTTATCGAGTCCGTTTCGTCGCCTTCCATGATCTCGTATTCCGGCTGCACGATCTGCAGTTTATCATAACGCTCGACCTTGCCATAAAGTATAAGCTTAACCCCTTTTTTAAGGGTATCCTTCAGATACGGCTGGTTGAACCATATTGCATGTATCATGCCGGTGGGATCGCTCAGCGCTATCTGGAATATGGGAATGCCTGCCTTACTGGTCCTTAAACCTGATACCACGATCTCGCCCTGAACGGTATGGCTCTGGCCCGGCTTCAGGTCCCTGATAGGCATTATAACGGAACGGTCCTCATATCTTTTTGGCAGATAATAAAGGACGTCTTCGATAGTATCGACCCCTATATTAGAAAGCACCTCGCTCTTTTTGGGCCCGACGCCTTTTATGTACCGGACAGGCGTCTTAAGATTATGAAAATTTTTTTCTTGCATATAAAATAGACCTGTGTTATATTATCGCCCACACAACAATATACTTAAGGAGTGACGATAATGTCGAAAATATGTGAAATCTGCGGCAAAAAACCTGTTGCCGGAAGGACCATAAAACGCCGTGGTTTAGCCAAGAAAAAAGGCGGTGTCGGACAGAAGATAACGGGCGTGAACCCTCGC
Source organism: uncultured Planctomycetia bacterium (assembly GCA_964534705.1). GTDB lineage: Bacteria > Omnitrophota > Gorgyraeia > 2-01-FULL-45-10 > 2-01-FULL-45-10 > CAZHPY01. The sequence goes on along the minus strand of CAZHPY010000035.1, from coordinate 5,962 downwards.
AGGTTCGTTCCTAACCTGAAGAACATCCGCGCCATAGTAAACGGCACCCCTAAAAGGATCAGCGTCTGCGTAAAATGCCTTAAGGCCGGCAAAGTCAAAAAAGCTTTATAATTCTAGCATAAATTCTTAACGATAGTCAATCCGCGCGTGCATCGCGCGGATTTCTATTTTTGATAATATCAATGCCGTATTGACAAAACGTCAAAGCATAAGTATACTATATGGAATAAAGAGGTTAAAATGAACATAGGACCGGTGATCAAAAAGCTGCGCAAAGAACGTAACATGACGCTTGTAGAGCTTGCCGATAAAAGCAAGGTCGCCCTGGCTACGCTTAGCCGGATGGAAAACGGCAAGATGACAGGCACCATCGACTCCCATATGCGTATATGCAACTCTTTTGGTATACCTCTTCCCGAACTTTACAAAAATCTGTACCCAGTTAAAAAAGCTTTGGACCTGCAAAAGCAGAAACCCCGCGCTGATATACGTATCCATGATAAAAAAGCATCCGAAGAAATGCTGGCTTCAAAGGTATTGAATAAAAAGATGATGCCAGCCATAATAAAGCTGATGAAGGGCGGCAAAACACGGGAAGAAGAGACCAGGACCGGTATCGAGAAATTCATATACGTCGTCAATGGTAAGATCGAGGCCGGGATAGGAAGCGACAGGTACGAGCTTGGTAAAAATGATTCGCTCTATTTTGAATCCAATATGCCGCATTATATTAAGAACATCGGAAAATCAGAGGCTCACATAATCAGCGTTGTCTGCCCTCCGCTAAACTAAGAACCCTGTAATACGGGACTTTCCTGATCTGTAAGGACGTTGCCTTTCTGGTAAGCCAGTAGAAAAGCGCTTACAACGATAGGGTCGAACTGCGTACCGGATTTCGATTTTAATTCCTTTAATGCTTCCGCCGGAGCTCTTTTCTTCCTGTAAGGCCTGTTAGATGTCATGGCGTCAAATGCATCCGTTACGGATATTATCCGCGATATCAACGGTATATCATTGCCGGCCAGTCCGTCGGGATAACCCGATCCGTCGAAACATTCCTGGTGATGACGGACCTCTTTTGCCACGTCGCTCAGCTCCTTAATGGGCCCTAAGATCGTCGCGCCTATTATGGAATGCTTTTTGATCTCCTCGAACTCCTCCGGCGTAAGGCGCCCGTTCTTGCTTAAGATATAATCCGGTATGCCGACCTTGCCGACATCGTGCAGCGATGCTGCGATCGTAAGGGTTTCCATAAAATTTTTATATCCCAGGACCTCCGGGACGCCTAAAAGCTCTTTTGCAACTGCAAGGCAATAGCCTGTTACCCGTTCAGTATGCCCGTAGGTATACGGATCGCGCGCGTCTATCGCTGCCGCAAGCGCAAGTGCGGTATTCATGAATATCCTGTGCTCTTTGACATACAGCTCTTTTATTTCCCCGACCCTTTGCTGAAGGCTCTCGATCAGCTGGGCATTGGCTATGGCCATAGCAGCGTCATTGGCAAGGGTTACGAAAAAACCCATCTCTTCGCGGCTGAACTTCTCCCCATTTATCTTTTCTCCCAGCAGCAATATCCCGAGCAGGTCCCTCTTAAAATAACAAGGGACGCAGAGAACGGCCTTTAACAGGTCCATTTGTTTCTTTATCGAAAGCAGCTTGTCGTATAGATCGGGCTGAAGCTCCAGGGTATTCCTGTTACGCAGGCCGCATATGATATCGTCATAATTAAGGATCCCTGTTTCGGAAATGAAGAAACTATCCTTCTCGGTAAATATGTTGATCAGGGGGTTATCCCCGTTAAGACGGACGAACCCTACAGGTATCTTAAGGCCCGATGTCCCCTTCGAATCTATCAGGATATAGGACCCGATCTCCGCCTTATGCAAGAGAACCGCCGTATGCATTATCTTAAGCTGTTCGTCGATCGTCCTTACTATCATCTTTATGAGATGCTCCGGCTTTTTAAACCTTATCATGGTCCTTGAAGCAGCTTCCAGGAACGCCTGATAGTCCTGTTTTTGCAGGGGGCGGTCTTTGGGAAGCTCGCTATTGAGCAGGGTATTATTATTCAACGGCGAAATACCTCCCTGGTGGTCCATCAACTTCTCGACGAACCATCCCTGCAGCTTTCCCCAGCTGGGTACTTTCTTATGCGTGCTCATAACCTTACCTTCAGGTTTTTCCCGACCGCTTCTTCCAGGTAATCCAATGTCAACGGTTTTGTAATATATTCCACGGCCCCTAATTTATACGCCTCATACATCTTTTCCTGGTCATTAAGGGCTGAGATCATTATTATCCTTATCGCCCGGTCAAATTCTTTTATATGTTTTAATATGGCCAACCCATCCATCCCCTTCATCTTTATGTCCAACAGCACCAGCTCGGGCCTTTCCCTTTTTGCAATGGATAAGGCCTCATCCCCATTCAGCGCAGTAAAAACATTGAACCCTCTTTCCTTGAAAAACGTCTTTACAAAATCACACACATCGTGTTCATCATCCACCACTAATAACTTATACATCTAATAAATCCCTTTTCTAGCCGATAAACAGCGCTTTACCGGGTACCTGCAGCGTTGAATTCTAACCTGAAAGTCGACCCGGCGCCCACGCTTGTCTCTTTAAGGTATATCCGGCCGCCGTTCCTTTCCACGATCTGCCTGGCAATAAATAAACCGAGGCCTGTCCCCTTACCCGGTTCTTTAGTAGTAAAAAACGGGTTAAATAATTCTTTCAGCTTGTCTTCGGGGATCCCCGACCCATTATCTGAAATATCTATCAAAACCTTTTCGCCGGACCTTTTTACGGATATCGCGATCCTGCCTTTTTCCCTTATGGCCTGGCCGGCATTACGGATAAGATTAAAGAGGACCTCCTGGAACTGCTTCCTATCGACAAAAATAGCGGGAAGCCCCGCCTCTATATCCTTTTCGAATCCTATCTTTTCCAATTTCAATTCATATCCGACAAGCTCCACAACACGGTCGATCTCATTGCTTACATCGATGATCTCCGCTTCGATCCTGGCATGTTTCGCAAGATCGGAAAGGCTCCTCGTAATAGCGGCGGCCCTGTCTGTTTCCCTGATCACCTTCATCATTATATCCTTTACCTTGCTGATAAGCTCCTCGGGGCTCTTGTCCTTATAAAACCCGTCCTGCATATTAAGCAGGAACGCTTCACATTGGCCTCTTGCTATACCAAGAGGATTGCATATCTCATGATTGATCACGGATAGCAAGGTATCATTCGTCAATCCGCCATTATCGTGTTTTTTACGGTCATTCATATAAATATTTTATATAGCGACTCCACCATCGACCTTTAAAACCTGGCCGTTAATGTAACCCGACTTTTCGCTGGCCAGGAAAGAAACGATCTTTGCTACTTCTTCAGGCTTGCCGAACCTGCCAAGCGGTATCATTTTTATCAATTCGTCTTTATTGCTGATATCTTTTGTCATGTCCGTATCTATAAAACCAGGCGCGACCGCATTAACGCGTATGCCATGCGGCGACACCTCTTTAGCGAGGGATTTCGTGAACCCTATTTCGCCGGCCTTGGCTGCGGAATAATTGACCTGCTGGGGCATTCCGACCACGCCTGCCACGGATGAAAGATTGATAATGACGCCGCTCTTCTGCTTAGTCATAGGGCCAATACAGGCTTTTGTCATATTGAAATAGCCTGTGAGATTTGTATTTATTACATCCAGCCATTCTGACGGTTCCATTGCCGTAAGGGGCTTGTCTTTCGCGATGCCGGCATTATTGACCAATATATCTATCCTGCCGAATTTATTCAGCGTTTCCCCTATGACCCTTTTTGCATCGTCATAAAGACGGACGTCTGCCTTGATGCCTTCCGCCTCGCCCTTCAATTCTTTTATTTCATCCAGGATAATACCGGCAGACTCATCGCTTTTCAAATATGTAAATAAAACCTTCGCGCCGTTCTGGACCAATTCAAAAACGATCGCCCGGCCTATTCCCCTGGTCCCCCCGGTTACTATCGCAACTTTATCCTTTAATAACATATCTTCCCTTTATAGTCATATGGCTATGATGCGCCTGTTCCTGAAATGAAAAATCCAGCCTGGAATATATAAAGCCGGATTATTTCGAATGCCCGTTGTTCTCTCGCGCTTCCTGTTCAGCGATCCACCTGTCGATGGTTGATTTTTTGAATCGCCAGTTGGCGCCAACTTTAAAGCAAGGAAGCTTGCCTGCCTTTGCGTGCTTATAAATAGTTACAGGCTTCATCCTTAAGTATGTGGCCACTTCCTGAACCGTGAAGACATTATCTTCTGGCATAAGGACCCACCACCTTTGGTACTGGTTGTACTCTTTTGATATAGAATGATATAAACTTATACGGATTCGTATAAGAACTCATACATTACTATAAGAGTGCTTCAAAGTATACCTGATATTTTTATTTTGTCAAGTGTTAGGAACTGAATTTTTATTAATGGGGAATTAAACGTTGAATCTTATGGTGAGAATATCGGCGTCTTCTACTATATAATCTTTTCCTTTCAGATAAAATTTACCCTGGGCCTTGAGCTTGTCTTCGCTCCCTAACTCTTTGATATCACTGAACTTAATGACTTCTGCCCTGATAAAACCTTTCTGGAGATCGGAATGAATAGCGCCGGCTGCTTCCGGAGCCGAGGAGTTGGCCTTGACTGTCCATTGCCGGACTTCATCAGCGCCAACCGTAAAGAAAGATATTAAATTCAGGGTTTTTAGCAGCAACCCTGTAAGTACATTTATAGCCGGTTCAGATATCCCGACATCCGCAAGGAACGCGTTCCTCTCCTCTTCGGATTCCAATGCCGCTATCTCAGCTTCAACTTTTGCAGATACCTGCATGATATTCGAACCTTCAACCGGAGGTTTTTCTTTAAGCTGCCCTTCCCCGACATTCAATGCTATTATCATATCCTTACGTGTCAAAAGAGGATAACTTGCCAGCAGCTTTTTCTCATCTGAGCTTAGCTCTAACGTCCTTAAGGGTAGCTCTTTATCGAGATGCGCTTTAAGCTTGGTCAGGACGTCCCGCTCCTTTATGGACGCCTCTTCCTTGGTCTGCTTGACCTTTTTATCCAGACGCTCAAACCTTTTTTCGATAAAAATAAGGTCGTGAAGCAACAATTCAGAATTGACCATATCTATGTCACGCTTCGGATCCACTGACCCGCTGGCATGATAAATAGAATCATCCTTGAAGGCCCGGACAACATGGCAAAGGGCGTCCACTTCGGCTATGTCCTCAAATATGCCGCCCTGCGCGATAGCGTCCTTCTCGATCTTAGGCAACAATTCTATCTCTATCCTTGCCCTGACGTTTTTCTTAGGCTTGTACAGGCCCACGAGATAATCGAACCTGCCATCCCGTATCTCGCCAACGCCATGGATCGGCTTACCCGAGGCGACTTCGTTCTCGGAAGGCTTATGGCCGGTGAGCAGCTCAAATAGCGTCTTCTTCCCTGTCTGTGGTAATCCTATTATTCCTATCTTCATCGCCACAAGGATAACATGCCGCACAATTAAAATCAACAGTTTTAGCGCAGCCCAGGCGGCGGACCTTACGCCGGTCGCCTTCAGCAGTATTCCATTCTCCACCCTAAGCTCGTATAACAGGCGGGCCTTGCGGGGTCCAGCCTTAAAGCGGCGTTGAATAAATTTCCACACCTTATGGCGATATAGCAAAAATTTTAAATTCCTGAAAGAAGTTAAAATTTTGTGGAAATTTTTCCGAGACAATTTGGATGCCTAATCCAAATTGCCGTCCGCTGAAGGCGACCCCACAAGGCCCGCCGTTCGGGTTGGGGCGCCTTATTGTCTAGCGAGGCAAGGAGAAGTCATTTGTGTTATAATATAGCTATGGTTAAAATAGGTAATACGAATATTAATACAAATGTATTTCTTGCGCCGATGTCGGGATGCACGGACATG
>CAZHPY010000034.1:0-16488 GCA_964534705.1 uncultured Planctomycetia bacterium | reverse complement strand
ATGATTCTCAATTAAATGCATGCCGAGGTTCAGCCATACCGCCAGTTGCCGGATGTCTTGTTCATTATTAAGATCAAGGCTGTCAATAAATGTCTTCGAAAGGTATAAAATAGGCCTTGTCCTTCCGGAATGTATTATGCGGACAACATTATTTTCCGAATCAGAAAAAAGAAGGTTTGTCTTCATGTCGATCTCGTCGACTACCCCGAATTCCCTGAACATAGCAGCCCTGCCGCGTAAATGCTCATAGCCTGGCGCGCCCGCCTGCTTTTCAAGCATCTCTAAGGCCTTTAATACTTTATTGGCATTGCTGCTTTTTACCCGGTTCTCAGGCTCTTTCTCATCATAATAAGGCCTGGCGCCTATGTTATGATAACGTGCGGTATGCCCTTCAAACAGCCTTCCCTTTTCATATATATATACAACGCTGTCTCCCCTCGTCCTGTATGAAACTCCCGGCTTGGTAAATGAGATGTTGTCTGCGCTTGATGGCGGCAGAACAGTCCCGTAAAGATGGTCAAGGTATGGTACAGGATTTAACGTCAGATAATGCAAAAGGATGCCATATGCCCCTATAGACCCATCATGATATCCTGGCCCCTTGCGTATCTTTTTAAAGGCCGTTACCAGCTCGCCGTCAGCGCTGTTCATCCTCTGCCTTAGCGCAAGATAACCTTCGGAGGCTATGATCTTTTCTGCCCGGACCGTAAAATCTTGCGTTGAAATAAAATCTTCGCTAAGCCTGCTTAAGAACAGGTAAAAAATAGGCTTAAGTATATGATATTCGTATTCCTCAGCGGTCGCAAAAATATGGGGTTTGTCAGCCAATAGGCCGGTTATATAGCCCGATACGCCATCAGCATCGTTTGGAAGCGATAAGGACTTTACTACGAGAAGCTGCCTGGAGAGATTCTCATTTATCTGCACGGTCCTTTTCTCGTTGGAATACTTATCTTCTGGCTCATTCCCGGGATCGAAGTATCTCAATATATACCCCGGCCCGAATGCTATCGTTGCTTCATACCTGCCCGTAGTCACTGTCATGCTCTTTCGCAAATTGGCGGGAAGGGCCAGGGCCAGTCTATTTATTACGTCTATGGTGAGGGACCGGACCGGAACATCGGGTTTAGCCTCAAAATAGGCTTCCAGGAACTTACCAAGCGCTCTTGAGGGTGATCCGCTATTGCTGAAAAAAGATGGAACGGCAAGTGTGTTGAGATTAGGCCTGTTTGATGGAGAAAGAAGGTCCGGATCAGACCATGCTATATCCTGAAGAAAAAATGCAACGATAAGAATAAGGTTGATGACCCGTATCGCCGGATAAAAAGACTGCTTACTTTTTTTTAGATTGATATCGACCAAGATTATCTTTCTATAATTCTATTCTTTTAACAAAACACAAAAAAAATACCAGATAACCAATTATACAAACGATAACTTCTAGGCTATCTGGTCCTTTTTGTTTCAGTATTATATTCTAAAGACCCGCAATCTCCCCCGAGAAAATAATTTCGGGGCCCTAGAAAATTTGTAGTTAAATTATATCATGGGATAGGGATAGAGCAATGCTTTACTTCTGTCTTTTTTATATCTTAACCCTATACGATGTGGAATATCCGGCACACGACTTGCAGTATAAAATTGGTGTAAATAGCCGCTATTATATCGTCGAACATTACACCAAATGCGCCGGAAAATTTCTCTATTGCTTTTGCGGGCGGGGGTTTTATGATATCGAATATCCTGAATAATATAAAACCCAATATCATTATCCAGAAATTATACGGTACCAGGAACAACGAGAGCATCATGCCGCATGCCTCGTCTATAACGATCATCTGCGCGTCTTTTCTTTTGTATATCCTTTCGGCTTCGGCCGAAAACATCATGCCCAGCAGGAAGATGAATAAAACAGAAAAAGCGTAAACAAGAAGCTTGTCTTTTACTACAAAATACAGGAGCAGCCCACCCAGGCTACCTACCGTACCCGGCATCAAGTGAGAGTGCCCCAGATAAAAAAAACTTGTGGTGATTTTAATTAGTCTTCGCATTAAAATACACCCCCTTATTCTTTATGAGATATGAGATACCGCTTACCAGTGTCAATAAAGTCGTTATTGTCATCAACACCAATATTACGTCCTTATACGTCCTTTCCGTAGAGATACTCCAGAAATTAAAAACATTGCTGCCACCTTCCCTGAAGATAAGGAACAAAAGTATTACGAAGATCGATAATACCTGCGACACCATTTTATGTTTTCCGCCATTTTCCGCAGCCAGGACCCTGCCTTGCGTGAGGGCGGTAATGCGCAAACCTGTGACAGTGACCTCCCTGAATATTATGATCACGACCATCCAGGCCGGTATCAGCTTCATTTCAACAAATGCCAGAAGCGCCGACAGGACAAGTATTTTATCCGCCACAGGATCCATAAGCTTGCCGAACGTTGTCACCATATTGTTCTTTTTGGCAATATAGCCGTCTAGAAAGTCCGTAAAAGAAGCTGTGAGGAAAGCGAATAGAGCCAGGCATTTAAACATGATGCCGTGAGAAAAAAGGAAAAACATAAAAACAACGACCAATACCATACGCAAAACAGTTAATTTATTGGGCAGATTCATGCCAATTCTCCTACGAGATCATACTCAAGCGTATCATTTATTTTAACATTATAGAATTCCCCTGCCCTGATCCCTGAGCCGTTTATATATACACCGCCGTCAACTTCCGGTGCGTCAAATTCCGTCCTGCCAAAATACCTGCTGCCCTCAAGCTTTTCATCTATCAATACCTTTATCGTTTTCCCTAAGAACGACCTGTTTATGTCCGAAGATATAGCCTGCTGCGTCTTCATGACCTCATCAAATCTTTGTTGTTTGATATTTTCCGGTATCTGCCCCTGGAATTTATACGCGCGCGAACCCTCTTCGCGGGAATATATGAATGCTCCCAGTTTTTCAAAACGCGCCTCTTTCAAAAAGTCCAGCAGTTCTTTAAAGGTTTCTTCCGTTTCACCCGGGAAACCCACTATTATGGATGTCCGCAACGCTATACCGGATATATTCTTTCTTATTTTTCCTATTAACTCTATTATTTCCTTCCGGGTAATATGCCGGTTCATCTTTTTTAGTATCGCGTCATTTATGTGTTGTATCGGTATATCCAGATACCTGCATATCTTAGGAGTATCGCGTATGGTAAATATGAATTCGTCTGAATAATGCGCGGGATGCGTATACAAAATACGTATCCACTCGATACTGTTCTTTGATCCGGCTATCTTCTTTAATAGCTCCGGGAATACGCTTTTGCCATAAATGTCCATGCCGAACAGCGTCGTATCCTGGCCTATGAGATCGATCTCTTTCGTCTCACCGCGTGAAGAAACAACCTCTGTCTCTTTTATGACCGAATCGATGGTCCTGCTCCTGAACCTGCCGCGCAGCCGGGATATTATACAATAGCTGCAAAGATTATCGCATCCTTCTGATATTTTAACGTAAGCATAGTGGCATGGTGTCAGCGTAAAACGCGGGGAGTTTTCATCATACAGAAAATCCGGGACCTTGGATACGTTCGAATATTGTTTGCCTTTAACTATGGACTTTACGATCTCCCCTATCCTGGAGAAGTCGCCTGTTCCAACCAGCGCATCGGCCTCGGGAAGGTCTTTCAGCAATGCTTTGCCGTAGGACTGGGGAAGACAGCCGGCAATAACCAGGTATTTGATCTTGCCCTCCTTCTTAAGCTGCCCTGCCTCCATGATTGTATCTATCGATTCTTCCCGCGCGCTCTTTACAAAAGAACAGGTATTGATTATAAAAACATCAACACCATCCCCTACTTCATCCGCTATGATATAGCCCTCTTTTTTCAAAGAGCCGATCATTATTTCGGAATCCACCAGGTTACGCGGGCATCCGAGACTTACGATTCCGACTTTAGGCATCGATATTTATTTCAGTTTCACGCCTTTTCGCGTGATAACTAATGTGAATATTTTATTTTTTGTTGGTAAGGCGATCTGGCGGCCGTTCAGGGTCAGTTCCAGCGCCCTGGCCTTGCTTATTTCCAGTTCTATGCTTTCTTTTGCAGTGATAGTCTCAACGAGATCCTTTGAAAGGACAGTAGCAAATATCCTTACGCCGTCTTTTGTAAGCTTGACAAGGACCGGTTCTTTTACCTTTATAACAAGACTTAGAGGGACATTCCTGGGGATGATGTCTTTTGATTCAGAATTTACCTTTGTGGAGGTTTTTTTCTTTTGCGCGGGCTTTTCGGATTTTACAGCCTTTTTCTTTGCAGTGGCCGTAACAGCAGGCTGGCTGCGTTGTTTATCTGGTTTTGCTTTATTGAAAGAAGCTATTATCCTGCCTCCGACAATGGATACTACAAACAAAACCAATATTACCGCAATTGTAATACTGATAACATAAAGGACTTTCGGCCCTATTTTCGTTTCTTCCGGGAGCGGGCTCTCCTTAACAGGGTCGACCACAGATAACTGTTCAGGATGCGGCGGAAAATATTCCTTAAATATATCGCTTACCGGCAGCCCGAGTATCTGTGTATATTTTTTCAGGAAACTCCTGACATATGTCTCGGTCAGGATCTCATCAGCGCGCCCTTCTTCCAAAGCTATTAATACGGTCGAATGGATCTTGGTCTGTTTTTGGACCTGGTCTATGGTAAGAGATCTCTTCTCCCTGGCCTCTTTTAATCGCTTGCCAATAGAGATTGCCACCTGGCGACGAGGTTCCCTTACGTCATTTTCCATCTTTTGCCCTGTATTCTTCCAGGCTGACCAATATATCCCGCGGTTTGGACCCCTGGTATTGTCCCACTATACCTTCTGATTCCATCATATCTATCATCCTGGCAGCTCTTGCATAACCCAGGCCAAGCCTTCTTTGTAATACGGATACCGATGCCTGGCGCGTTTCAAGTATCATCTTCACAGCTTCTTCGTAAAGTTCGTCTTTTTCGAGCTTTTTAAAAGTAGGCTTTTTATGCACATCCAGTATGGCCTCGGCATATTCCGGCTGTCTTTGCGCCTTTATAAAATCCGTTATGCGTTCTATCTCTTTATCCGATATCAGGGAACATTGCGCTCTTATCGGCCTCGATGCTCCCGGTTCGACAAAAAGCATATCTCCTCTGCCCAAAAGTTTATCTGCGCCGTTTATGTCAAGGACTGTCCTCGAATCCACCTTAGATGCCACCTTGAACGATATCCTTGCGGGAAAGTTTGCCTTTATAACGCCCGTTATAACGTCTACTGAAGGACGCTGGGTCGCAATCACAATGTGTATACCTACTGCCCTTGATAACTGCGCGAGCCTTGTTATGGCATTTTCCACTTCCTGCTGGGCTACCATCATCAGATCGGCCAATTCATCTATTATCAGTACTATATAAGGCAGCTTGGCGCCGCCGTCTTTACCATATTTTTCATTATAAAGAGCTATGTTCCTTACCCCCGATTTGGCAAATAACTCATATCTTGAGTCCATCTCGCCAACGATCCAATCAAGCGTGCTTGCGACTTTTTTATGGTCTGTCACTACCGGAGATAATAGGTGAGGAAGACTATTAAATACTGCGAGCTCGACCCTCTTGGGATCTATCATGATAAATTTAAGTTCGTCTGGAGTGCAGTTGAACAGGAGCGAAATTATAAGGCTGTTTATGCAGACCGTCTTTCCTGATCCGGTTGCCCCTGCTATCAAAAGATGCGGCATGGATGACAAGTCTGCTATAACTGGCGTACCGGCAATATCTTTGCCCAGCGCCAGTTTAAGCGTGGAATCCGCATCTTTATATTCTTTCGAATCCAGGACCTCTTTCAAATAAACCAAAGCGCTCGTTGAATTAGGGACTTCGACCCCTATAGTCCCCTTACCGGGTATCGGCGCTACGATCCTTACGCTTTGCGCCTTCATTGCAAGCGCGATATTGTCGCTCAAAGAAGTTATCCTGTGTATTTTCACACCAGGGGCGGGTTCTAGCTCATAACGCGTGATCACGGGCCCCCTGTTGAATGTAACTACCTTTGCTTCTATGTCAAAATCCGCAAGCGTCTCTTCGAGGATCTTGGAATTCGCGTCAAAATCATCTTTTATCTTTCTCTCTTCCATTGGGGGCGGCGAATCCAGCAGGTCCAGGCCCGGTATGTTAAATGGCCTCGTTTCGGAAAGCGTCGCTATCTTATCTTCCTCCTCCGGCGCCGGCTCTTGCTGCTTTGCGGCAACGACCGGCTGCGGTTTTCTGGTCATAGGAGTTTCCAGCCTTGTGACGTTAGCAGGAACATTGACTCCCGGTATCGTCCTTATCTCTCTTTTTTCCCTAACGGGCTCCGGCGCCTTCATCACTCTCGAAACAGGGGCTTCTGCCCTTCTGGTCCCTTTATCCTTAATATTTACCGCCAGGTCCTTTGATCGTTTGAAAACCGTCAAAAGGAACGGAATGAGCAAAAACTCTGTTGCCAGCAGCACCGATAGCAGGAATAAAACTATTATTACCAGGATCGCGCCTACGAAACCCAAGTATTTAAGCAGAAAATCGGAAAAGACCAACCCGACTACACCGCCAAGCGAAAAGCGCATGCTGTTCTCTTCGCCACCGCATATCGAGAAGAGGGCGCTTGAAGCAAGGATCAGGAAGAACGTGCCGAAGATCTTAAAGTACAGCTTTTGCGGAGTGATCCCTGAGAACCGGGCAACGGCCCAGCTCAGGATAAGCGCCGGTATGACATAAGCGCTGAGGCCCATTATAAAGAACATGATCGCGCCCAGATAAGCGCCAAATAAGCCTGCAAAATTTTTTACCGGATAGTTCGCTTTCGAGGTAAATAATTGTATGTCTGAAAAATCGAACGTGAGGAAGCTGATGAAGATAAGTAACGCGATGGCGAATAATATTATTGCCTGTATCTCATTCCATTTTGTCTTATCCATAATATGATATATGACCTACCTGCCTGATATAAGCACCAGGAAACCTGCGATCAAACAATAAATGCCAAACAGATAAAAAAGATTCTTTCTTAATATCCCAAAAAGCACCTTAATAGCTATCAGCCCCGTGACCATGGCGACAATACCTCCTGCCAAAAACGGTATCGGGTCCATAGATACAAGATTACCATAAATTTGCCTTGCCTTCAACAGGTTTGCACCTAATATAACCGGGAGGGATAGAAGAAATGAAAACTTCAGGGCGGTCTCTCCTTTTATACCTGAAACCAATGCTGTACCTATAGTGGCGCCGCTGCGCGATATGCCGGGTATGATCGCAATACCCTGCGCGATCCCGATCAAAATTGAATTAAAGACATTCAAAGGCCTTGCTTTACGCATTTTTTCCCGGTATCTTCCGACAATAGAAGCAACAATAAGAAAAAACCCTGTAATTATAAAAGAAATGCCTACGCCTTTTATGCTTGTAAACATAGATTCTACCGCATCTTTAAATAATATACCTATTATGAACGTCGGGATACAGCCTAATACAATGAACTTCAGCATGGCCCGGTCACTACTGAACATGGCAATGATGTCCTTCCGAAAAAATATTATGACAGAAACGAGCGTCGCGAAATGCAGGAAAACATCAAATGTGAGCATGACTTCTTTTAAACCGAAGAAATGATGGAGCATCACAAGATGGCCGGAACTGGAGATGGGGAAAAATTCCGTAATGCCCTGGATCATACCCGAAATAACGGCCTGCGCTAAGGTCATACGCTATCTCCCTGTGTGTCCGAACCCGCCGTGAGAACGCACGGTATCATCAAGCTGTTCCCTGACCTCTATATCCGCTTTTATGATCTCTTTTATGACCATTTGGGCGATCCTGTCCCCGCGCTTTATCGGAAAAGGTTCCTTGCCATGATTTATCAGTATTATGTTTATGAGGCCGCGGTAATCTGAATCTATCGTACCTGGAGTATTTACGAGGCTTATACCGTGTTTCAGCGCAAGGCCGCTTCTGGGCCGTATCTCTGCCTCATATCCGGGAGGCATACTAATATAAATGCCAGCCGATACCAATTTGATATCGCCTGGCTTTAATATGACCTCCGCCTCAACATCCGCAACAAGATCCATACCGCTGGATCCTTCTGTAGCATAACGAGGAAGAGGCAGGTCTTCGCAGCCTTCCTTTTTCTTAAGGAGTACGCTGATTTTCTTCAACTTTTATTTATTTTTTGCTTCTTACTGTCTTTTTTTGTCTTTTTCCGGTTCAGGCTTATAATCCGGATCGGCCTGTTTCTTTGATAGGTTCAATCTGCCCTGCTCATCTATCTCCACCAATTTCACGTCGAATTCATCGCCCAGCTTTACTACGTCTTCGACGTTCTTGACAAACTTAGCGGCTAATTCGGAAACGTGCACGAGCCCTTCCTTACCAGGCAGTATCTCTACGAACGCCCCGAAATTCATTATTCTTTTTACCTTACCTTTGTAGATCCTGCCCACTTCAGGCTCTTCAGTTATACCTTTTACTATCGCAACCGCCATATCTATGGACTTTGGGTCCGTACCGGCGATCTGGACCGTGCCGTCATCGTCTATATCAACAGTCGCACCGGTATCCTGTATTATCTTCTTTATGACTTTTCCGCCTGGGCCTATAACTGCTCCGATCTTTTCAGGATTTATTTTCAGCACAACTATCTTAGGCGCAAAAGCAGATACGGCATTCTTAGGCTGCTCTATGACATGTATCATTTTATCCAATATGGTCAAACGCGCCTTTTTTCCTATATTCAGCGCTTCTTTTAAAACCTCGTAACTTATCCCCTGGATCTTAAGGTCCATCTGGAGAGCTGTAATACCATTCTTTGTTCCAGCAACCTTAAAGTCCATGTCACCGTAATGATCCTCAACGCCGCCTATGTCCGTAAGTATTATCGTATCTTTTCCTTCTTTAACTAACCCTATTGCTATACCGCTTACGGGGCCGGAAATAGGCACGCCGGCATCCATTAATGATAAGGTGCTGGCGCAAACTGTGGCCATGCTTGAAGAACCGTTTGATTCCAATATATCGGAAACCACACGGACAGTATATGGGAACTTATCCTTACTCGGCATTACAGGCTTCAGCGACCTTTCAGCCAAAGCACCGTGACCTATCTCCCGTCTTCCGGGGCCCCTCATGGGCCTTACTTCTCCTACGGAAAAAGGAGGAAAATTATAATGCAGCATGAAACTCTTCTGCATCTCGCCTTCGAGAGCGTCTATCATCTGTTCATCCGCACTTGTTCCCAGCGTAGTAACGGAAAGACTTTGAGTCTGTCCGCGGGTAAATAACCCCGAACCGTGCGTACGAGGCAGTACGCCGACCTCGCAAGTTATCTGACGTATCTCGTCAAACTTTCTGCCGTCAACACGGGTCTTCTTCTCTACGATAAATTTGCGGACTTCTTCCTTTTCCGCTTCATACAACGCGGATTTAACATCTTTTTCGGTATATTCCGACTCTTCGGTAACAAACTTTTCTATGAGCTCGGTACAAAGCTTATGCATCGCCTCTTCGCGCTGCTCTTTCGTATGGAGCCTGTTTATCTCGCCTAACCTTGATACGGCAGCTTTTCTTACTTCTTTCAACAGTTCTTCATCAGCATTATGAAGGGTGATCTCCCTCTTCTCTTTTCCACAGGCCGTTACCATCTCCTCCTGCAGATCGATCAGGGGCTGCATTTCTTTGTGACCGAATTTGATCGCGTCCAATACATCATCTTCCGAAAGTTCATTTGATCCGGACTCCACCATAAGCACGCTATCCCTGTTACCGGCTACGACCAGGTCAATATCGCTGGAAGTAAGCTCCTTAAAAGTAGGATTGATAACAAACTTTCCGTCAACCCTCCCCACCCTTACAGCGGCGATCGGGCCTGCGAAAGGAATATCCGATATCGTAAGCGCACAAGACGCGCCAAACATGGCCAATACATCCGAATCGTTCTCGCCGTCGCTCGATATTACTATGGCAACGATCTGCATTTCATTGATGAAACCTTTTTCGAACAAAGGCCTGATAGGCCTGTCTATAAGACGGGCTGTCAGGATCTCTTTTTCGGAGGGGCGACCCTCACGCTTAAAAAATCCGCCAGGGATCTTCCCGGCTGCGTAAGTCTTCTCCTGGTATTCACAGGTAAGAGGAAAAAAATCAAGGCCTTCCCTTGCTTCCCTGGAACATACTGCTGTAACTAAGACAACTGTACCGCCCAACTGGACGGTCACAGCGCCATCGGCCTGTTTTGCCATTCTACCTGTCTCAACAACGATATTCTGTGAACCAAGAGTCTTTTCAAATTTTTGCATACTGTATCATCCTTTGCTTTTTATGTGGGAGGTTTCCATAGATAAAACCGGCATGAAGGAATTCCCCGAAAAACTATTTTCTCAAATCCAGCTTCTTTATTATATCCTGGTAATCCTTAGGACTTTTTCTTTTTAAATACTCGAGAAGCCTCCGGCGGATACTTACCATACGCAGAAGACCCTGTCTTGAATGGTGGTCTTTTTTATGCGCCTTGAAATGGTCGGAAAGCGAGTTTATGCGCTCTGTAAGAAGCGCGATCTGCACGTTAGGCGAACCTGTATCCTTTTCATGGATCTTATAGCCGCCTATGAGTTCTTTCTTTTTATCTTTTGCTAAAGTCATTTTCTACCTTTCTTTCTTAATTATTTTGCACATATTATCACAATTATATCCATTTGTAAAGCAAATTATCGCAGCAGGGCCTTAGCCGATCTTTCATCTTTTTCTATTTGCTCGATCAGCCTATCTTTTGTTTTAAACTTTTTTTCATCCCGTATTTTCCGGACAAACCTTATCTCAAGGTCTTTACCATAAATTTTTTTATGAAAATTAAATATATGGACTTCTATAGTAGGCTCCTTATCGTGCCCGTGATCATAGAAAGTGGGCCTTACGCCTATGTTCATTACCCCGCCGTATGTCCTTCCCCCGGATTTTATCTTGACCACATATACACCGCTGGGAGGTATGGCTTCATGGTGAGGGTTGACATTGGCCGTAGGATAACCGAGTTTCCGCGCTAATTTTGTTCCGCTTACAACGGTCCCAAGGATAGAATACGGCCTTCCCAGGAGCTGCTCAGTTTCCCTGATCCTACCCTCCAGGACCAGGCGCCTTATAATAGTAGAGCTGACTATACGGGAGCTTTTTCTGACCGGTTTTACTATTTCTACTTTAACAGATCTTTTTTCGGCTATTTCGCGCAGTTTTTCCACGCCAGCACTGGCTCCCTTTCCAAAATAAAAATCTTTCCCCACCACTATTTCCCTGGCATGCATCCTCTTGATTATTACATCTTCCACAAATCGTTCCGGGGAAATATTGGCCATTCTTTTATTGAATTTCAGCACAAACACTTCATTTATGCCCGACTTTTTGATGAGACCTATCCTATGGTCCAAAGATATGAGGCTGGGGATAAAATGGAGCGGATCCAGGACCTTTAATGGATGGGGATCGAATGTCACTACTATGCTCTTCAATCCGTACGACCTGGCCTTTTTGACCGCTCTTTTTATGACGGCCTGATGTCCTACATGCACACCGTCGAATACCCCTATAGTGACAATTGAGCCCTTTTTATTCATAACTCCTTTAATCTTTTCTTGACCGATTGCGCATCCATCCCTTTAAGCTCTTCTATAGAAATTGCCTCATTTATTTCAAAATTGCCGGAGCGTGTCCTGCGCAGCCTGGATAGATAGGCGCCGCACCCCAGGGAATTCCCTATATCGATGCACAATTGCCTTATATAAGTGCCTTTGGAGCACGATGTTTTAAAAGATATCTCAGGTAGGCTGATACCGGTGATCCTAAGAGAGTGGATCACTATTTTTTTCGGGTCCAGCTTGACCTCTATACCTTTTCTTGCAAGTTCATATAATTTTTTACCTTTAAATTTTTTTGCAGAATAAGAAGGGACTGCCTGGTCCATCGCACCGACGAAGCCGGCGAAAATATCCTCTATGTCTTTTTGGGCGATCTTTTTAGCTTTATTGTCGTGCGGACGGACCTGCCCCCAGGCATCGCCTGTATCCGAGGTCGCGCCTATGGTCATAGTCGCATCGTATTCCTTGTCATCGTTAAGGAATTGGTTTGAACGCTTGGTGTAATTTCCTATGAGGAGCACCAGGAGGCCTGTTGCCATAGGATCGAGAGTGCCTGCATGGCCGGCTTTTTTAATACCGAATCTATTTCTTATAAAATTAACGACATCGTGGCTCGTAAAACCCTGAGGCTTATCGACTAGTAATATTCCGTCCATTGCATCTCTTTATTTCTTTTTCTGCTTCTGCAAGCACTTTTTTCTTTGCTTCTTCCAGACTGCCCATAATTACGCAGCCGGATGCCCTCATATGGCCGCCGCCGCCGAATACAGAAGCTATTTTATTCACATCTATTGTCTCGCCGTTACCCTTGGAGCGGAAACTTATATTGATCCTGTTCTTTTCCTTCAGGTCCTCCTTAAACAACACGGCCACTTTAACCTTGTCGATAGACCTTGCATAATTAATAAGGCCTTCGGACTTTGCTATATCAGCGCCTGTTTTATTGAGCATATCTCTTGTAACTTCAAGATAAGCCACATTGCCGTCCTTGTTGACCTTTAATGTATCAAGGACAAGCGCCAGTAGCCTTATGTCCTCCAGCGACCTTCGCTCATATACGCTCTCTGAAACAAGCGCAGGATCGAGCCCATACCCAAGCAGCTCCCCCGCGATCTCATGCGTCACGCTTGATGTATTATCATAATTAAAAGATCCCGTATCGGTGAGTATGGCGATGTAAAGAGACAGGGCCACTTCCTTGGTAAGTTTAGCGCCGGTTTCTTTATAAAGCCTGTATACCATTTCCCCCGCAGAGCTGGCATTGGGATCGACCCAGTTGATATCCCCGAATTTTTCATTGGATATGTGGTGATCGACATTAATTACAACTTTTGCGCTCTCTTTGATCACCTTGCTTACCCGTCCCGTTCTTTTAAGCGTAGGGCAATCAAGCACTACGGCGGCATCGAAAGGCTCTATCTTATCCAGGTCATTCGATACCTCGTCAGCCTTAGGAAGGAACTTATAATGGTCCGGCACGGCATCGCTATCAAGTATATAGGCCTTCTTTCCCATGCTTATAAGCAACTCTTTCATAGCAAGCTGGCTTCCGAGGGAATCGCCTTCAAGATTGATGTGGGCCGTTATAAGGAATTTATTATTCTCGCTTATCGCTTTTATCACTTCTTTCATCGCTGTTACCTTTCTCTTTTTTTATGCGGTCCAATAGATCGTAGATCTCCTTCGTGTACTCCAGGGACTCATCGATCTTAAACGCTATGTCCGGTGTAAATCTTAATTTTATCCTGTCAGCTATAAGGCTTCTTATATAACCCTTGGCGCTATTGAGCCCTTTCAGGGCCAGCGTCTTATCTTTCATCTCTCCCAGGACGCTGAAATAAATTTTGGCGTAGCGCAGGTCTTCTGTCAGCTCAACTTTTGTTATAGTAATAAATCCCACCCGCGGGTCCTTTATTTCATCAAGGACTATCTTGCTTATCTCCTGGCGCAGGGCTTCCTGCACCCTCTCCGACCTTTGTTTTGACATTTTTATCTCCTGATTATAACCTTCTGTTGGCCAGCTTCCTGGCGTACTCTATTTCTTCTTCCTTAGACTTCAGTATACCGTCCAGTTTCTTATACAGGATCCTCTCCATTATCTTTGCAAAATGCGGCCCTGCCTTCACGCCAAGCGCCTTTATATCATCTCCTCTTACGGACGGGTGCATTCCATTGTATTTGTGGAAAAACTCCATTATGCGCCCCCTGCCTATGTCTGACCGGGAAATGGCCATCAAGAGGAGCGTTACCTCATGCGACAACGGCTCAAGAAGACGGTAGATCTTGCTGGGCAGTATTTTGTTCTTTGAGTTCAGTATCTTCAGTATCCTCGAGCCATCTTTCTTATATGACATTATCCTCAGGCGCTCACCGCGCTTAAACTCGAATTTGTTACAGAAATATACAGTCCCGTCATAGCTTACATCATCGAATAATGCCATAAGATAGATCAGCCATTTCTCTATCGATCTTCTCCGGGGGCTGTTGTCCTGATACCATAGGCAGGCCTTGTCTATGGCATTAATGGTCTCCCGAAGGTCCTTATGGAGTTTCAGGTATGGATGGATTATCTTGAGCGCCTTAAAATCATCCATCCTCTTTATTATATTAAAAGGCTCTTTTTCCTTCAATATAAGTATTATCTCGTCGCGCAATCTCGGTTCTTCCAGTTTCTTATATATTTCTTTTTCTATGGATTTTCGGATCAGGTTGGATGTATGCTGCTCGATGGAAAATTTCATCCGTTTTTCGAACCTTATGGCCCGTAATATCCTCGTAGGATCGTCTATGAAAGATCTATCATGAAGCGCCTTTATTATCTTGCGTGAAAGGTCCCCTGTCCCGTCAAAAAAGTCCACCAGATGGCCGAAA
This sequence comes from uncultured Planctomycetia bacterium, assembly GCA_964534705.1. GTDB lineage: Bacteria > Omnitrophota > Gorgyraeia > 2-01-FULL-45-10 > 2-01-FULL-45-10 > CAZHPY01. The sequence goes on along the minus strand of CAZHPY010000034.1, from coordinate 1,953 downwards.
TCCTTGTCGTTAAGGCTTATTGCCATCGCGTTTATGGTAAAATCGCGCCTGATAAGGTCATCTTTCAGGGAACTGAACTGTACGGTCGGAAGCGCCGCGGGCTTTTCATATGTTTCTTTTCGGGCAGTGGCAAAATCTATTTTCAGGTATTCGGGTGTCGTAACGGTACAGGTGCCGAACCTTTTATGGGAAACTATTATGCCGTGAAGGTCCTTAGCTAATCTTTCTCCGATATCTATCGCATTGCCTTCGACAACTACGTCGATATCCAGATTCTCCGTCCCCAAAAGCAGGTCCCTTACAGTGCCGCCCACCAGGCACACCCTATACCCCATGGATTTACTGATAGCGCCTATTCTTTTTAAAAGGATCGTCGTCGCCTGGCTAAAACATTCATGCATTTTTTCTGACATGTTCCTCATACTTTACCTCTTTATGGTCTTGGATGGAACTGTTTATGTATGGATTTCAATCTTTCCTTGTTTATATGAGTATATATCTGTGTCGTCGCTATATCTGAATGGCCCAGCATTTCCTGGACAACCCTTAGATCGGCTCCTCTTTCCAAAAGATGAGTGGCAAAACTGTGCCTCAATGTATGAGGGGTTATCTCTTTCCTGATCCTTGCTTTCTTCGCGTATTTTTTTATCATCTTCCAGAATGATTGCCGGGACACCCTCTTGCCCAGCCTGCTTAAGAACAAATGGTTGTCCGACTTGCTCTTAAGGAGAGACGGCCTCACCTTCTCTATATACCGCGATATTGAATCCTTGGCATGCGTACCTATCGGGACGATCCTCTCTTTGTCCCCTTTCCCCCTGCACTTTATAAATCCCATATCAAGGTTTATAGTGCTCGTAGGAAGGTCGACCATTTCGGATACTCTCATCCCGGTAGCATACATAAGTTCAAGCGCAGCTTTATCACGTATGCCCATCCAGTCCCTTATGTCCGGCGCGGAAAGCAGTTTCTCCACCTCCGCGAGGTTCAATACGTTCGGGAGAGGCCTTATTAATTTCGGCGACTCAAGCACTCCGGCAACGTTATCCTTTATAAAATTTTCCTGCGCCAAAAACCTGTAGAACATCTTTATGGCAACTAGCGCGCGCGATACCGAATTGCCGGACAATCCTTTGTCCTTTAAGTGCAATAGATATACCGTTATATTATCCCGCTTGATCTTTTCTATATTGCTAAAACCTTTTGACTCAAGATAATTCAAGAAGGATAAAAGGTCCGTCCTGTAAGAGGCTATCGTATTTTTACTGAGCCCCTTCTCTACCGAAAGATAATTTATGAATTCGTCTAATAGTTCTTTCATGAAAAAAATGGATTGGTTTTTTTCTCCCTGCCTATGGTAGATTCACCGCCATGGCCTGGATAGACTATAACATCGTCATTAAGCGCGAACAGCTTGTCCTTTATGGACTTGAACAACTGTTCCTCATCTCCACCGGGCAGGTCTGTCCTGCCTATACCTCCGGCAAATAACGTATCCCCCGTAAATACAACACCGTCTATTTTTATCGAAATGCCGCCCGGTGTGTGACCGGGCGTATGTATGATCTCCATCTCCAGGTTACCCATAGATATCTTTTCTCCGTCCTCCAGCAGCCTGTCGGCTTTCGATGCCTTCATGAAAAGGCCGAAGAACCCCGAAAGGTTCTTTGATGGATCCGTAAGAAAATCCTTATCAAGGCTGTGCACGTATACAGGCACGCCAAAATATCCGTTGCCAAATATATGGTCGCCATGGCCATGCGTATTGATTATAAATTTCAGGTTTAGCTTCTCCTTTTTTAACGCACCCTTTATACGGTCCGGCTCTCCCCCGGGATCTATGAGAAAAGCGTTCCTGGTCGCCTTATCTGCCACTATATAACAATTAGCGCCGAGGGGCCCAACTTCCAGCTTCTCTATCATAAGATCATGTTCACTTGGTTTCATCCACAT